>JAFSSS010000081.1 GCA_017450925.1 Ruminococcus sp. | reverse complement strand
ATAGTGATATTGTCGCCTTTCTTGAAGGTCGTGTCCCCGATGACAACCTCATCCTCGTTCGGGAATTTGACGGCATCGCAACCGGAAACACACGGCTTGCCCATACCGCGGGCAACGACTGCCGCGTGGGACGTGCGTCCGCCTGTTGAAGTCAGGATACCCTGAGCGGCAACCATACCGGCGATATCTTCAGGAGAAGTCTCCTTGCGGACAAGGATAACCTTCTTGCCTTCCTTTGCCCACGCCTCAGCCTCGTCGGCGGTGAACACGACCTGCCCTGAACCGGCTCCCGGAGAAGCGTTCAGACCTTTCGCGAGCTCCTTCTCTGTCTTGACGACCTTGGGGTCAAGAGCCGGGTGCAGGAGCTGGTCAAGCTGCTCAGGCTCAACGCGGAGCAAAGCCTGCTCCTTTGTGATGAGCTTCTCGCCGACCATATCGACGGCCATCTTGACGGCAGCGGCACCGGTGCGCTTTCCGTTGCGGCACTGCAGCATGTAGAGCTTGCCTTCCTCAACGGTGAACTCCATATCCTGCATATCGTGGTAGTGCTTCTCCAGACGGTTGCGGATGGTGCAGAGCTCTTTGTAGATCTTGGGGTTCGTCTCTTCAAGCTGGGCAAGCTTCTGCGGCGTGCGGATACCCGCAACGACGTCCTCGCCCTGAGCGTTGGTAAGGAACTCGCCCATGAGCTTGTTCTCACCGGTAGCGGGGTCACGGGTGAATGCAACGCCGGTGCCGCAGTTATCGCCCATATTACCGAATGCCATAGACTGTACGTTAACAGCAGTACCCCAGCTGAAGGGAATATCGTTATCACGTCTGTAAACGTTGGCTCTGGGGTTATCCCAGCTGCGGAATACGGCCTTGATAGCGCCAACGAGCTGCTCCTTGGGGTCAGAGGGGAAGTCAGAACCGATCTTGGCCTTGTATTCAGCCTTGAACTGCATAGCCAGCTCCTTCAGATCGGCAGCGGTAAGCTCAACGTCCTGCTTAACGCCTCTCTTCTCCTTCATCTCGTCGATGAGCTGCTCAAAATACTTCTTGCCGACTTCCATAACAACGTCGGAATACATCTGGATAAATCTTCTGTAGCAGTCCCAAGCCCATCTTTCGTTATTGGACTTCTTGGCGATCGTCTCAACAACAGTCTCATTCAGGCCGAGGTTAAGGATAGTATCCATCATACCGGGCATGGAAGCTCTTGCACCGGAACGAACCGATACGAGCAGCGGGTTGTCCTTATCGCCGAACTTCTTGCCGGTGATCTCTTCCATCTTTACGATATACTCGTTGATCTCTGCCATGATCTCATCGCTGATGCCGCCGTCCTCATAATACTGAGTGCAGGCCTCAGTGGTGATCGTGAAGCCCTGGGGAACAGGGAGACCGATGTTGGTCATCTCAGCGAGGTTTGCACCCTTACCGCCGAGAAGCTCTCTCATGTTGGCATTGCCTTCCGAGAAAAGGTAACAATACTTTGCCATTGGTTTTCTACCTCCAAAATATTTGAATTCCGCAGTTTACCCGGCGTACATTGCTGTAGGCCGGGGCATCTGCGGTAACAATATCATTATAACAGATTTTCCCTAAAATTACTATAGTTTTTACGATTTTTTTACTTTATATTTTTACACAATATTTAGTGCCTGTTTTTATTGATTATGCACAAATTATAGTGATACAAACAAATATGGGCTCTGAATGTTTACAAAATTCACAATAAATTTACAACGGCTGTCAAGCTACAGAGCAGGACAGCCGTTGCCGGATACTATTTCAAAGCGATCTGCAGCAGGCAGGCATCCCCCGGCATCCTTACGGTAAGGTCGCCGCTGACAATGCTTTCGGGCAGATCGACAGAGCATTGCGTAAAGCTGTCGAAGCTGTCGCAGGCAGGAACGGTGACAGTGAGTTTTTCGCCGGAGGCATTCAGCGTAAATTCGCGGCTTCCCATTAGCGAGCTTGCGGTAAGGATCAGCTGCTTTTTGCCGCTGAAGGGTACTCCGCCGTAGGTGATATCGGCTCCCCAGCTATTGCAGTGAAGATAGCTTGCCTTATATTTCTTTGAATAACGCATCTCTGCGCCCTCGGCGGACTCAAAGCTCAAGGCAGAGAAGCAGTCGGGACGCAGACCGATCCTCTCGCCGGACATATGCAGCTCTGCGGTACAGCGAATATCCTCCGAGGAAGCGCCGGCCAAGAAAACGCAGTCACATTCCTCGATAAGCATCCTGCCGGAGCGGTTATCATAGATACGGAAAATATGGGCGGGAGCATACAGTGTGACCTTCACGCTCTCCCCTGCCCTAATATGCACACGCTTAAAGGCACAGAGCTTTTTCAGAGGTCTTGACACTGCCGAGCCCTCGGCGCGGAAGTATAGCTGGACGACTTCGTCGCTGTCATACTCCGATGTATTGGTTACCGTTAATTCGGCGGTAACGCCTTTATTTGTCTGTTTTACAGTCAATCCGCAGTAATCAAATGAAGCGTAGGTCAGCCCGTGTCCGAAGGGGAAAAGGGGCTTCCCTTTAAAGTACATATAAGTCGTGCCGGAGGAGCGGATGTCATAGTTTTCTATGCTTGGCAATTCAAGCTCGGAGCGGTACCATGTAAGGGGCAGTCTTCCGGCAGGAGGGTTCTTGCCCCGCACGGTTTCAGCCACGGCTGTTCCGAGATGCTCCCCTGCATGGGATGTCCAGAGTGCGGCACCGGCATATTCTTCGCCGCTGTCAAGGGCGTAGGGATAGCTGGAAACGATCACCAGCAGAGTATTGGGATTATGCATCGACATTTTGAAGGTCATGCCCTGCTGGATATTGAGGGAGAGAGTCCGTCTGTCGTAGCATTCCTTGGCAGTCTGGACGGGATGATTTCCGACACAATAGATAACAAGATCGTTCCTGTCAGCGATATCGGCGGCACGCTGTTCGCCGGAGCTTTCAATATTGAGCTTAAAGCGCATACTGTCGTCAACGGAACGCTTCTTTACTACTGTCAAGGCTCCGTCATCACTGCAGGTGAGCCTTCTGTGATGCAGGAATTCCTCAATGACAGTTTTGCCCTCGCAGTCAAAGAGGTTGAAGGTCTCGCGGGTGAACCAGTCGTATATGCGGCGGTTGTGGAGCTTAAGGGTATCATCGTCGAAAAGGCGGACATAGCGCTGATACTTCACGGAAAAAAGGTTCTTCCAGTTTTCGCCCCAATCCTGCAGTTCAAACAGCTCGGAGTCGGTCACGCTGTCGGCATCGGCTTTCAGCGAGCCGTCCTCCTTGGCAGAAAGGTATTTTCCGTTGGGACACATTACCGAGACCCTGTCCCAAAGGGTATCATGCTCAACGACCGAGCCTTGATATTCCCGTCTGATGCCCTCAAGCACAGAGACCTCCCTTGCGGCATAGCCGGTGTACCAGTCCATAAGATTTTCATCGGCAAGAGGGCCTACCACGGCAATATTCTCGGGAGTTTCCTCTATGGGGAGAAGACCCCTGTTCGCAAGCATAACTATCTGCTCTCTTGCGGCTTTAAGATTTATCTGCTGATGTTCGGGGCAGTCGATGACAGATTCGTCTATACTGTCAAATCCGGTTTCATCAAGCTGACCGAGTCGGAGACGTGCGGCGATAGTTCTTGTGATCGAGCGGTCGATCTCCGGCCAAGTGATAAGTCCCTCGTCAAGCGCCTTGCGGGCGGCCTTTGAAACTATCTCGTCCATATCCGTCATAACATCGCACCCGCCGTTCAGAGAGAGGACATAGCTTTCCGAAAGGGTATCGCAGAATTTGTGCGCTGTAACATTCTGGGAATAATCTCCGCCGTCACTGACTGCGAACCAAAGCCCCCACTGCTCCTTGAGCATTGTTTCAAGCTCGGGGTTCATGATAGCGGGCAGGCCGTTGATCTCGTTATAGGCCGCCATAACACTTTTGGCTCCGCCCCAGCGGATAGCGTTTTCAAAGGCGGCGTAATAGTATTCATATTTAAGATCGAGAGGGATATTCGCATTACAGCTGCCGCGGGTGCGTTCATTATTATTGGCGCAGAAGTGCTTCAGTGTCGGGACGGTCATGTAATATCCGTCCTTTTCGCCGGCCATGCCCTTGGTATAGGCGGCAGTCAGCGTTCCGGCAAGCATGACATCCTCGCCGTAAGCTTCCTCGGTACGTCCCCAGCGGGGGTCGCGGACCATATCCACCGTGGGACCCCAAAGACAGAGGCCTCCGCGCTTATCCTTGTTATAATAGGCTCTGGCTTCCCTGCCGGCGATCTCGCCGAGACGTTCAAGCAGCTCACTGTCAAAGGTAGCGGCCAGCCCCACCGGTTGAGGGAAAACGGTAGAAACACGCTCCGGCTCTCTTCCGACATATCCCCTTGCGACCTCGGTGCCAATAAAAAATTCACCGAGACCCAGCCGCTCTATCTCGTGGTGGTGAGTGGAAAGCAATCCCAGCTTTTCCTCCTCGGTCATTTTTGAGACAAGCTCTCCGGCGCGCACGGTGAATTTATCATTTTCTTTCATTTCAAGCCCTCCGATCAGAAGTGTTTTTCTGAATTATATCACATCTGCGGAGAAAAGTAAATAAACTATTTCATCTGCTTGCATACATATTCTATACAAAGAAGGCTACCACATAAAATCCTCAACGGGAGCCTTGGGCATTGAGGCTTCGGCAAAGGCAGCCTCCTTGGCGACTGCCTTTTCGGCATCGGCTGCAGATACGAACCCCTCAAGCAGTTCGTTCAGCGGGAGCAGCTTTTTGAAAACAGCGATGACCTTATCTGCCAGCTCCGGCGAATAGAGGAGATCGTCCCCGGAAGGAACTATCATGGTAAGCTGTAATGACCTCTTTAAGAAAAAGCGTTCCAGCGAGGTGTCCGGGCAGGGCTTGGGGCGCTTGTAGTCCTCACCGCCAAGGGCAAGACCGCTGCGTTCAAGACGCTTCATAAGCTTCAGCAGCTCACCGTCCCCGGAAGCGAGCTGCCGGCGGAATTGTTCCATTACTGCGGCAGTGGGATGCGAAAGCCTTAGACCGAACAAAGCGCCGTCGGCTGAAAACTCCAGAAACATAGAAGGAGTTTTGCTCCAATCCCAGGTCTCGTGCTTGACCACAAGGTACATATTATCCCGGTATTTCCGATAGGGCGGAAAGGAGGGATCGGAATATATCCTGCCGGCCTTGCTCATCATTCCGTCTATCTTCATAAACGGCTTGGAGACCACTTGACACAGCTCCTTCATAGGCTTATAGACCTCATCAAGGTAGATCTGCTTATGGGCTTCAAACCACTCTTTTTCGTTATTCTCTCTAAGCCCCTGCATAAAGAGGACTGCTTCCTTTGAAAAACCTTTGAACATATATCTCTCCGTTTTCATAGATGATCGTTGATACAACTCCAATGTGCAAGCAGCCGTTCAAAGCTGAAAGCCGCATTGGCCGGACTGGTCGAGGGCAGGCGCACCGCATCACGGAAAGTGAGGGGCTTATGGTATTTTTCATAGATCCTCCCGGCAGCAGCCCCGTTGACAAATATACAGCTTATATCAGTATTATCAAGAATGGGGCGTATATCTGTGGGAACAACATTTCTTATAGCGGCATCGCTTGAGCCCATGATATCGCATTCTGCGATCACATCCCAGACAGCGATGCGGTTTCTGATAAGCAGCTCTTTCTTTTCGTCGGTCGAGGAGGGTATCGCCTCGCCGCGCAGGTCTGCGATCAGCCGCCAAAATCTGTTTTGAGGGTGGCCGTAATAAAAGCACTGCTCCCGCGATCTTACACTCGGCAGGCTTCCCAAAATAAGTATCCTGCTGTTTTCGTCATACACGGGCTCAAAGCCGTGAACTATATGCTTGTATTCCATTGCTTGCTCCAAAAATAAAGGCCGGAGAACATCTCCGACCTTATTGCTTATGTGAAGTCCGGTCTTGTGGCATCTGTCCAGTTTGCGCTGTTTATCAAGGTGCCGAGAGTAGTAAGAGAAGTATCTGGATCCTCGGCCGGATTGGGGTACTGACCGACATAGTCAGTTGTGTTCATCGACGAAGCCCACTGGGCACATATGATCTTCTTTTCCGCATTAACATCCCAGCAGATATAGCCGGAGTTGATGCCGTTGTTTTCAAGACACTCCTTGCAGGCGCCTTCAAGCTCATCACTTGTACTCAAAGCAGTTACTGCAACAGGTGCGTGTCTTGCGATGTTACTGATATTGCCGTCACAGGCAAGATCGGTAGCGGCTGCGTTCAGTGCCGAAAAGGCGCTTTTGGCATTCATGTTGGCAGACTTGAGCTTGCTCTTTCTGACATATTCCATGATAGAAGGAACAAGAATAGCTGCAAGAATACCGATTATAGCTATTACAACGATCAGCTCGACCAATGTAAAGCCCTTTTGCTTTGACTTCATAATTATTACCTCCTCACTTCCCATCGTTATTATATCATCAAATTGACCGGATGTCAATGTTTTTGTTAAAACGTTTTCGACTTTTAATATTTTTATACACATGTCACAAGTACTTTAAACATTCTTTGTGAGAAATGCCGAATAATATTTCAGAATGATTACAGGCTGAACCGGATTTTTGTATAACAGCTATTAAGACTATGGTCAATCATCACGTTCAGCCTTATACCTTGTTAAACATTACGACTTATTTTGCATTTTCCCTGCTCCGTCATATTGACAAAATGCTTGATCGTTGTTAAAATTAGATTGTAATTATCAAAACAAAGGGGTGTTGTTATGGTCGGTACATTCTGGGCGCTTGTTCCGCCTGTCATAGCCATAGTGCTGGCACTAATAACAAAAGAGGTTTATAGCTCGCTGTTCATAGGGATAATAATGGGCGGACTGTTCTTTGCGGATTTTTCGCCGGTAAAAGCGATGAACCACATAATCGACGACGGCTTCACCGCCTCGCTGACGAGTGCGGGAAATGTGGGGATACTGATATTTCTTGTCATACTCGGTACGATCGTAGCGATGATGAACAAGGCCGGCGGCTCGGCGGCCTTCGGCGAATGGGCACAGAAGCATATCAAGACCCGTGTAGGCGCACAGCTTGCAACTATCGCCCTTGGAATACTGATATTCATTGACGATTATTTCAACTGCCTTACTGTGGGAAGTGTTATGGAGCCTATCGCTGTACGGCATAGGATCTCCCGTCAGAAGCTTGCCTATCTGATAGATTCGACTGCTGCGCCTGTCTGCATTATTTCGCCTATCTCCTCGTGGGCTGCGGCGGTCACAGGCTTTGTTGAGGGTGAGGACGGTTTTTCGCTTTTTATAAGCGCTATACCCTACAACTTCTATGCCCTGCTGACAATTGTTTTCATGATCGGTATAGTGTTTATAAAAACCGATTTCGGCCCTATGGCAAGGTATGAAGACTTTGCAAAGGATGCACAGGAAACTGTGGAGCGCGGTGAAGAGCGCAAGACCAAGGGCAAGGTCATTGACTTGATATTTCCTATCTTCACGCTTATAGCAGCCTGTGTCATCAGTATGATCTACACCGGCGGATTCTTTGAGGGGAAAAGCTTTGTTGATGCATTTGCCGGCTGTGATGCCTCAAAGGGACTTGTTATCGGTTCACTTACGGCAATGATACTGACAGTCATCTTCTATCTGGTCAGACGGGTGCTTCCGTTCAAGGCCTGCATGGAATGTCTGCCGGAGGGCTTCAAGGCCATGGTTCCGGCGATACTTATCCTCACTCTTGCATGGACGCTCAAAAACATGACCGACAGTCTCGGCGCTGCCAATTATGTTCATGATATGCTCGAAGGCAGTGCTGAAGGACTGCACTCCTTCCTGCCGGCTATTATCTTTGTGGTCGCGGCGCTGCTGTCCTTTGCAACGGGAACATCATGGGGTACCTTCGGCATACTGATCCCCATAGTAGTAAGCGTATTCTCCGGCACCGACCACACCATGATGATAATATCCATTTCCGCCTGCATGGCAGGCTCGGTGTGCGGCGACCACTGCTCGCCTATCTCCGACACGACGATCATGGCATCGGCGGGAGCAAGATGTGTTCACGTCCAGCACGTTTCGACACAGCTTCCGTATGCGATCATAGTTGCGGTGATATCGTTCATCAGCTACATAGCCGCCGGATTTATCAAAAATGCTGCGGTATGTCTTTTCATCGGTATCGGTATCACTCTTCTGACGCTGTTTATAATCAAATATGTAAAATCAGATAAAAAGAGCAGCTGATAAGCTCTGAAAACAAACCGAACCCCGCCGGCGATCCTGTCGGCGGGGTTCTTTTGATTTGTTTTCTCGTAAGCAGATCAGACAATGATCGAGCCGGAATATACGGTAACTGCGTCGCCGGTCATATAGACTGCGTCGTCAGTATAGCGAACGATCAGATCGCCGCCCTTGAGACGGACTGTAATGTCTGTATCCTTCTTGCAGTAGCCGTTGAGGACAGCTGCCACTGCTGCAGCGCAGGCGCCTGTACCGCAGGCCCATGTCTCGCCGGAGCCGCGCTCCCATACTCTCATTTTCAGAGTATTATCGTCGATGACCTTGACGAACTCGGCATTCACCCTTTCGGGGAAGATAACGTCATGCTCAAATTTGGGGCCGATCTCCTCGATATCAAGATCGTCGATATTCTTCATGAACACAACAGAGTGAGGATTGCCCATTGAGACGCAGGTGATGCTGTATTTATCACCGCCGATCTCCACCTCACGGTCAACGACTCTGCCGTTTTCGTCGGCAGGAAGATCAACGGGGATACGCT
The DNA here is from genome assembly GCA_017450925.1 of Ruminococcus sp. Taxonomy (GTDB): domain Bacteria; phylum Bacillota; class Clostridia; order Oscillospirales; family Ruminococcaceae; genus FB2012. Next base: position 142,253 of record JAFSSS010000081.1, on the reverse strand, counting down.
CGGGATCAAGCTCGGCCTTGCCCATATTGACTGTAGCGCCGTTCACCTCGCCGTAATGACGGGTAAGATTGATCTTCATTATGCCGCTAAGAGTTTCAACGGTGAAGTCATCACTGTCAACGAGCTGATTATCTCTCATAAATTTAGCTACGCAGCGGATGCCGTTGCCGCACATCTTGCCTTCGGAGCCGTCAAGGTTGAACATACGCATTCTTCCGGCAGCCACATCCGAGCGCTCGATCATGATGATGCCGTCGGCGCCGATGCCGAAGTGTCTGTCAGACAGTTTCAGAGCAAGACCCTCGGGGTTGTCTATCTTCTGATCGAAGCAGTTGAAGTAGATATAGTCATTGCCGCAGCCCTGCATCTTGGTGAAGTCAAGACGCTTCTTTTCGGTGCGCATATTGTTGATGTTTACGATCTCGGTATTATCCTCGGTGAACTTGCTCCTGATAGAGGACGCAATAGCGTTGGCGGTATCTATAGAAGTCAAGCAGGGGATATTTCTCTCGACAGTCTTTCTTCTGATCTTGACCGAGTCTCTTGTGGGGATACGTCCCTTGGAGGAGGTGGAGATAACGTAGCTGATCTTACCGCTTTCGATAAGGGTCAGCGTATTCTCCTCGGCCTCGTGTATCTTGGCAACTCTCTCGCAGGGGATACCGTGGTCGATAAGAACAGCGGCGGTACCGGCAGTCGCATAGATCTTAAAGCCAAGGTCATAGAACATCTTGGCGGTGGTGGGTATCTCGCGCTTATCAGAGTCTCTTACCGTGATAAGAACACCGCCCTTGCTGCCCAGCTTATAGCCTGCAGCGGTAAGTCCCTTGTAAAGCGACTCCTCCAAACTGGAGGCAACGGCAAGGACTTCACCTGTGGATTTCATCTCGGGTCCCAGGTGATTATCAACGTCGATGAGCTTTGCAAAGGAGAATACAGGCACTTTGACGGCCACATAAGGCGAATTGGGATAGAGCCCTGTGCCGTAGCCCATGTCGGCCAGCTTTTCGCCCAGCATTGCTCTTGTTGCAAGATCGACCATAGGAACGCCTGTTACCTTGGAGATATAAGGTATCGTTCTTGAAGAACGGGGGTTTACCTCGATAACATAAAGCTCGTCTTGATAGATAAGGTACTGGATATTAACAAGACCCTTTGTGTTCAGAGAAACTGCCAGCTTCTTGGAGCAGTCGATTATGCGCTCGATCATCTTATCGGAAACGTTCCATGCGGGATATACCGCGATAGAGTCACCGGAGTGGATGCCTGCACGCTCGATATGCTCCATGATACCGGGGATAAGGATATCCTCGCCGTCACAGATAGCATCGACCTCAAGCTCCGGGCCCATAAGATACTTGTCGATCAGCACGGGGTTCTCGATGCCCTGTGCAAGGATGATAGCCATATACTCCTTGATATCGTCATCATTGAAGGCGATTATCATATTCTGTCCGCCGAGAACATAGGAGGGTCTCATCAGAACAGGATACTCGATCTTATTTGCGACCTCAAGAGCCTCCTCAGTGGTCATTACCGTGAAGCCCTGAGGACGCTTGATCTTGTGGAGCTCGAGCAGCTCATCGAAGCGCTCTCTGTCCTCGGCGGCGTCGATAGAATCGGGAGGTGTGCCGAGGATATTGACGCCCTGCTCTGCAAGGTGCTTGGTAAGCTTGATAGCTGTCTGACCGCCGAAGGCAACAACAACGCCGTAGGGCTTTTCAATGTTGATGATATTCATTACGTCCTCATTGGTAAGAGGCTCGAAATAAAGTCTGTCAGCGGTATCGAAGTCAGTGGAGACTGTCTCGGGGTTATTATTGACGATGACAACGTCAAAGCCGCGCTCCTTCAGAGCCCATACGCAGTGAACGGAGGCATAGTCGAACTCGATGCCCTGTCCGATACGGATAGGACCGGAGCCGAACACGATAACGGTCCTGTTCCCGGTGTGGACGCTCTTGATGAACTCCTCGGCCTCGTCCTCACTGTCATAGGTGGAATAGAAGTAAGGGGTCTGGGCGGCGAACTCGGCAGCGCAGGTATCGACCATTTTATAAACAGCATGGAGCGGCTTTTCAACTGGCTTGCCTGTGAGCTTTTCGATGACCTTATCGGGGAATCCCATTTTCTTGGCTTGATGATACAGCTCAAAGGAGGTATCGCCTGTTTCAAGCTGATTTTCCAGCTTAACAAGGTTCAGCAGCTTATAGGTGAACCACTTGTCGATCTTGGTGATATCAAATATCTCCTCGGGGGTAACGCCGCGGCGAAGAGCCTCATACACGACGAAGAGTCTTTCATCGTCGCAGTTATGGAGCTTCTGTCTGATCTCGTCATCAGAAAGGCCGAACAGCTTGGGCGAACGGAGGCTGTCATGACCGATCTCGGCACCTCTTACAGCCTTCATCATAGCCTGCTCGAAGGACGTACCGATAGACATCACCTCGCCGGTAGCCTTCATTTGAGTACCCAGCTCACGCTTGGCATAAACAAATTTATCGAACGGCCACTTGGGCAGCTTGACAACGATATAGTCGATAGAGGGCTCAAAGCAGGCATAGGTCTTGCCTGTTACGGCATTGATTATCTCATCGAGCCTGTAGCCGATAGCGATCTTTGTTGCGACCTTTGCGATAGGATAGCCTGTTGCCTTGGAGGCCAGCGCCGAGGAACGTGATACACGGGGATTGACCTCGATAACAGCATATTCAAAGCTGTCGGGCTTCAGGGCAAACTGGCAGTTGCAGCCGCCCTCGACCTCAAGGGCATCAACGATCCTTATAGCCGCGGTACGGAGCATCTGGAACTCCTTATCCGCAAGAGTTACGCAGGGGGCAACAACGATAGAGTCACCGGTATGCACGCCGACGGGGTCAACGTTCTCCATAGAGCAGATAGTGATGACATTTCCGGCGGAGTCACGCATTACCTCGAACTCGATCTCCTTCCAGCCCGAAACGCACTTCTCTACCAGCACCTGTGTGATAGGCGAGAGATACAAGCCGTTCCCGGCGATCTCGCGCAGCTCCTCCTCGTTGTGAACGATACCGCCGCCGGTGCCGCCCAGTGTGAAGGCAGGACGGATTATAAGCGGATAGCCCACGCCCTCGCTGTTGGCAAAGGCGACTGCGTCCTCAACAGTATTAACAACAGTAGAGGGAATACACGGCTGACCGATAGCCTCCATAGTATCCTTGAACATCTGTCTGTCCTCGGCCTTATCTATGGTAAGTGGCTTGGCGCCCAGCAGCTTTACATTATACTTATCCAGAAAGCCGGACTTTGCCAGCTGCATGGAAAGGGTCAGACCTGTCTGACCGCCGAGAGTGGAAAGTACGCTGTCGGGGCGCTCCTTCTTTATTACTCTCTTTACAGTTTCCAGAGTAAGCGGCTCGATATATATCTTATCGGCCATAGCCTTATCTGTCATGATAGTTGCAGGATTGGAGTTGATAAGTATTACCTCAAGGCCCTCTTCCTTCAATGCGCGGCAAGCCTGCGTTCCCGCATAGTCGAACTCGGCAGCCTGTCCGATAACGATAGGGCCGGAACCGATAACGAGAACTCGCTTGATATCTTTATTCAGCGGCATAAGTTACACTCCCTTCCTGTTACTGTCTATCATCTCAACGAACCTGTCAAAGAGGAAGCCCGGATCCTTGGGACCTCCGCAGGCCTCCGGGTGGAACTGCACCGAAAAAGCCTTTTCGTTAACATACTTAACACCCTCGCAGGTACCGTCGTTGGTATTCACAAAGGAGACCTTAGCATACTCGCCGAGAGAGTCGTTGACCACTGCATAGCCGTGGTTCTGGCTCGTGATATACACTCTGCCGGTCTCGGTATCGGTGACAGGCTGGTTCGCACCTCTGTGGCCGTATTTGAGCTTTTCGGTCTTAGCGCCGTGCGCCAGCGCATAAAGCTGATGACCGAGGCAGATAGCGAAAGTGGGGATATCCTTTTCGATCAGCTTTTTAAGCTCGGCGATGATGTCGGTATTCTCGGCGGGATCTCCGGGGCCGTTGGAAAGCATGATGCCGTCAGGAGCAAGCTCTGCTACACGCTCGGCGCTGGTAAATGCCGGTACCACAACGACCTCACAGCCCCTCTTGAGAAGCTGGCGTGCGATGCTCCGCTTTGTGCCGAAGTCATAAAGAACTATCCTTCTCTTGATCTCGCCCTCGGGCTCGAGGGTATATTCCTTATCACAGGTGGTGTTCTTAACGGCATCGGTGATCCTGTAGTTCTTAAGGTCATCAAAGCTGAAGCCGGAGCCCTCACAGACTATCTTGCCGTTCATAACTCCCGACTCGCGGACGATCTTTGTCAGCTGTCTGGTATCTATACCGTAAAGGCCGACGATATTGTTTTCCTTTAAAAAAGTGTCAAGATCACCCTCACAACGGAAATTGCTGGGCTCCTGACACCATTCTCTGACAATATAAGCCTTTACCTGCGGACGGTCACTCTGAAAATCATCTTTCATCACACCGTAATTTCCGATAAGCGGAAATGTCTGCACAACGATCTGACCGTAGTAACTCGGATCGGTGAGCGTTTCAACATATCCTGTCATCGACGTTGTGAACACGATCTCGCCGACAGCTTCTCCGGAAGCACCGAAGCTTTTGCCCTCAAAGATCGTACCGTTTTCAAGAATCAAGTACGCTTTCTGCACATAAACTCCTCCTTACTGTATTTTTATCTTTACTATTATAGCATACACCTACAGTTTTGTAAAGTGGAAATATTGTTAATTTTCTTTAATTTTGTTGACCGTTATCGAGAAAGCCGATTTTACGGCGGTCGTGAGGTGTCACAAAAATCAGCCCCGCAATTTGTGCAAAATGCGAGGCTTATAATCAAAGAAAATATACATCTATTTATTCAGCCTTGATACCACAAGCTGGGCAGCCATTCCCGTGAGGGCTCCGGCAATACAGCCGGAGACCAGCAGAAAAGGCAGATAGGCGATGACAGTTTTTGTCTGCATCATAACTATCGCGGCGGCGGTCTGTCCGATATTATGCAAAACAGCGCCGAGGATGCTGCACACCCATATATGCTTTTTATCAATGACACGCCTAAGCAGCAGCATCCCTGCCAAACAGAGAAGCCCGCCTGCCAGGCTGTAAACCAGCGAGACCATGTTCCCGGCGATCAGTGAGCCCAGCAGCACCCGGACTGCGACGACCATAGCAGTCTCCCCTGCCGAAAAGCTATAGACGGCATACACGGTAATGATATTGGCAAGTCCCAGCTTCATGCCCGGGACAGGTGCAAGAGTCGGAAGCTGCAGCTCGACAGTAAAGATTATCAGAGCAAAGGCTGTGAGCATAGCGAGCCTTGTAAGCTTTTTTACTTCCATACCCTCACCCCGCTGTAGCGTCGAGCCCTGTATCCGGCTCGGCGTACTCAATGACCAGCTTATTCGGCAGGCAGACTATAGGGATATTTGCAGTGAGCCAGCCGGTATTCACGCAGACATGGTCGGGGCAGTCGGCAGCCTTCATACGGATGCGTCCGCCGCTGATCTCGATGATGTTCTTTCTCCCCTCGTACTCAACAGTGAATTCACGGTCGGTCTCCTTGGAAAGGTCAAGGGTAAAGATCACCCTGCCGTCCTGCTTGACGGTAACGGTATTGCCGTGAGAGCCAGTCAGCACAAGTATGCACCACACAGCGCTTGCGGCAAATATCACAGCGCAGACAGCGATCCAGAACTTTTGAGAACGTATCACTCCACCACCGTCACTTTCAGATCCCCGCGGCCGGAGGAAGTAATGAAATCATCGGATATGCCCTTGGTTATCAGCAGTCCTGCGTCCTCGGTGATAATGATGTAATCGAAGCCTTTGTTTTCATTCCTCCAAAACTCCTCGGCTTTTTCAGCGCCCATGACAAACAGCGAGGTAGAAAGCGCGTCGCAGTATCTTCCGCTTTCGCCCACAACAGTAACAGAAAGCAGTCCGCTTTCGGCGGGTCTGCCGGTGGAGGGATCCATGATATGGTGGTAGGTATTGCCGTTTTCCGTAAAAAAACGTTCATAGCCGCCGGAGGTAACGACCGCTTTGTTTTCGATCGAGAGGGTGCCGACGGTTCCCTCGCCGTGAGGGTCGCGGATACCGATCTTCCACTTGCTGCCGTCGGGCTTTGATCCGACAGCCTGCACATTGCCTCCGAGATCAAGCAGTGCCGAGGCGACGCCTGCCTCTCGGAGTTGCTCGCACACCTTATCGGCAGCAGCGCCCTTAGCAACAGAGCCGAGATCTATCATCATGCCCTCCGGCACGGTGATCTCGCTGCCGGAGACTGTTACCCTTGAGGCACCCACGTTTTCAAGCAGCTCGGCGATCCTTTCATCTGTGGGCACCTTATAGCTGCCGGTCGTAAAGCCCCATTCCTTAAGAACCGGGTAGATCGAGATATCAAGAGCGCCTCCTGTTTTATTATTCATATCAATGCCAAAGGCAACAAGCTCCGCAGTTTCGGCGGAAACGGCGATCGGCTGTCCCGGGGAACGGTCTGCCTTATAGATTTCACTTCCGCTGTCGGTGACCGACCACTTGGCTTCAAGCTCCTGTATTCTCACGACAGCCGCATCGAGCGCCTCGCCTGCATTGTCTCCGTAGGCCATGAGTGTCATATAAGTATCCATAGCAAAAACAGAACGACTGACCTTTTCGTTTTGCTCCGCCCCGGAGCAGGATGAAAGCATCATCGCTGCAGCAACAATGCCATAAAGCTTCTTCATTGATTCTCCTTACTATAAGAGCGTCCGGCCGAGCGGACGCTCTTTGTCATAATACTACTTTGTAAGTGCATCCGCAAGCTCTGCCAGCTTGGCTTCGCTTTCGGCGTTGAGAGCAGACTTTAATGTCACCATTGGCTCAACGATAGTTATGTTCTTCATCTGCTCCAAATAGCCCTTGATGACTCTTCCGGCAGAGGGAGCCCAGCTTCCGTTCTCAACTATAGCCACCTTGCGGTTCTGATAGGTCTTGGCGCGGAGGTGGCACAGGAAATCCTCCATGACCGGGAAAACGCCGCCGTCATAGGACGAGGACATAAGCACGAGCCTGTCATAGCGGAAAGCATCCTCAATGCCCTCGGCAAGATCGTCACGGGTAAGGTCGGAGAGGGACACCTTTTCAGCGCCTCTTGCTTCAAGCATCTCCTTCAGCCTTTCGGCAGCCTTGAGGGTGTTGCCGTGGATAGAGGAGCAGGCTATAAAAATGCCCTTGTTCTCGGGTTCATACTTAGACCAGGTGTCATACAGTCCGATATAATAGGAAAGGTTTTCCTTCAGCAGCGGTCCGTGAAGAGGGAGTATCATTTTGATATCAAGCGCGGCAGCCTTTTTCAGCAGAGCCTGTACCTGCACACCGTACTTGCCGCAGATATTGAAGTAATAACGTCTTGCCTCGCAGGCCCAGTCCTCATCGGTATCGAGCGTTCCGAACTTGCCGAAGGCATCGGCAGAGAAAAGCAGCCCCTCGCTCTCCTCAAAGCTGACCATTACCTCCGGCCAGTGTACCATGGGAGCCATGAAGAATTTCAGAGTATGACTGCCGAGAGTGAGCGTATCACCCTCCTTGACGGTCAAGGTGTTTGCCGCATTCATCGCGGGATAGAACTGTCCGAGAAACGCAAAGGTCTTGGCATTTCCTACGAGCGTGGTCTCGGGATACAGCTCAAGCAGCGCTGCAATGCTGCCGGAATGGTCGGGCTCAACGTGATCCACGATCAGATAATCGGGCCTTCTGCCGCCGAGGGCTGATTTCAGATTATCCAGCCAGATGTCGGTAACGCGGTGGTCAGCAGTATCCATTACTGCGATCTTATCGTCAAGGATAACATAGGAATTATAGGCCATGCCGTTGGGAACATCGTACTGGCTCTCAAACAGGTCGATGTCCTTATCGTCAACACCGATATAAACTACATTCTGTGAAATGGTAATGTCTTTCATTTTGTTGCCTCCTTAAAAAATATATATTATTATAACACAAAGCCGAACTTAAATCAATAGCAGCAGCAAAAATTTCTGTATATGGACTGCTGTTTTTGTTTAAAAAGGCTAATTTTGCAATTTGTCGGTTCCGGTCTTGCATTTTTGAAACAAGTATGATAAAATGTAATTTAGCGTATTTCCTTATTATTCTGATTGGAGTGTTTAATTTGAGAACCTTTTCCAAATCTTCAAAGCTTGATAACGTATGCTATGATATAAGAGGGCCTGTCATGGATGCGGCTAACGAAATGATAGCCGCCGGTGACAAGATACTGAAACTCAACATCGGAAATCCTACACCCTTTGGCTTCCGCACGCCGGACGCGATACTGGATGCAATGAACAGCAACCTTGTAAATGCAGAGGGCTACTCTGATTCCAAGGGCATCGACGAGGCGAGAGAGGCTATCATCAAGTACCACGCCTCAAAGGGCATCGAGGGCGTGGGGATGAACGACATCTACACCGGCAACGGCGTTTCCGAGCTTATCGTTATGGTAATGCAGGGACTGCTGAACAACGGCGATGACGTACTTGTGCCGGCTCCCGACTATCCGCTGTGGACAGCTGCCGTTACTCTTTCGGGAGGCAATGCTATACATTATATATGCGATGAGCGCAGCGACTGGAACCCGGACATTGAGGATATGCGCCGCAAGATCACTGACAAGACCAAGGCTATCGTGCTTATCAACCCAAACAACCCTACCGGCGCGGTTTATCCCAAGGAGATACTCATGCAGATCGTCGAGCTGGCAAGAGAGCATGAGCTCATCATCTTCTCTGACGAGATATATGACCGTCTGCTTATGGACGGCGTTGAGCATACATCTATCGCTTCGCTTTGCCCGGATCTTTTCTGCATCACCTTCAACGGGCTTTCCAAGTCACACATGGTAGCCGGCTACCGCTGCGGCTGGATGATATTGAGCGGCGACAAGAGTCGTGTAAAAGGCTACATTGAGGGGCTGAATATGCTCTCCTCCATGCGGCTTTGCTCAAACGTTCAAGCGCAGTACATAATCAAGCCTGCGCTGGAGATCGCCAACAGCGCCGATCCCCTGCTGCAGCCCGGCGGGCGCGTTTGGGAACAGAGAGAGCATATCTGGAGCGCTATGAATTCTATCCCCGGACTTTCTGCTGTAAAGCCCAAGGCTGCCTTCTACATTTTCCCGAAGATAGATGCAGCTAAATTCAACATCAAGGATGACGAACAGTTTGTCCTTGACCTGCTAAGAGCCAAAAAGATACTGCTGGTTCACGGCGGCGGTTTCCATTGGGAGCAGCCGGATCATTTCCGTATCGTATATCTGCCCGAGCTTACGGTGCTTAAAGAGGCAACTGACAAAATGGCAGAGTTCTTAACAGACTACAGGCAGAAATAAAGAGGGGGAGCAGTATGAAAAAGGTATTCAGGCTTTTGGCCGTAATGACTGTCGCAGTGCTTGCGCTGTTTGCATTTGCCGCCTGTGAACACAGACTTGACAGCTCCTCCAAGGCAGAAGCAGCCTCCGCTGCAGAGAGCAAGTCGGCTGAAAGCATTGCCGACGCGGCTCTTGACAAGTCCCAGAGCTTTGTGATAGCGCTCTATCCCGAATATGCGCCTATCACCTGCGAGAACTTTGAAAAGCTGGTTTCGGAGGGCTTTTATGACGGGCTTTATTTCCACCGTATCTACAAGGGCTTTATGGCTCAAGGCGGTGACGGCTCTGTTGCCGGAAGGGCTGCCGAGAGCATCAAGGGTGAGTTTTCGCAGAACGGCGTGAAGAACGATCTCTCCCACACCCGCGGGGTAGTTTCAATGGCAAGGACACAGGTAATGGACAGCGCCTCGTCACAGTTCTTCATCGTATATGATGACAGCGCAAAGGCCTCGCTTGACGGCCGGTATGCAGGCTTCGGAAAGGTCACCGAGGGCATGGAGGTCGTTGACAGCTTTCTCAACATCCCCATGACAATGGGCAATGATAAGATCCCCACCTTACCCACCGAGCCGATACAGATACTGAAGGCTGTTATCGACGGCAAGGACGCCGACGGCCATACGCTTTGCAGGTTCTATATGCAGGTCGGCAGCAAGTGAGCGATAATCAGCGATAAAGCGTAATATGACGAAAAACGGGTGTTCCTACGAATGGCAGGAATACCCGTTTTATTTGTATAAAGCTCAGGTGTTCAGATGAACAGATAGGCCACAGAGAATTCGCAGTAGTCAGAGCCCAAGCCCTCGTAACCGGGAGTATTTGTGGGGAAGTATACATACGCTCCCTCTTTCAGATCATCCAGGCGGCTGTCATAGCAGTAGTGAGTGCTCTTATAGGACTGAAGCGTCTGCGGTATCTCCCGTTTGATATGGATAAGAATGGTATTATCGGGGTAAGGACTGTTGGAAAAACGTGTATCCGTGGGATCGTAAAGGGTATTGCGGTCAAGCTCGATGGTCATGTTCTCTTCATCGGGGCCGTCAGGATTCTCTATGAATTCGTGAGACCTGACAGTTCCGCCAAGTACATCCTGTACCTCTTCGCCTGTATCTTCAAGGAAAATCGTTTTGCCAAGCGGTCTTTGCTGGAAAGGAGTGCGGATGCCGAATTCATAGACTGACGCTGAAGCAGTTGTATTCTGAACGTATACATACAGGATATCGCAGTCCTTTTCCTTGAATACTGCGGAGCCTACCGGAAAAAGATTGGTCTCAAGCTGCTCGCCGGTATTCTCCTCACCGGGGCCGTCATATTTCTTGACCACGCCCAAAAACTGCTTCGATGAAAGAAAGCTTGTTATCTCGGGGCTGCCGGTAGGAACATCCTTGCCGGAACCGAATTTTCCCTCGATGTACTTATTGTACTTGTTGTTTTCATCGAAATGGTCTTCATCGTTATAGTATACTTTATTACCAAACACGATAAATGCAGGCTTGTCAGGCTTACACAGCGGGCCCTGAGATGTATCCTCACCGTACTGGGAAGCCGAGATGCTGTCCTCAGGGGCAGTGCCGAGTTCAGCCTTGTGAAAATGCGATGTCATCAGCGCAGCGGCAACTCCAAGTCCAATTGCTGCTGCAAAAACCGCAGCGGCGGCACCTGTCCATTTGGGCTTCAGTCTTGCTACGCTCGGTCTTTCAGATGCTGTTTCGGTTATACGGGAGGCGATGTTGTCAAAATCCGGTTCAAAGCCGCGTTTCATGACCTCCTTATAAAGCTCTCTTTCTTTCATTCCAGCCCCTCCTTGTAATATGCTCTCAGTTCCTTTAATGTACGGTAAAGCCGGTTCTTGACTGTTCCCAACGGCAAAGCCAGCTCCGAGGCGATCTCCGGCAATGTCAGATCACAGCTGTAATATAGATAGAATATCTTCCGGACAGTATCATCTTTCTGTTTCAGAAGAGTGATAAGCTCCTCTATGAGGCTGTCGGTAATGATGCTGTCCTCAATGTCAAGCTCATCTGCAAGATAATGTTCTGTGCAGCTGTCGTCATCGGTGCTGAGAGTCACAGGATCTGCCTTATAATGAGAGGAAAGTATCCGCCTGAGGATAGTCATCAGATAGTGTTCAGGTCTGCGGATCTTTCTGCCTCTCCTTAGCTGGCCGAGCAGCTCAACATAGGTCTCCTGAAAAACATCATCAGCATCAGACATGGATGCAGTGCCGGAAACTGCCGCACGGTAAATCTTGCGGCAGGTCTTGGAATATATCCTGCTGAATTCAAGGTCTGCTGTGTTTTGATCGTCCATTACCGTCACCACGCTTTCAAAGATCGTCGGTTTCTGTATATATAGTAGTAGAAACTGCGTTCTTGGTATCACGGGAATTGTAAACATTATGTAAACACTGAAAAGGCGGTCTTGTCTTGTTTAATATATCCGGGGCTTATTTATCTGCTGAGAGCCTGCGCACCGTTTCCTCATCGGGAGTAACATACAGGGTGCGGTTATTGATGAAGATGACCATTCCGGGCTTGGCTCCGGCAGGCTTCTTTACGAACTTTATCTGCACATAATCTACTGGCACCTGAGCGGAGGTCCGTGCCTTGGAATGATAGGCGGCAATGACCGCCGCCTCAGCCACGGTCCTCTCCGGAGGTGTCTCTCCGTTGGTGCTGATGACCGTGTGAGAACCGGGAATATCCTTGACGTGGAGCCAGATATCCAGCTTTTCAGACTCCTTGAAAGTTAGGCGGTCGTTCTGACGGTTGCTTCGTCCGACTCTTATCTCAAAGCCGTCGGAGGAACGGAACTTGAGTGGCGGCTGCGTCTTTGGAGGCTTGCCCTTGGCCTTGCCGCGGCGGATATATCCCTGCTCGGCAAGCTCGGCGCGAAGCTCCTCGATATCGGCATCCAGCGACGCTCTTGTGAGGGAGTCGAATACAGAGTCGATATATGCAAGCTCCTCTTCGCCTTGAGCGATAAGCTCACGGAGCTTTTTCTCGGCGGTATCAGCCTTGCGGTATTCCTTGTAATACCGCTGGGCGTTCTGTGAGGGAGTAAGACGGGGCTCCAGCGGGATGCTGACCACAGGGCTTCCCTCGGAATAGTAATCCTCGACCTCGGCCGACCTGTCACCCTTTTGTATGCGGTAAAGATTTGACATGATAAGGTCGCCGTATTTTTTCAGACGGTCGCGGTCGGCGCACTCCTGAAGCTCAATCTTCTGATTGGCAGTCCTGCGGGAGATGCGCTCCGAGGTATTCACAAGAAGTCTGAAAAGATCTTGAGCGCGCTGTTTCATTCGTGCTGTTCGGTCGCGCTCGGAGTAGAAACGGTCAAGTGTCTCACAGGCAGAGGAGGCCGAGGAGGTGACCATAAGTGCGCCGTACTGATATATCTCTGTAAAGCAGAAGTCCTTGAAAACGCCGTCAGCAGTTCGGAGGATAGTATAATGCGGCTCGACGCTTTCAAGGGCGGCGGCGGTCTTTTTCAGATAGAAAGCAAGGCGGTCAGCCTCGTCATCGGTGAGCGACCCAGCTGTCAGCTCTCTGCCGCGGCCGGCAAAGAACTCGGCCTCGCGGGCAAATACGGGAGAAATACCCTCCATAACGTTCATCATTGCTTTCGGCAGCTTCATGCCGGTCACTGCTCTGATGCGTGATACGATCTCCGCCGGGCTGTCATCTATCAGCGAGAGGCGGGGCTCTCTCGGCGGGGTGGTATAGGTCAGTCCCGGAAGTATCGGCCGCACCTGCGACATATCCTGCCCTACCCGCTTGATGCTGTCGATTATCCTGCCGTCGGAGCCGATCAGAATCAGATTGGAGTGCCTGCCCATGATCTCAACAGCTAATGTCAAGCGGCAGATATCTCCAAGCTCGTTTGAGGAATCAAAGTCAAAATACAGTATGCGTTCAAGGCCGTCCTGCCGGATATCCATGAGCTTCCCGGAGGATAGCTGCTTGCGCATAAGCATACAAAACATAGGCGGCACCTTTGGGTTTTCGATATCCGCCCGTGTTGCATGGACTCTGGCTGTACCGGCGCCGGTGTTGAACAGCAGTCTGTATGCCCCGTCACGGGTACGAAGTGAAACGAGCAGCTCCTCCCGCGAGGGCTGATGTATCTTATCAACTCTGCCGCCGATAAGCGGGGCGAGTTCTTTTTTTATCTGATGAAGAAAAATTCCGTCAAGTGCCAAATCAGTCCCTCCATTTATCAGAACAAGCACCGCACACTGTTCCGTGTACGGTGCAGAGCTTTATACTATATAACTAAGAATATCCCTTTCCGAGGGGGCTGTTATTACATTCAGCTCAGGAAAGGCTTCCGAAAGCGACTTCTGCATATACTCACAGAAGATGACCTCGGTATGGTAATGTCCGGCGTCGATGACTGTTACACCGGCATTGAACGCATCCACAAATACGTTATGCTTCACATCGCCGGTAATAAGACAGTCGGCCTTTTCGGCAATCACATCCGGCAAAAACGAGCCTCCGCTGCCGGAGCAGACCGCTGCCTTTCTGACCACACCGCCCATATCGTTGAAGCGTATGCAGGTGTTCCCCAGTGCGGAGGCGATCCTTTCTGCCAGCTCTGCCGGACTAAGCTCAACATTACTGCAAAAATAACCTATCGGAACACCGTTATCGACTCTCAACGGCTTCTCCGGCACAAGTCCGAGCCGTTCACAGAGGATATCGTTCATGACCGCGCTGTCAAATGATGTGTGAGCGGCGATAAGGCTTATCCCTGCCCGTGCAAGCCTGCCCTGCACCGAATGAAGCTCTATCTGCTTTATAGGATCGAATATCACAGGATGATGTGTTACTATAAGCTGGGCGCCGAGCCTTTCAGCGTCCGAGACTACGTCGGCGGTAGCATCGAGTGCGGTAAGCACCGTAGTTACTTCTTCATCCATGCTGCCGATATTCAGCCCGCTGTTATCATAGGACTCTTGATCTTTAAAGGGAGCAGCGGCATTTATATGCTCAAAAACATCCTTGACTGTTACCATATTTCACCTCACGTTTACTCTTTGGCAGACTGCTTGTCATCAGCGTCAGCCTCGTCGCTGTCGTCTGACGGGTTCTTAGGCCGGTGAAGCAGGAAATGTGCCACAAGCTCCCAAAGTCCCATAACAGCGGTAAATCCGAGCATACCTATAAGCAGCGTAAGATTAAAGCTGCCGCCGAGAGACTTGAAGTTCCCGTCGCCCTCACCGAATGCTTTATAAAATATAAGCATGATTACCAGCGAGCCCACTGCGCAGCCAAGCCAGCGCTGCAAGCGCCTTAGCCGCCGCGGAGAAACATTATAAGCAATGAACTGCACCGTCAAAGCAATAACAAGCGACAGTGCATAGGAAGCATCTCCACTTGTATTTTGAGTGATAAGCAGCACGGCGATATATACTCCCCAAACAAAAGCAAATGTCAGGACTGACATCAGCGCGGAAAGCACTATCTTAATAGCAAGCTCCTTATTCATCCTACTGTCACCGTCCGTATGAATAGTTATCGCAAAAGCTGTTCTGCCGCACGGATATACTCCTCGCCCAGTTGTTTTCTGTCCGGGTCACGGAGCATTCCTCTGCCGGCTGCGGCAAGGCGCTGTGCCTGCCGCTTCAGATAAGCGGCACCGTCATCGGTATCCCCGGAAACAAGTCCGCAGTAAAGGTATCTGACATCACAGGGATAGTGCGGCTGTTCACCCGTATAAACTGCCTGCATCACCGAATAGACAAATCTTCCCTCGCGGCAGGGTATCTCCCGGGTCACGGCAAAGCAGTTATCATAAAGAAACCTGCGCAGGTGATCCCATTTTGTCATTGGCTGCAGGACGAGGTTCACCCTTCGTTCCATTATCCAGCCGGCACGCTTGATTATATCCGCTGCAAGCTCGCCGCCCATACCGGCGATGACTACATCGGTTATCCCCTTATCCGGGACACTGTCAAGGCCGTCTGAAAGAAAGCATTCTATCCTGTCAGACAGTCCTGCCCTTGCTATATTCGCTCTTGCAGAGGCAAGAGGCTTTTCATTTACATCACAGGCAAGGGCTCTTTGGCAGATCCCTTTCTCAACAAGATAAACAGGCAGATAACCGTGGTCGGTACCGACATCAGCGGCGGTATCACCTTTAACAAGGCTTGAGCAGGCCAGCAGCCGGGCATCCATTAGTTGCCGTTGATATGCTGATTGATCTGCTCTGCCAGCATATCGGCGTCAACTCCGTGGACCATGCAGGCCTCTTCGAGAGTTTCGCCTCTTGAAGCGGGGCAGAAAAGGCAATGCATACCCATTGCAAGGAAATACTCGGAGGTAGTTTCATCGTGATCGAGGATATCACCTATAACCGTATTTTTTGTAACTTCAAATGCCATATTTAACGACTCCTTTCAAATAAAAAGAAAATAAACCAAAACGGTATAGATATATTATAACCCATAACAACAAAAAATGCAATACCCGCAGCAAAGAAAAATACCCCGCAGGCTAACCTGCGGAGCATTTCAGACATTGTTAATTGCAGATATATTATTCCTGATTCTGCTTCAGCTGTGCAAAGCACTCACTGCAGTAAACAGGTCTGTCCTCTCTGGGCTTGAAGGGGATCTTAGCTACATTGCCGCAGTTGGCGCAAGTAGCTTCATACATCTGTCTGCCCTCCTTGGACGCATTCTTTCTTGCGTCGCGGCAGGCCTTGCAGCGCTGGGGCTCGTTCACGAAGCCTTTTTCAGCATAGAACTCCTGCTCACCGGCGGTGAACACGAACTCGTTGCCGCAGTCCTTACATACTAATGTCTTGTCCTCGTACATATTTTTTTACCTCGCTAAAAATATTTTGCCTTGGCCGGACTTACACCGGCATCTTTGTTGAGAAAATAACAACGCTCTTCAATTAAGCTACACGGCCATAGTTTCATCTCAAGACGTCTCTAAGCTTCTTCCTTGTACGCTGCACTGCATTATCAACGGCTTTAACGCTGATGCCGAGCTTTGCGCTTATCACTTGATAGCTCATGCCGGAAATATAGCACCTAAAAACCTTCAGCTCAAGAACAGAGAGAGCATTTCCGATCTTTCTGTAAAGCTCATCAAGGCTTTCGTTTTCCACCACGATATTTTCCGGTATGACGGCAATATCATCGGGCTGATCAAGATCATCGGGCAGAGAAACGAGTTCATCGCTGGTCTGTCTGAAGACATTAATCATACGGTTGGTGATACAGGTAACGGCAAAGGTGGCAAAAGCAGCACCTCTTTCGGGATCATAGCGTCTGACAGCATCAAGCAGGGCAAGAAACCCCTCTTGAGCGAGATCGTCATGCATTGAGCCTTTAAAGGATTCTGCTTTCTTTCTGACAGCTGGTGCAAACCGAACAATCAATTCCGCGGCTGCGCTTTCGTCATTCTCTCTGCAAAGCCTAACCAGTTCCTCATCGGAGAGAGCGGCGAGACTGTCGCGGGGTGATACGGTCATATACACCATCCCATCGTTAGTCTAAGATGTATTTATATC
Organism: Ruminococcus sp.; assembly: GCA_017450925.1. GTDB lineage: Bacteria > Bacillota > Clostridia > Oscillospirales > Ruminococcaceae > FB2012. Next base: position 125,282 of record JAFSSS010000081.1, on the reverse strand, counting down.
ATATCATTTTCATTTTCTAAAGTCAAGCATTATTTCAAAAAATATTAATAAAGCAGAAATATTTGTGCTATTTTACATATTTCCCGCCCATTAAATAGTTAATTTGACCAATTATTGATTTTCAAGGATATTGCACTGAAACGAACCAAAAGAAAACAAGGGACAGCTGAACTGTCCCCTGTTTGCTTTTTCATAATTCTATAGCCTGTTAAACTCTGCACGGCCGCGTTCAAATATATCGCCGCCGAAGCAGTCGTTAGCAACAATAAGCGGAAAATCCCGGAAATACAATCTCTTCACAGACTCACATCCGAGATCCTCAAATGCAATGACTTCGCATTCCTTGATGCAATTGGCAGCCAAAGCACCGGCGCCTCCCACAGCGCAAAGATAAACCGAGCGGTTTCTTACAATAGCCTCTCTGACCTCAACTGATCTTTCGCCCTTGCCGATCATACCGCCAAGCCCCATATCGAGAAGCTTCGGAGCATAGGGATCCATTCTTCCGGAGGTAGTAGGACCGCAGGAGCCGATAGGCTTCCCCTCCGGAGCAGGTGTGGGACCCGCATAATAGATAACGGAATTTTCGATCGGATAAGGCAGCTTTTCACCGTCACTGATAAGCTTCATGATCCGCTTATGGGCGGCATCTCTCGAGGTATAGACAGTTCCCGAGAGGAGTATTTTCATACCCACACGAAGCTCTCCGGCCCTTGCCTTCAGTTCGCCGGCATCGATCTTTAGCAGAGACATTACTCTTCAACGAGCTCCATGCCCTCATCAATAAGGTCTCTGGCCTTATTGGCAGCACCGAGCGACGAGCCGAAGAGGTTCTCCAGCGAGCTGATGATCTGGGTGATATTCTCACTAAGGTTATCATATTCATTCTTAACAGAGGTCTTGAGGTCAGCGGACTTAGCCTTAATGATACCAGCCTCTGCATTAGCCTCATCAATAAGCCTCTTAGCCTCTGCCTGGGCATTGGCAGTAACAGTCTCGGCTTCAGCATTAGCGGAGGAAGTAACTCTCTCTGCCTCTGCGTAAGCAGAGCCTCTAACCTTATCAGCCTCGCTTTGAGCAGCAGCTGTCATAGCAGCAGCGCTGGCCTTAGCGGTCTCGAGGGTATTTGCAGCCTCGGTCTGAGCAGAGGTAACAGTAGTTTCTGCCTGATTATTGGCGTCCTCGATGATCTGGTTAGCCTGAGCCTCAGCATCATCCTTGGTCTGCTGAGCAACATTCTTAGCCTCGGTAACGATCCTGTTGGCGGTATTCTGAGCCTCGATAAATACATTTCCGAGGTCAAACGCCTGCTGGGACTGAGCATTAGCCTGACCTGCGTTCTTCTCTGCATTCTCAAGCTTATCCTTCAGATCCTCGATCTCATTCTTCTGATTTTCGATCTCAACGTTCTTTTCAGCGATCTGCTGCTCATAGTCAGCGATCTGCACCTTCATAGTATCTGTAGAGGCCATAAGCTCTGCTACCTTATTCTTGGCCTCTTCTACTTTCTTTTCGAGTTCAGCCTTGCCTTCAAAATCTGCATCGGCATTAGCGGCGCCGTTCTTTTCAAGGTTAGCGATAGTCTCCTCCTGATCCTTTACCTTCTGTTCCAGGTTATAGATCTTAGAGTTAAGATCATCGACGTATGCCAGAACGTCCGACTTATCAAATCCGCCCATACGGACTGTTCTGAGGAACATATTATTTGCCATTTTGACTACCTCCAATATGCAATTATCAATATATTTTATTATACAATGTTTTGATTATTATTTCAACAGATTTAAAAAGATTTCCAAAAGTTCATATAAACAAACAAATAATCAACACTATTTTTATGCACTTTGCGCAAAGTCAACTATATAAATAAGGGGACGAACACATTATATGTCCGTCCCATACGAACTCCTTACTTATCCTTGAAAATGTTAAAGATCTCGTCGTAATAGTCGGGATTATCGGCGGCCTTAACGCCTGCCTTATGTCTTGCCTCAGCATCAGCCTTGACATCTGTCTTAGCGGGAGCCGAGGAATAGCCTGTTGAGAATGAAGCCTTTCTTGTGCTTTCGGCAGCTACGGCAGCGTCGTCAAAGTCAGCTGCGATAACAGTTACATAAACCTCATCGTTGGCATCGGGGTCGTAGCCGTTGCCGAAGATGATCTCGGCATCCTCATCAACAGCTTCAGTGATAGCCTGTGTCAGCTCATCGATCTCATCAACTACGATATCCTCGCTCATAGTGATATTGACAAGCAGTCTCTTAGCGCCCTTGATAGAGGTCTCAAGCAGCTGGCTGGAGATGACCTGGGAAACGACCTCCTGCACCTTATCCTTACCTGTGCCGTGGCCCTTAGCCATATGTGCGAAGCCGGCATTCTTTATAATAGTAGTGATATCTGCGAAATCCACATTGATCTCGTCATGTCTTGTAATGATTTCAGCGATAGAGATAACGTCGTCCTTCAGCACCTCATCAGCGAGAGCGTAGCTCTGACGCATCGTTAGCTTCTGGCCGCTTGACAGCAGGTTCTGGTTAGGGATAACGATAAGAGCATCAACGTGAGAAAGCATTGCAGCGATACCCTTCTCGGCCTTTTCCATTTTCTTTGCGCCCTCAAACTTAAAGGGCTTGGTAACAACAGCTATAGTAAGCTTGTCCATTTCCTGTGCGATCTGGGCAACTACAGGAGCAGCACCTGTTCCCGTACCGCCGCCCATACCTGCGGTAATGAACACCATATCGGCATCCTTGATGACCTCGGAGATCTCTTCCTTGCTCTCTTGAGCAGAGGCTTCACCGATCTCGGGCTTTGCGCCTGCGCCGAGTCCGTGGGTAAGCTTTGCACCGATCTGGATCTTTCCGTTGGCCTTGGAATTCTTGAGAGCCTGGATATCGGTATTGATAGCTATGTATTCAACGTTGCCGGTAATGCCCTGTGCTGCGATACAGTTAAGAGCGTTTCCGCCGCCGCCGCCTACACCGATAACCTTGATCTTTGCTCCCTCAACGGGTGCTTCAACATACTCATAAGACATATACTTTTCCTCCTGTATTCTGGATTTCATCCGATAATTTTTACACCTTTGCCAAATGCGGAACTACCGCAAAAGGGCACAAAAATTCCGTAAATTAGATACATAATTATTTTAGCACAAACGCATCAAAATGTAAAGCAGGACACGCACACTTTGTCAAAATTTCAGCAAATACATAAAATTGTGTGTTAATATTTGGATATATTGTTTAATTTGCACAACAGCTATCCGTCATTTACAGCTTAGGTCTGCCAACCGGTATAGTCCGAAGCGGCAGTTTCGTCAGTGCCGGACGTAACGGGCTTGACACGTTTTTCAAGGGCAGCCTCCGCATCCTTCGAGAAAGCCGAAACGCCTGTCTTGGCGTTATTATACTTCAGCGTTCCCTCAAAATCAGCGCTTAGCTTCTGTTCGATTACAGACTTCATGCAGTTGAGCTTATAATCAAGATCCATTGAGCTTCCAAGCTTCAGCTTTATGCGGTTATCGTACATCACGAGGATATCCGTTCTTTCGGTGATATCAATGCTTGTCACCTTTTGCAGGCCGCTGTTTTCGATCGCTTCAAGAAGCTGCATCAGCACCTTTGCTTTAAGCTCGTCTTCAGAAGCAAGCTCGCCCTTAAGCTCCGGCTCTTTGAGCTGAAAGCCTGTAACAAGCGGCAGAGAAGCATCATGGGCAGGATTTTCTGCCTCAACGATCTTGCCGGATCGTGCGGCTACATAATACTTGCCGTTAAGCTCAATATCGGCAAACTTGGTCTCCTCGACTACCTGTATTTTTATAGCATGGGGATAATCCTTTGTTACAGTAACGCTTTTAAGATAAGGCAGTGTATCGGTAAGACGCTGTTCGATCACCTTGGTATTTGTGCGTATCAAGTTCGCTCCCGACTCGACACCGCCGACTGCCAGAACTTGATCGTTTGAATAAAGCGTCAAGCCGGAGACCTCGACCTGTTCAAGATCGAACAGGAAGCAAAGGCTGACAACAAGGCCTATAGCTGTACATACCGCTACTGCAAGGGCGCAGTAGGTCATAAGATTGCTGCGGCGTTTTCGTCTTGCCACCTTGACCTTTTTGCCGTTGATGACCTTTACGTCATCATTCAGCTGACTTTTAACAATATCCTTCATTTTTCTGCTTTCCTTTATTTATTCGCTTACGCGCTTAACATCCGCTCCTATGGAGCAAAGCTGTTTTTCCAGTGCTTCATATCCGCGGTCGATATATTTCACATCATGTATCTCGGTAACTCCCTCGGCAGCCAATGCAGCCACCACAAGTGCTGCTCCGCCCCGGAGGTCGGAGGCTGTAACTCTTGCGCCGTAAAGCCTGCTGACGCCCTCGATGACTGCTGCCCTGCCCTCGGTTCTAATGTCCGCACCCATTCTCACCAGCTCGGGAACGTGGCGAAAGCGGTTCTCAAAGATATTCTCTATTATAAGGCTGGTTCCCTTAGCCAAGGTCATCACTGACATCAGCATAGCTTGAGCATCAGTAGGGAAACCCGGGAACGGCATGGTTCTGACTGTTCCGGCGGAATACAGACGGCTGCCGGAGGTAATGAACAATCTGTCCGAATAGGTATAGACAGAGCAGCCCATTTGGTCAAAGACAGGTATCACAGCACCGATATCAGAGGCTCTTGCCTCTCTGACAGAAAGCTCGCCGCCGGTTATAGCGGCAGCGGACATCAGCGTACAGAGAGCGATCCTGTCCGGCATGACCTTGTATTCACAGCCGTAAAGCTCCCTTACGCCCTCGATATAAACAGTATCAGTACCGGCGCCGCTTATCCTTGCGCCGCAGCGGTTCAGAAAGCCGGCAAGGTCAGTTATCTCGGGCTCTCTTGCAGCATTCTTGATAACTGTATCTCCTCTTGCAAGGACTGCAGCGAGCATGATATTCTCGGTAGCCCCCACAGAGGGGAACGAAAGCTGGATATCCGCGCCCTTGAGGCCTCCGGGGCATTCACATCTAAGCACGCCGTGCTTTTCGTTTATCACAGCGCCCATACGCCGAAGAGCTGACAGATGCAGGTCTATCGGTCTCGGCCCCAGCTCGCAGCCTCCCGGAAGAGACAGACAGCACTCGCCGATCCTGCCGAGGACGGCGCCGAGAAAGACTATCGAGGAACGCATCTCCCGCATAAGCTCGTCGGGGACACAGCAGCCCTCGGGAGCATCTGCCTTGACCCAAACGGTATTCCCGACGGCACGGCATTCACATCCGAGGCAGCCGAGTATCCGGCAGGCGGCATACACATCACTAAGCTTAGGGCAGTTATGCAGCACCGTTTCGCCTTTGGCAAGCAAAGCCGCTGCCAGCAGCGGCAGCGCGCTGTTCTTCGCACCCTGTACCGTGATCTCTCCGCAGATACGTTTTTCGCCCTCAACAACCAGCTTCTGCATAATCTCTCCCCCTTGCGTGTCTTGCTGTATAATATGCTTACACGCAGGAAAGAGTGAATTTACTGTTTTATATACTCAAGAGCATCAGACACGAAAACAAAGGCGGGGATGCAGGGTATCGGCAGAGGGCCGGCTTTTTTCCACATACCGCTGGTTTTCAGCACAAGGCTCGTCATAGCTTCATCAAGCTGTTCAGACGACAGCTCGTGGACATTCACAAGCACCTCAACTGTCAAGGTTTCGACCTTAAAGGGTGACAGCTCGATCTTCCCTCCGGGAACTCTGACCGCGACGATCGTATCCTTATAGGTTGGATCGACAGTCACGATGCTGAAGCCGTCGGCTACTATTTTAAAGGGCGAATAATTGCCCATGTTGATTCCGACGGTACATACCCGGTAATTGGCCGCCTTCTCAGAGGACATATTATCAATGTTATAAACGCTCCAATCCGAGAGAAGATCCTCCTTCAGCTGGGAGTAGCTCTGCTTTTCAAACACATTGACATTCTGCGTTGAGCCCTCTTGCGAATTGGTGCAGATCGGGGGGACCACAGTGATGAACAGCACAAGCAATACCACTGCGATAATGACGATCTTTTTGACAAGCCAGCCGGCAACATAGCTTTTCCCGACCTTTACGCCCTTAGCCTTGGTCTTTTCACGAAGCTGCTTCTGACGCTCCTGCTCCTCAAGGTACTTATCAAGCTCGTCCTTTTCCTTCTCGGTGCCCTCGATCCTCTCCGGCACCTTTATAGGGGCAGCCTCGTGGAAGTCGGCTCTTACTTGATTGGTAAAATCGTCGATGCCGGTCTCCTTATGAACACGCTTGCTGTCAACAAATCCTCCGCTTAGTTCGCTTATCTTGGTTTTGTCCGGCGGAGTTATGGAATCCATTATATTTTGATTACGCTTGTAACGGGCCATTTTTGATCTCCCTTATTTGCTCTCGATCAGAGGTCTGATAGTTTCATATATCCTGTCGTTGGTATCTGCTATATACAGCGATGCCGCATTGGCAGAAAGCTCTGCCAGCTTTGCAGGCTCGTCAGTAAGCTCTGCCACCTTATCTATCACGGTATTCTCGGTCAGATCCTTTTCCTCGAACACAAAGCCTGCTCCTGCATTCTGCAGGACCATGCCGTTATGATACTGATGATTTTCAGCAACCATAGGCGACGGGATAAGTATAGCTCCCCTGCCCACCGCTTCAAGCTCTGTCAGCGTAGAAGCACCGCATCTTGTTATCACAAGATCACAGGCAGCAAGTGCAAGAGGCATATTCACATACTCGCTGACGATAAGCCTCTTATTGCCCCTTACCTTGACGCCGTCAGCCTCAAGTCTTTCCACATAGCCGGAATAATCCTTATATGTGCCGTAGGAATGGATATGACAGATATTCTTATTATTATCTTGATACCATTTCAGAAGCCTTGCCACATTGTCATTAATGGTCTTTGAACCGAGGCTCCCGCCAGCTGACAGGATAACGATATCGTCATCGGTAAAACCCAGCTCACGCCTTGCCTCGCTTTTGGTTTTTCTCTCAAAGGCTTTTCTTACTGGCAGACCCGTAACAACGCATTTATCCTTGACAGAGGGGTCGAGGTTCTTGGTCTGCTCAACGGTAAGCATTATCCTATCCACCTGCTTAGAAAGCAGCTTGGTCGTCATGCCGGCAAATGCGTTTGCCTCGTGGATAGCGGTCTTAATGCCCATTTTAGCGGCTTTTCTAAGGACAGGCCCCGACACATAGCCGCCGGTACCGACCACAAGATCGGGCTTGAAATCATTTATGATCTGCTTAGCTCTCCTGCCGGAATGGACAAGATAATGGACAGCCTTGATATTGCGCTTGATATTTTCGGCACTGACCCTGCGCTGGATGCCCTCGATCTTTATGGGTTCAAAGCGGTAGCCAGCCTGCGGAACGATCTTAGCCTCCAGCTTTTCGGGATTTCCCGCAAAGCAGAACTCTGCATCGGGATGATGCTCTTTTATGATCTCGGCGATAGCCATTGCGGGATTGATATGTCCTGCTGTGCCGCCGCCTGCAAGTAAAACTCTTAGCATAGCGATAACTCCGGATAATTATTTTTTGGTATTGGACTGGCGCGAGATACTTAGCAGTATCCCCATTTCAGCCAGCTGGATTATAAGCGCGGTACCGCCGTAGCTGAAAAACGGCAGCGATATGCCCGTATTCGGGAAAGCATTGCTGGCAACAGCGATATTCAGCAGTGCCTGCACGCCGATCTGCGTGGTAATTCCGGCAGCAAGGAGCATACCGAAGCGATCCTTTGCATAAGTCGCAATATAATAGCCTCTTAGAATAAACATCACAAACAGCAATATGACCGCCAAAGCGCCCACAAAGCCAAGCTCCTCACAGACTACTGAAAAAACAAAGTCGTTCTGTGATTCGGGCAGGTAGAGATACTTCTGTCTTGACTCTCCAAAGCCGAGGCCGAAAACACCGCCTGAGCCTATCGCTATCAGTGAGTTATAGGTCTGCAGTGTCTTGTTGCTGGGGTCGGACATAGGGTTGCGCCAGCTCTCGATACGGTCGGTTATATAACCGAAATCACCGTCAACGAAGATCTTATACAGTACCAGCGCAGCGATGCCAAGGAGACCTATCCCGAGAAAAATGAAGAAGTGCTTTTTGGGCATCCCGCTGACAAACATCATGGTGATCGCGATGATCGACATCAGCAGGACAGCGGACATATGTCTTTGCAGCATTAGCACAAAGATCACCATTCCGAGTATTATCGCAAAGGGCAGAGTTGAATACTGCCACTTTTTGAACATAGGGAAATTACAGGACATGATATATGCAAACACAACTATCATTGCCACCTTCAGTATCTCCGAGGGCTGAAGCTGAAATGCACCGAAATCGAGCCAGCGTGTGGCATCGGCGGTAGATGTGCCGACGAAGGAGGTAATGAAGGTAACGATATACGCCCCCGCAAAGAACAGATAAGCGATGACCGTATTCTGGAAGAAATGGTAATCCAGAAACGAAGCCAGTATCATAGCGACCAAACCTATCCCGGCGGCTTTGACCTGCTTTACCAAATAAACATATCCGTCGCCCTCTACTGCCAGGGCTCTTGCATAGCTGGCGGAGAACATCATAACGATGCCGAACACCAGCAGAACAAGGATAAGCAGGCAGAAGGGCTTATCTATCTCTGTTCTGATAAATCTGAAATTAACTTTCTTTCTTGCCTGAGCGACCTTGGGCTTGCTTACTGCAGCAGCAGTTTCGCCGGCGGTATATTCATTCAAGGCTTGATGACCCCCTTAATAAACTAAGAAAAGAAAACCTTCCGCATACACTGCGAAAATAAACGAAAGAACGGCGCCTATAAGGCCGACTGTGAGAAACAACAGCATAACGGCGTAATCGCCCGCACCCTTTTCACGCCACACTATCCTCAACGGACGCCTTGGAGAGATATCCCCGCGCTGCGGCAAGGGTGTTTTCTTATATCTGACATGATTGAAAGCAGCTACGGCAAGATCGGCCGTCTGCGGAAGAGCCGCCAGCAGGAACAGCAGCTCCATGCCCGACATTGCCACAGATGCCGCAAACAGCGCACCTATCAGCATCGAGCCCGATTCGCCCGACCAAAGCTTTGAAGGAGATGCGGTATAGATAAGCATCCCTATGCAGGCCGCAGCGCCGAGATCGGCTATAAGGCTTCCGCCGTAAGCGGTGACATCTTCACAGCAGAGGCCGACTGTAAGCAGCGACAGTCCGCCGGTAAATTCAACCAGTCCTCCGACTGCGCCCGAATAATCATTTCCAAAGCAGAAATGCAGCTTGAACACATCCACGGCTGCTGTCATAAATACAGCTGTGAGAGGATAATAAAGTACTCCCGCATTTATAAAGCCGAGGTTGAAGGGCAGCAAGACCGCTGTTTCAGACCGATGTTCAGAGATAAGCAGCAGAAACACAAGGCTAAGCGAAAAGATCAGCAGCTGCTCCGGCAGCAGCGGAAGTCCGGCAGGACGTCCGATAAATCTTCTCTGCCTATCCTCAAGCGCGCCCACACACAGAATTATTATAACATAAATTCCCGCGAAAATCAAGTCCCCGCGAGAATTCTGTGTAATACTTCCTTTTATGTCGTAAACTGCCGCTGCAGGGAAATACCAGAGCGCGAACCCCAGTCCCATGACAACACCGCCCATAGAGGGTTCGGAGCCGTCTGTCTTGAAGCGCTTGCCTATCCGCCACTCAAGGCGGCCGGTCTTTTTTGATCTAAGCAGCGGTATTGCGATAAGCCCCGTCAGAAACACTGTGGGGATCTCCAACAGAAGAGCGATAAGCATCATACCGAGCTGCGAGGAGAACGCTTCACTCAAGGCTTTCTATGACCTCTTCAAGCTTCATGCCGCGGCTGCCCTTGAACAGCACGGCGTCGCCCTCTTCAAGGCAGCCCTTAAGGTATTCAGCCAGCTCGGAACGGCTGTCAAAGTGCCTGCAGCTTTCAGCCGGCATTCCCTTTTTTACAGCCCCCTCGATATAGAACCGTGAGTTCTCGCCGAAGCAAAGAAGCATATCCGCCTTGGCAGAGGCCACATATTCTCCCACCTGCTTATGGTATGCCACCGACCTTTTTCCAAGCTCCAGCATATCAGCCAGTACGCAGATGCGTTTTCCGCCCTCCTTGACCTTGACCTGTGAAAGAACATTCAGAGCTGCTTTCATGGAGTCCGGAGCCGCATTGTAGCAATCCACCACAAACGAAGCACCCTTGACCTGCTTTATATTCTGTCTTAGGCCGGCAGGACGGTAGTCTCCCACGCCTGCGGCGCACTCTGCCGGGTCGATGCCAAGGCTGACACCGACTGTAAATGCTGCCAGCGCATTCTTTACATTATGCTCGCCCAGCACATTGAGAACAGCGGGATATTTCGCTCCGCCGTAATTGATCGTAAAGGTTATTTTTCCCTCGTCAGCAGAAATGTTTGAAGCATAGACCGCAGAATCCTTTTTCTTCAGAGAATACCAGATCATCCCTCTTGTTTCTTGAAGCTCAATGCCGGAGAGAAGCTTGTCATCGCGGTTCAGCACCAGTGATGCATTGGGGAACGCTCCGTCAAGTATCTCAAGCTTTGCCTTGAGGATATTCTCTTGAGAGCCAAGGTTTTCGATGTGCGATACGCCTATGTTAGTAATAACACACAGCGTTGGAGAGGCGCACATCGAAAGTCTTGACATTTCACCCGCATGGTTCATGCCCATTTCTATGACTGCGGCTTCATAGCTTTTATCAAGCTCGAGAAGCGTAAGCGGCATCCCGATCTCGTTATTATGGTTGCCCTCGGTTTTGAGGGTCTTGAATTTTCTTGCAAGCACACAGGCTATCATATCCTTGGTGGTCGTCTTGCCAACACTGCCCGTGATCCCCACCAGCGGGATATCAAATTTCATACGGTAATAATGTGCAAGATCGCGAAGAGCCTTAGCCGTTGAATCGACTATGATGCACCTTGCGCCCTCGACCTGTCTTTCGGTAACGACAGCTTCAGCGCCCAGCTTCATAGCATCGGGTGCAAAATCGTGACCGTCGAAGGTATCCCCTTTCAGTGCGATGAACACCGAGCCGGGTCTGATCTTTCTTGTATCGGTCGAGATGCTGTCGATCATCATATCAGCAGGATAGCCGAAGCTTCCTCCAACTGCCGAAACGATCTCGGACAAGCTCATTTTTTCCATTACTGCCGTCTCCTTTCCGGGAAATTTGTTTTACGCCTCCGCCAGAGCCTCTGCAACTACCTCACGCTCGTCGAAGTGTATTTTTACGCCGCCGGCGAGGATCTGATAATCCTCATGACCCTTGCCCGCCAGCACGATGATATCGTCCTTTTCGGCGTTTCTGACCGCCCAGTGGATAGCCTCGCGCCTGTCGGTTATCTTGATGTAAGGCGTTGAAGAACCGTCAAGGCCTGTCATGATATCGCTGATTATATCCTCGGGATCCTCGTTGCGGGGATTATCCGAAGTAATGATAAGAAAATCTGCATTTTCAGCCGCCGCCTTAGCCATAAGCGGACGCTTTGTGGCATCGCGGTTACCGCCGCAGCCGAACAGGCATTTGACCTTGCCTGCGGCGCTGGACTTTATTGCCGAAAGCACATTCACCAAAGCATCCGGGGTGTGAGCGTAATCACATATCACAGTAAAATCACGTCCCGTAGGCACGACCTCTGCTCTTCCGCGGACGCCCTGCATCTTGTTGAGTTCGCGGATGACCCTGTCCGCCTTGAAGCCGAGAGTCTCACAGCAGGCGATGACTGCAAGCGAATTTGAAACGTTGAACAGTCCGGGCATTTTGAAATCCACATTGTGCTTGGTAGCGCCGTCGCAGTAAACGTACTTTACGCCGCTGGCGGAAAGCAGGATATCCTCGGCAAAGAAATCTGCCTTTATCTCTGCGGAATAGGTATTGCTGGGACATTTGATCTCGTCGAGATAACGTCTGCCGTAGAAATCGTCTATATTGATTATCGCTCTTGCAGAAACGTCAAAGAGCAGCTTCTTTGCTTGATAATAATTCTCCATATTCCCGTGAACATCGAGGTGATCCTGTGTGAGATTTGTAAAAATACCAACCGCAAATTCACAGGGGCCGAGGCGCTTCTGCTCAAGTCCTTGAGAGGACGCTTCCATGATGACATACTCGCAGCCCGCATCCACCATTTTGCGGAAAAGCTCAAACAGCTCATAGGGCTCCGGAGTAGTCCTTGCAGTCTCTAAAACTGTATCGCATATCTCGTTCTGACAGGTGCCGATAAGACCCACCTTGCAGCCAAAGCTGTCAAGCACCTTCTTCATCACTGTGGTGATAGTGGTCTTTCCGTTTGTTCCCGTCACACCCACAAGCTTCAGCTGCTTCTGCGGATTGCCGAAATAGTTGGCACAGAGTGCGGGATAAGCGGCACGGGTATCGGGAACGATGATCTGGCAGTCAAGTCCGAGATCTCTCTCGCACACTACAGCGCAGGCACCCTTGGCGATCATATCCCTTGCGGCATCGTGTCCGTCAAAGGTATTTCCCTTGATGCACACAAACACGAAATCGCCGGACATTTCCCGCCGGGTGTCAGATGTGATATCGGATATCTCGCGGTCGGGCAGATCGGTCTGCGCCACTCCGTCGATCAGTTTGTACAGTTTCATATTCATCCTTCTCTCTTGATATTCCATGCCTGAAAGGTATGACCGAAATTACTGTGAGGCGATTCCTCCGCTGGTGAAGGTCACAGACACCGCCGTTCCCTCGGGAACGACAGTCTCGGGAGCATAGCTCTGATCCGACCCTGCCTTGGCTTCTTCCGCATCGGTATCGTTGCCGAGGGCTTCAAGATTGAGCCCGCGGGCTTCGAGCGCCTGTCTTGCCTCTTTCTTTGTGAGCCCGTTAAGGTTCGGGACTGTCACAAGCTTTTCTGTAAAGCCCTCCTCCGTATAGAGGATGACTGTGCTTCCCTTTTCAACGCTTCCCTCCGAGGGGACTTGTTTAAGCACGAGGTCTCCGTTTCCGCGGACGGAATACTTCAGACCCATTTCGTCGAGTGTTTTCTTGGCCTTATCCACCGCATTGAACTCCATTGAGGGGATCTTGACTTGAAGATTTTCAAGCTCGGCCTCTGTATATTGCGGGAAATAGCCCATATAAGGAAGTATCTCGGATAAGATCTCAACGCACACCGGGGCGGCTATCTCCGAACCGTAGAACTCGCTCCCCGTGGGGTGGTCGATCATTACCAGCATGATGACCTGCGGATCGTCGGCAGGAGCAAAGGCGCAGTAGGAGCCGACATAGGTATTACCTGTGGCATCCTCGTCCAGCTTTTGTGAGGTACCGGACTTTCCGCCGATATGATAGCCCTTGATGTAGCTGTTTGAATCCGGTTCGGAATTGACAACGTTTTCAAGTATCTTTCTCATTGTCTCGGAGGTAGCCGATGAGATGACCTGTCTTTTTATCACCGGGTCAACGTCCTTGATGACGTTGCCCTTGGGGTCAACTATCTTATCCACCACTTGAGGAGTTACCAGATATCCGCCGTTGATAGCCGCCGCATAAGCGGTTATCATCTGTATCGGAGTGATCTTGTTCGACTGTCCGAAGCTCGAAGCGGCAAGATCAACAAGGCTCATAGTTTCTGCGGAATGATAGATCGAATCAGCCTCTCCCGGCAGGTCTATGCCTGTTTTTTCAGTAAAGCCGTAGCTTTTGAAGAACTTGCAGAAATTCTCAACTCCCAGTCTCTGGCCTATCTGGACAAAGGCGGGGTTGCAGGAATTTGTCATAGCGTCATAAAGGTTCTGCGAGCCGTGGTCAACGAATGACCAGCAGTGCATCTTGGTGTCTGCAACTTGAATGAATTTGTTGCAGGCGAAGGTGTCCTCCAGCGTGATAGCCTGCTGCTCCAGTGCAGAGGAGCCGGTTATTACCTTGAATACCGAGCCCGGGTTATAAAGCTCGGAGACCGCCTTGTTCTTCCACTGCTCGCTCCACGCATCAAGCTCGATCTTCTTATACTCCTTGGAGTTTTCATCCAGTCCTGCAAGAAGAGCGGCTGTTTTGTTATCCGTAATAACCGCCGGGGCATTGGGGTCATAGCTGAAATTTGTAGCCATTGCCAGAACAGCGCCGGTGTTGGGATCCATGATTATGCCGCAGGCGCGGTCATGGGGATTTGTTTTCTTCACCGCCTTATCCAGTGCCTTTTCAAGCTGATACTGGATATTCACATCGATATTCAAGATCAGTGAATTGCCGTCCTGCGCATCGTAGGACTGTCTGTACCGGTAAGGGATCTCCGTACCGTCACGGGCAGTAGCTGTAATAACTCTCCCGTCGATGCCCCTAAGGGTATCGTCGTAATATGCTTCGATCCCGTAGATGCCGTCGCCGTCATAGCTTAGGTGGCCTATAACGTTAGCGGCAAGAGCGCCCTGAGGATAAAACCTTTTTGTACCGGGCTCACATCTTATGCCGTCAAGGCTTTCCTCGGTGAGGTAATTCTCTATTTTGGCCGCCACGGTCTTTTCAACATTTTTCTTGATTATTTCGTATCTTGATTCTTTATTGGTGCAGTAGCCGCGCACCTTTTCCGGCTCGACCGCAAGGGTTTGAGCAAGAAAATCAACCAGCTCGGAGAAGGCCTGTTCAGAGGGCTTGATGCCGTCCAGCTTTTTCTGATAGCCCTCGATCTTATCCTTGTCGCCACCCTCGGCGATCAGCTCCTTAAGCTCCTTGATGCGTTCATCGTTCTTATCAAGAAAATCGTTCCAAAGCATCACCGGGTCAACATACACCGTATAGACCGTAGCGCTTTGAGCAAGCACCTGTCCTCCGGTATCGTATATAGTACCTCTTGAAGCAGGTGTGACGGTGCTTCTCACCTGTTGGGAATTGGCAAGCTCCTGCCACTTATCGGCCTCTGTAACAGACACCTTGAATACCTGTATGACTATCCAAATCACGAGGAGTGCCAGTACGATGACTACATACCGCGTAAGGCGGTTTTTCATCACCCTTGTAGGCAGATCGGCCTCGGTAGTCTTCTGATTTTTAACCATTGAAATTACCTCTTAATCACGCAAGCGGACGCTGTCAGCACAAAACAGGAAAGCCGGGCACAGCAGAGCCCCACAGCTTTCTGTTTATCATTTTATTTCACTGCGCTCCGATATATTCCAGCACACCAAGGAACCATTTCTTGATCCTTACAAAGATATTGTCATCCTCGGGGGCCGCTGCCTCCGCCACATCTGGCTTTGGCACCTCAACATATTCGATCTGATATTTCTCCAGTTTTTTCAGACCGAGCTGATTTTCGGCATAGCTTTCAGCCTGTGTAAGGCCGTTTTTCTGTGCCAGCTCGGTCTCCAGCGCCACATTCTCGCTCTGGAGCCTTGTCAGCTTGCTCTCCAGCTCGCTCTGTTGAGTGTAAAGGCTTGACAGTTCAACCCTGCCGTAGATCATAAAGCAAAGCAGTGCCAGTGCAGCGACGGAAACAGTGAAATATCTGATAACACTGGCTGTTCTCCTGCCGGAGCTTTTGGGCGGTGCCGACTTCTTTTCGGACTGTTCGCTGTTATTATTTCCATTCTCTGATTTCTCGATCTCATACTCGCTGTATTCATAAGCGAGATTTTGAGAATTCATATCCTGCATATATATCACCTTTCGGGAATTATCAAAGGCCTGTCTTTTCTATCACCCTGAGCTTAGCGCTTCTGCTGCGGTTGTTCTCCTTAAGCTCCTGCTCCGAAGGCTCTATGGGCTTGCGGGTGATAACTGATGCACGGGGCTTTTTACCGCAAACGCATACCGGAAATTCCGGCGGACAAATGCACCCTCTTGCAAAGCTCTGAAAGCGCTGCTTGACCAGCCTGTCCTCAAGCGAATGAAAGGTTATCACTGCCATTCTTCCGCCGACGGCGAGGCAATCAAAGGCCTCGTCAAGCGCTCTGTCGAGATGTCCAAGCTCGTTGTTGACCTCTATCCTTATCGCTTGAAAGGTCTTTTTGCAGGGATTTTTCTCCCGTCTGACCTTTTGCGGAACATTCGCCTTGATGATCTCCGCCAGCTCAAAGGTAGTCCTTACAGGAGCATTTTCTCTGGCCTTAACGATACCCTGAGCGATGCTCCTTGCATTTTTTTCTTCACCGTATTCAAATATTATTTTCGCCAGCTGTTCATAGCTGTATTCATTGACAACATCAGCGGCAGACATTCCTTCACTGCTCATGCGCATATCCAAAGGTGCATCTTGATGATAAGAAAAACCTCTTTCGCCGTTATCAAGCTGATAGCTCGATACGCCCAGATCGAGCAGGATACCGTTCACCCTTTCGACCCCAAGGCTGTCAAGGACTTGTCTTACGTCCGAATAATTTGCCTTAACGACCACCGCCGGCAGACCTTTAAGCCTTTCCGACGCAGTTTGCACAGCCTCCGGGTCACGGTCGAGGGCAATAAGCCTTCCCTTTTCCGGGTCAAGCCTTTCAGCTATCCTCCGGGAATGACCGGCGCCGCCGGCAGTGCCGTCAACATAGACGCCCTCCGGCTTTATGTCAAGCGCTTCGATGCACTCGTTGAGCATAACGGAATAATGCTTGAATTCCACTAAAAATCAAGTCCCTCCAAAGAATTGAGGAGTTCGGCCATGTCGATAGAGCTGTTGAAGTCCTCCCACCTTTTCCTGTCCCAGATCTCGCATCTGTCGGAGACGCCGATAACGACGACTTCTTTGTCAAGGAAGGCGAAGTCCCTAAGCGCACCGGGGATAAGTATTCTGCCCTGCTTATCTGGCTCGACCTCGCTGGCGTTTGCCATAAAGGCGCGAAGATACATATCTCTGGCCTTTGACATCGGCAGCTTGCTTATCATAGCCGCACGCCTGTCAAAATCCTCCTTCGCATACACGAACAAGCAGTCAACGCTTCCCCTTGTAACGATGAACCTTTCGCCGATGCTCTCACGAAGCTTAGCGGGAAAGGTCATTCTCCCCTTAGCGTCCATAGACTGGTAAAAGGTGCCCATAAGGGTCTTTACCGCATTTTCTGCATCAGCCAAAGCATTCACCTCCGAGTGTAAAACAGTACTTCGGCGGGTATGTGCATCATTAGTGGGTGAAATTTAGGGTTCATTCACCACTTTTTTGCACTTTTTGCCACCGTAGCTTTATTATACACCACAAATCCGGAAAATGCAACTGCTTTTTAAAAAAATCTTCCCGCATCGAGATAATGCGGCACGAAAGTGAAAATCCTAAAAGCGCGGTTTTTGTAACAATTTGGGGTTTGAAATTTACCCAATTGTAATTTTTAAACGAAATATGAACTAAAATCCAAGCCTCCGTCACTATATTGAGATAGGAGCAAAAACGTTTTCGCTGAATACGGTCTTCGTTTCCGTTGTTTTTATTATACCACAATATATTGTATAGGTCAACCGTTTTTCTCAAAAAAAGCACAATTTTACAAAGCGTTTTCAATGCGGTCGGTTTTTTTGTACTCGTTGCCGAATTCCCCGCGGATTTATGACAAAAATCTTGTCTGCTTTTTAAGTTATATGTTTTAATTATTACAAAACGGATGCAAACAAATGTTTATTAACAAACTGTAAATTTTTCGGATATCTTATCTTCATTTCCTCCCTTACAAAGCAAAAAGCGCCGTTCCAAATGCGGAACGGCGCATATACGCGATATACAGAGCTTATCACCTGCAGAACTTCTCGACATAATTGTCGATGCAGTTCTGAACTATCTCTTTTGCGGCGGCGGCATCACGGACATCGTCGATGACAGTGTCCTTGTCTTCGAGCTGCTTATATACCGTAAAGAAGTGGGACATTTCATCAAAGACGTGCTTCGGAAGATTGCCTATATCGGTATAGACATTATAATTCGGGTCATTGACCGGGATACAGATTATCTTCTCATCGTTGGCACCGTTATCCAGCATCAGTATCACTCCGATAGGTCTGCACTGTACCAAGGACAGAGGATTGAGCGTTTCCGAGCAAAGCACCAGCACATCCAGCGGGTCGCCGTCATCGGCATAGGTACGGGGGATAAAGCCGTAATTTGCCGGATAATGGGTGGATGTATAGAGTATGCGATCCATTTTCAGCAGGCCAGTCTCCTTATCCAGCTCGTATTTTATCTTAGAGCCCTTTGGTATCTCAATAACGGCGGTAAAAAGATCCTTATGTATATGCTTTGGAGAAATATCGTGCCAGATGTTCATATCAACACTCCTATCTGATGATCATCAACTGTATTTATTCGTTGGCTCTTGTTTCGGCATAGTACATCCCCTCGGACTTCAGATTTTCGGGGATGTCGGCAGTGGTCTCGCCCTCTATCTCCACGGCAAAAGAAACTCCCACGTTTTCGGGAGTGAAATTCTCCCAGACGGTTTTCACCTCTTCTACCCGTTCTGCGCCAAGCCTCTCAAACAGCGGGACGAACCTGTCGTCATCAGCATAGATCTGCACCTGCTGATAATCCAGCACATAGATCTCTTCATCGGAGGAGTTGGAGCCGAAGCCGAAGCGGGTCAGGCCGTCATTAATCAGAAGCTCGCCGTAACGGGTGATTATAGCGTGAGTCACCGGCTTGGTACAGCCGTCAAGGTAATAGACCTTATAATGCGCAGGGTCGTTTTTGGAGCTGCGAAGCTCCTTTTCCTCATCCTCTGTACAGGGCAGCTCTATGAAAAAGAAGTGCGGCTCCGGCAGCAGCTTTACTGCGCTGTCCAGCAGAGGTCTGATAAGCTCGGCCGAAAGCACCGAGTCGATCAGATGATCCTCTCCGACGGAAAAGGAGGTTTTCACACCCTCAAGCGCCGCTTTTCCGAGAACGACGCCCTCGATAAGTTCAAAGCTCATTTTGATGCACGCTGGGCGAGAATGGTCACCATTTCGCCCACGTCCTTCATGCCGCTTACCTCGCCCATAGAGAAGCGCATACCGAACTCCTGCTCGACTGCGGCGATAAGGGTGATATGCTCGATAGAATCCCAGTCGTCGATATCATCGGCGGTGGTGTCCTCATAAAGCACGATGCTGTCATCGTCAAAAACATCTCTGAAAACCTGTTCAAGTCTGTCGAATACTTGATCTCTTGTCATGGTAAAAACTTCCTTTCAGTTTACTTTGATAACATGGTTCTTGTTTTCATAGTCTGTGATATCCAGCTCCCACACTGTGCATCCGTCATCAGAGGCAGAAACAGCAGAAAAGCCCAAGGTGTCGGGATAGAAATCCTTGACCATTTTATTCTTGGCAGTGGGAAGATATCTGCCTATAAGCTTTGTATAGCCGGCAGCCTTAGCCTGCGATACAAAACCGTCCAGCATAGCAAGCTCCATATCGCGCTTCAGAACACGGCAGCTCATAAGCCAGAGGATGATATCAAGGCATTCCTCACCGGTTTTTGGATGCTTGCCTCTCTGACCGACTGCGACAGAAACAACGCCGTTGTCGCCGAACTTATCCACCAGCTTGCCGTACTGTGTAATATGATCGGGAGAAGCGGCAAAATCCGTCATCTGCTCCTGCGTGCAGCGAAGGGTGGTGAGGTTGAACTGGTTGCTCTTGTTGGTAAGCTGTGCGATACGGGCAAGATATACATCCTTAAAAGGAGCTATTTCCGCGGTCATTTCAAGGCTCAAAAGATAATCGGTATAGCTGGCAAAGCTGGCTTGAGCCTGTGCCCGCTGGATATTGGCCTTATACATCTCTCCCCGCTTCAGATCATCCTCGGAGAGAGTTGTGACCTCAAAATACTGGGAGCGGTCAAGGACGCGGATATAATCCGTTACCTCGCCAATCTCGGGGACAGCGCACTGGGTCTGCTGGCGGACGATCTCACGCTCGGCGGGATTGTCGTCGGCAAAGACAATAGCATCCGGCATTATATTCAGCTCGTGAGCCGTGTTTTCAAGATTGATGCTCTTGGGCTCCCAATTAGCCTTGATGATCGTGAAGTCATCGGGGCGGACTGCGCCCTCGGGGTGGTTCAGACCGGCAAGAGCATTCTCCTCCTCATTCTTTGAGCAGACTGTGAGAATGATGCCAAGATCCTTATGAGCCTTTACATACTGCTGGAACTCGTAGAACGCTTGAGATGTACCGGTCTCCTGGCCGATCTCAAGATTCTCGGCTCCGTCGTCGCCCACTATACCGCCCCACATGGTGTTGTCAAGGTCAACGGCTATACACTTCTTGTTCTTACCGAAGATCGAGCGGATGATAGCTGCGGTCTGGAAGGCCAGCGGCGGGATAGCTTCAAGTGACATAGCATACTTGAACATATACCAGTATTTGGTATCAGCCCACTTTTCGAGGCCGATATTCCCTGCCAGCCAATTGATGTCGTTGATATAGAAGCCCTCGTGAGACTGGGCGTATGCATAGAGCTTCTCGTTCAGACGGTTTACGAAATTCGAGAGCCCGTGAACGTCCCAGACATCGCGGTTTCCGAGAAGGCGGAAGAAGGGCATTTCAAAATTGTTCTGAATGATCGGGCAGCGGAAGCGGTCAAGAGCCTGCCACATCTGCTCCAGACGGGCATAGCGCTCGTCAAGGGCGGCAGTGATCTCCTCGGGAGACATTCTCACTGTCGGGGTGAAATCCACATTGCGGACGGTGGTGTGGATGTAGATAAGGTCGGGAGCAAAGCTGTCCAGCTCGGGATTGCCGAAAACGGCATCCTGCCAGTACTGCTTGTACTCCGACTCGTAGAACTCCGGCTCAATGCCTGCTTCAAGCAGAAAAAGCTCCAGTGCTGCGATAACATCGCTGGTGGTGGAGCCGCCGAGAACAGCGATCTTTTTCTTTATCCGTGACCTGTTGTCAGCCAAAAGCGAGCGCTTGATAGATTTTTTCTTTTTAAGTATCCATTCGCTGTCAAAGGGATATTCCAGTTCTTTCATGATCTGCCTCCATAGCTTTTGTTTGATTTGATCCAATTTATATTGTAGCAGATATCTGTGAATAAAGCAAGGGGTTTTGAAGATTTATTTTTGAAGCGTATGCATTTGACAAAACGGCTCGGGTGTGGTATAATACAGTTTGTCGGCAGGCTATACGGCAGCGCAGACGTTTCAGTCTGTGAGGAAAGTCCGGGCACCGCAGAGCAGGATAGCAGATAACATCTGCCGAGGGCGACCTCCGAGCAAGTGCAACAGAGATATACCGCCGGGGCTATCAGTCCCGGTAAGGGTGGAAAGGCGAGGTAAAAGCTCACCGGAGCGCCGGAGACGGCGCTGCCATGTAAACCTTATCCGGTGCAACGCCAATGGCAGCCGAAAAGTCAATGGCTGCTCGTCAGACTTTAGGTTGTAGGCGGCTAAAGCCGATCGGCGACGGTCGGTTCAGATAGATTGCCGTACACGACAAAACCCGGCTTATCGGTCGGCCGACAATAACAAAGCTCCCGTTTCAGTGCGGGAGCTTTGTTGTTTTGTTTTACAGGAACTCTCTTATGTCGGCACAAAGCTTTTCCTCCGACCTTATGACCTGCTTTGCCAGCCTTACGGCCTCGGGGTCAGCGCCGGTATATTTGTTGACATAACCGTTAAGGGACTTTACCCCCATATTGCAGCCGTCGGTTATCAGATCGGCAACAGTAGAGTCGCTGGGCTCTGCCAGCATTTTGATGTTGGTTTTCAGCCAGGACATCCCCTTTGCCACAAGAGAGGGATCCTCGGCCTCGGCTCCGTACTGTGACATAAGCTTGTGGGTCTCGGTGCCAAGCCGCTGGTGGGTGGTCCTGCACTCCTCCAAAACGTGCCGCAGTCGATCACTGTGAACGCTGGGCAGCACATCGTCGATAGAGTCGATGCCCATTCTTATTCCGGAATTACATTCCTTAAGAAGCTCCGTGGTCTCGTTTTTATGCATATCTATACCTCCGTTTCCCGGGACAGCGTCCCGCGCTTACGGAATAAGTATGCCCATAGGATGCCCAAATATACAGCAAAAGCAGGAAAAACTCCTGCTTTTGGTATGTATGTCAGCCGCCGGCTTTTGTTATAGCATTGCGGATCGCTCTCAATTCATCGGGCTTCAGCTCACGGAACTCGCCGGGCTTGAGCATTCCCAGCTTGAGAGGGCCGATAGAGGTGCGTTTCAGTCTGGCGACCTCGAGCCCTACAGCCTCGCACATTTTTCTGATCTGTCGGTTGCGTCCCTCGTGGATGGTTATCTGCAGCACTACTCTGCCCGGCTGCTTGTCAAGCACGATGACAGTCGCGGGCTGGGTCTTCCTGCCGTCGATCTCCACGCCCTCGGAAAGCATAACGAGCTGATCGTCGTTGATATCCGGGCGGACAGTTACGCGGTAGGTCTTTGAAATATGCCGTGAGGGGTGCATGATATCATTGGCAAAATTGCCGTCATTGGTAAAAAGCAGCATTCCCTCGGAATTACGGTCAAGTCTTCCGATTGGATAAACTCTCTCCGGCAGTCCGGTCAGCAGCTCACTGACATTCTTGCGGTCAAGCTCGTCCTTCATGGTGGTGACGTAGCCCCGGGGCTTATTGAGCATCACATAATACAGACGGCGCTTCTTCACCTTTGCGATAGGCTCGCCGTCCACGGTTATAAGATCCTTATCCGGCAGTGCCTTGTCACCGAGGGTGCAGGCACGGCCGTTGACCTTGACACGTCCGGCGGCGATAAGCTCCTCGGCCTTGCGGCGGGAGCAGTGACCGCTTTCAGCGATTATTTTCTGTATCCTTATCTTTTCCATTTTTCATACTCCTGTAAATATCAGCCCGCCGTTTTTATCGGCAGGCTGGCTATTATCGTTCCGTCAAGATAAAACCTTGTCACTCCGACCTGTTCACCGGCCTCAACCGGCAGATAGATAAGAGGCTTAATAAGAGTGACCCTTTCAAGCCGTCCGACAGCGCTTCGCGGCAGAAGGACGCTGTCGCACTCACCCACAGCCGTCACGGCCACTCCCTTGTCGGGACATTCGATCCTGTAGCCGGAAAGCTCCGGGGAAAGCTCGGTCTCCTGCATCAGTCCGAAGCAGTAGTCATACAGCGCTTGATGATCTGCCCAATCGTTCTTATCGTTGAGCGTCACACAGATAAGCGTGCTGCCGCCGCGTTCACAGGCTGAGACGAGGCATCTGCCTGCCTTATCGGTAAATCCTGTCTTAACGCCGATGCAGCCCTTGCACATTCCGAGCAGGCGGTTGGTATTGGTGAGCCAGCGCTTATAGGGCGGGGCGCCGTATTCAAGCTGCATGGTTTTGCTGCCGCAGATCTCGCGGAAGGTATCAAGCTTTAATGCCTGACGGGTAAGCTTTGCCATATCGAGCGCTGTTGAGTAATGCTCGTCCGTATCGTCATCAAGTCCCGAGGGTGTGACGAAGCGGGTATTCTCAAGTCCCATTTCCGCAGCGCAGTCATTCATCAGACCGACGAACGCCGGAACGCTGCCTGCGACTCTTACAGCCGCAGCATTTGCGGCATCGTTCCCGCTGGGGAGCAGCATCCCGCAGACAAGAGAGCGCAGTGTTACCGTGTCGCCCTCCCGAAGCCCCATAGAAGAACCCTCGACCCTTATAGCCTCACTGTCCACAACAAAAGGGGCATCGAGCTGCTCCTGCTGAAGTGCGATATAGGCAGACATGATCTTGGTCGTGCTTGCCATAGGCAGGCGAAGGCTCTCATTATGCGCATACAGCACATCGCCGGAAAGCGCATCTATTACCACACAGCCCTTAGCCGATACCGTTGGCTTTTCAGCCGCTGCCGGCACAGCACCTGCGGAGGCAAGTGCGATCACGGCAGATGCGATGATTGAAAGTATATCCATAGTTCAGACCTCACTTTGTACATTTACAGACAGCTCCTCTGTCTGAAATTATACTGTGCGGTCTGAGCTGTTAAATACGCGGGAAATTATTCCGCATCCGACTCTATCACCATATCCTCGGGCGGCTTTTTGCCGGTCTTTTTATCCACGAAGTCAATGATCTTGTCAACGACCTCGGGAACAACATTGGCAACAGCATTCTGATAGCTGGTGTTAGTAGTCATCTGGAGCAGCTTTGTCTCGCCCTCACGGCACACGATAAATGCCATAGGCTGAACGGTAACTCCTGCGCCGGAGCCGCCGCCGAACTGTCCGCCGGTCTTGGTAGGCAGATCGCTGCCGCCGGAGGCAAATCCCATAGACACCTTGGAAACAGGGATGATAGTTGTTCCGTCAGCAGTAACGATAGGCTTTCCGATCACGGTCTCACATTCTGTAAGCTCCTTGATCTTTTCCATTGCGGTCTTGACAAGCTGTTCAAGCTTTGTATTATCGCTCATTTTAATCTGTCCTTTCTGAAATGCTTACTGTAGAGAGAAGAATATCAATCCTTGCAGCTGCAGCCCTTTTTCCCGGCAAAGATCACACAGGCTATGCCAAGGAAAACTGCTATCGCCATAAAGGGTGTCAAGTGGATATTCAGCAGTATGCCGCCATTTTCGGCGCCGATCCTGAACTTGATATTATTGCCCTTTTTCCTGCACTTCTTGCATTTTTTCTCCTTTTTGTTCTCACAGCAGGTCTCGTTCTTCCAGTTTTCGTTTACGCTCATAATTAAAACCCTCTTTCTGTTTATTTACGAAGCAGCTGTCTGGGCTGCATTACTCGACTGTGCGGCCTTGGCGGCCTTTTTGCGTTTTCTGCGTTCTCTTAGGAACACTCTTAATGCATTTACACCCGTACAGAACGCAATTGCTATAAGCGTTGAGGGGCGCACTCTTACGGTCAGCTCCGCGCTGCCGTCTATCATATTCTCCCCAAAAACACACCGCACATCCGCGCGTTTGAGCTTTAGGGTAAAGAACAGCCCTATCTTGGAAAGGATATCGAACACTATCTTCTGAACGGCGCCGTAATAGATCGCAGCCTCGTGGGCATCAAATCTTCCCACCTCGGCATAGACATCAACGCCCTCAAAGCGAATTGCCTTGCAGAATTTCTTCACAGCCTTCCAGCCGACAGGTATGTAAGGCTTGACCTTTTCAAACTTTTCCTTCAAGGCAGCAAGCCCGCCCTTACTCTTCTCCCCCGGGGCATTCTCCGGTGAAGAAGACTTTTCCTTTTTACGTTTTTTCTTATCCTTGACGGGTTCTGCCTCTCCGTCCTTTTCAAACGGAGCAGCATCTGCACCGGCTGTTTCAAGCTTCTCACTGACCGGCTCCGGCAGGATCACCTCGGGGTCATCCGCATCCGTCAGCTCTTCGTCATCAAAGTCGTCAAGAACGCTGTCGTCAAAGTCATCATATCCTGCCGCCGGGGGCGCAGTGCTTTTCTCCGGCTCCTTCTTTTTCCGGGGATAAAGCGTGAGGAACAGATATTTTGCTTTGATGTCGATGCCCTCTCTGCGGCTGGCCTTGAGGTGAATTGTGACAGAAAAATGCAGCAGCACAACTATCAGCACCAGCAGACCGAGCATCGTCCACCAGAAAATGTGGAAATAGATCAGAGCGGCGATCACAGCGATGACTGCAATGATCATGCCGATTATCTTCAATTTCTTTTTGATGTTCCTCACCCCGATCCTGCAGGAAACGGCAAAGGATCACTCCCCGTCCGTCTCTTGATTTTCGATGATCTCGTCAATTGTGACTTGAGCCTCCTGCTCCGGAAGCGGAGGAAGCTCGGTAATGCTGGAGATCTGAAACGACCTTAGAAACGCATCCGTGGTCTTATATGCTATAGGCCGTCCCGGAAGCTCAAGCCGTCCGGCCTCGCAAAGGAGCCCCTTTTCCACCAAGGAATTGACTGTCGAGGATGAATCAACTCCTCTGACGTTCTCAACAAAGCTCTTGGTCACTGGCTGATTATAGGCCACGATCGTCAGCACCTCCATAGCGGCTGCCGACAGCGCTGAATTTTTCTTGATCTCAAAGGCCTCCTTGATCTGCGGAGCAAACCTCTGCTTGGTAGCCAGCTGAAAGCAGTCCTCCAGCTTCAGAAGCTCGATGCCCGACTCGTCGGAGGCATATTTTTCATCGAGCCTTGCGATTATCTCTTTCAGCTCAATAGGCTCGACCCCGGCTGCCAGAGCAAGCTTGTCCGACTCGATAGGGTCTCCGCCGGCAAAGAGTATAGCCTCAACAGCGGCGGTCTTGGTTATTATATCAAATTCGCTCGTATCCATATCATTTCCTCAATATAACGGCTGTGCTGTAGCTTCTCTCTCCGAGAAAGCGGGGGGCATAGCCCCAATAATACCGGCGGCCGAAATAATTCGCTTTAAACGCTGCTGCGGGAGAGCTTTGCTCCTCTGATACAGCAGGCCTTTCCTCGGCTGCAGGCTGCTCCGGCAGCGGTATCACGCTGACGGTATCAGCAGCTTTTTCCCCAGAAACAGGCGCAGCTATCTCCGCATATGCGGGAACAGCCTTCTGCTCCGGCAGCCTAAGCGAAGCGGTGTGTGTCCCCAAAGCCAGCTGTACAGAGAAGGGCTTTGCACGTGGCTCGCTTTTCAGAATTTCTGCGGGCTTTTCCGCTTCGGGAGCGGCTTCATCAGTCTTGACAGCCTTCGGCGGGGCAGGCTCTTCCTGTTCGGCGGGAGCGGCGGCTGCGGGCTTTTCCGATTCGGGAGCGGCTTCATCCGTATTGACAGCGTCCGGCGGGGCAGGCTCTTCCTGCTCGGCGGGAACGGCGGCTACGGGCTTTTCCGCTTCGGGAGCGGCTTCATCAGCCTTGACAGCCTCCGTCGGGGCAGGCTCTTCCTGCTCGGCGGGAGCGGCGGCTGCAGGCTTTTCCTCTTCGGGAGCGGCTTCATCAGCCTTGACAGCCTCTGTCGGGTCAAGCTCTTCCTGTTCGGCGGGAGGGGCTGCTGTGGGCTTCTCCGTTTCGGGAGCGGCTTCATCAGCCTTGACAGCCTCCGGCAGGGCAAGCTCTTCCTGCTCGGCGGGAGGGGTATCATCCGGCAGTTCGGAAGCAGCTGCCTCCTCTTCGGACATCGGTTCGCTTTCAGCCGGGTATTCCTCGCTGATCGGCTCGTCCAAGGGTTCAGAGGCATCCTCTGCCGGCGGTGAAGTTTCATCCTCCTCCGGCTTGTCCGCACCGAGAGTTATAACGGTATTATCGTCGTTAAGACGTATATTTCCTGCCTTTGTCAGTTCAAGCACTGCAAGGAAGGTGGCTATTCGCTCGGAGCGGTCAGTCATGCCCTCGTAAAGCGCAGACATTTCAAACTCTCCCGTTTCATAGAGCCGGGTGAGTATATAGGTTATTTTGGACTCGACAGAAACTACACGCTTTGAAACGATAGGCGAAAACAGATTTGCACGCAGCGGCGTATAGTTTTTCACCTTTGAGAATATTGCCATATAGGCATCGTACAGCTCCTGCTTGTCATGTGTGCGGGAATACTGCTTATTGACCGGCAGCTTTACAGGCGCTCTGACGAACACAGTTCCGCCGGCATAGTCATCCCGCAGGCGCTGGGCAGCCAGCTTGCAGAGCGAATATTCTATCATCCTGCCTTGAAGCTCCTTTTTAAGCTCCTCCGCCTCCTCCGGCTGGGGAAGAAGATAGCAGGTCTTGATATAGATCAGTCTTGCGGCCATTTCAAAGAAATCCGCAGCGATCTCGTAGTCAAGGTCTTCAATGCCGCTGATATACTCAAGATACTGCTCCAGCAGCAGGCTTATCTCGATATCGTAAATATTAAGCTTATGCTTTGAGACAAGATGCAGCAGCAGATCAAGAGGCCCCTCAAAGGCATCAAGTTTGAATTTTATTGATTCCATTAGTTCAGTATCGCCTTAATGATGATATCCACCCAGAAGGTGAGCTTATCCATGATCCAGAACATTCCGTTCTCAACCCAGCCCAGCGGCCTGTCCAATGCGCCGGTGACCAGCAGCAGCAGGAAGCCGAGAGAAATATAAAGCAGATTGTCGGCTATGAACTTCTCCCATTTGGGCGGCAGGAAATAGCCCAGTATCTTAGAGCCGTCAAGAGGCGGTACAGGCAGCAGATTAAAGGCAGCCAGTCCCACATTGATAAGCGTGAAATAGCGCAGAATGATACACATCCAGTTCAAGGCTTCAGAGTCATGGGTCATAGAGATCGCCAAAACGATCTTGAAGAAAATGATGCCTATAAGACCGATCAGAATATTCATGATCGGGCCGGCAGCAGCAGTAAGAGCCATGCCCTTGCGGTATTTCTTGAACCTAAGCGGATTGATCTGTACAGGCTTTCCCCAGCCGAAGCCGGTAAAGAAAATGCATATAGCGCCGATGGGATCAACATGAGCCAGCGGGTTGAGGGTCAGTCTCCCTTGATACTGCGGAGTATTATCCCCCAGCTTTGTGGCTGCCCAGGCATGAGCATACTCGTGGATCGGTATCACGAGAAAGATTATTATCAGCTTGACGCCGTATTTTAAGATATCTTCCTGAGTAAAATGCATACTGTGCCTCCGAACAGGATTATATATTCATACATTAAATATTATAACACAAACGAGAGAATAATGCAAGTGTTTTTTGTGCAAATGTCAGCACAAAGAAAAAAGACAGTCCTAAGACTGTCTTATATTCTCAAATCTTCTGATGCTACAAGGTAAATCAAGCACGCTCGACCTTACCGGAACGCAGGCATCTGGAGCAAGCGTAAACGTGTGTAGGAGTACCGTTAACTACGGCCTTTACACGCTTAACATTAGGCTTCCATGTCCTGTTGGTTCTTCTGTGTGAGTGGGAAACCTTGATACCGAAAGTAACACCCTTTCCGCAAAAATCACATTTTGCCATGAGGCAGCACCTCCCTTTCCATGCTGAAAAACTACATAATCCGCAATACTAAAATATTATAGCATACTTTTTTTGAAATTGCAATACCTTTTGAAAAATTTTTTGAATTTTTTTCACGCGGTCAGACTGCATACAGCCGTTCTCTTTTTTCAGAGTCCGGCGGAGCGAAAACGCCCTGTCTTGTTTCGGCGTTCTGTGCCTCACTGGTGAAGCCGTCGGCCGTCTTGTTTATCATATCATAATAGATGATAGCGTTTGAGATATTTATGCGCTCCTCGGCATAGCTTACATACCGTGAAATATAGTTCTCGTCGGCAGCGCCGTTATTCGTCCTCAATGCGGCGGCAGCTGCGCCGTAGGCTGTATTGCTAAGCTTTTTGTAATTGGCATCGCGGCTGGCGGTATAGGTGGGGTTGGGCGTATCCTTATAGCTCTGGTTGCAGGAGGCGTGCTTTGCCACGTTGTCATAGCCGCGCACATCGAAATAGGTGCCCTTTTGGTTATTATAGTAAACCGTATCGGTAACGAAGTTCCCGTTGGGGAAGATAACGACATTTTCCTCGTTTGCGGGGATCGAGAAGATATCGTGTCCCAAAGCGTAGGAATTATCAAAGCCAAACATATTTCCGAGGGTGGGCTGAACGTCATACATTCCCATTACCTTGGTGATCTCCTTTGGCTCCTTGAGATCCTTGCTCCAGATAATGAAGGGGACCTTTCTGTTGATGTTGTAATAGAAATCGTCAACAGGTATATAGCCCTCATCTGCGGCAGTAAGTACCTCCTCGGTAAAGGGATCGTAGTTGTAGTAATACTCAAACTGGTCTTCCTTGACCTTGGCATCGTGGTCGCCGTAGATGACAACTACCGTATTGTCCAGCAAGCCTTCCTTTTCAAGGTCGGTCATCAGCTGGCCGATAGCCTCGTCCGCATAATGTACGGATTTGAAATAGCTTCCGAGCTTGGTCCCTTCAAGGAAGGGTGCGGAGACCTGTTCGGTGAGGCCTGTCTCGGGGTTTACTCTCTGATACTTGAAATCTACCGAATAATCGCTTACCCGCTCAATATCCGTAAAGGGGGTGTGATTGGTAAGCATTATCAGTGTGCAGTAGAAATTCTTATGCTCCTTGGAGATAGACTTGAGCTTCGGCACCGCCTGGCGGAAGAAGGATTTATCCGAAAGGCCGAGACCGATAGTCTCGTCGATCACAAAATCATCTGTATAGTTATAAAGCTTGTCATATCCCAAAGACTTATGCAGGTTCAGACGGTTCCAGTAGGAGCCGTTGTTGCCGTGCATACTGCAGACATAATAGCCTCTGTCGCCCAGCATGGACTGGGTGGTGGTATATGACCTGTCCCAATAATTGATAGCGACTGTTCCGCTGGATGCGGGCATCAGTGACGATGCAAAGGTGAACTCGCTGTCGGAGCTTGTTCCGACAGACTCCTGCGCATAGAAGTTGGAGAAGTAAAGGCTCTCCCCTGCCAGCTTTCTCAAATTAGGGGTGAGAGGCTCGCCGTTGATATATGTATCCATAGTGAACTGCTGGACGCTCTCTGCATGGATAACGATAACGTTCTTGCCCTTGAAGATATCGGAATACTCGTTCTTGCCCTCGGTAACGACAGAGTCGGTCTTATCGGTGTAGAACTCGGTGAAGGCCTGTTTATTCTCGTCATAGCCCAGCCACATATTCATTTTAGCGTGAATGCTGGACACGGTATCGGATATCTGATAGGTGTACATTCCGAAGGTACCGAGGACATACTCTCTGTTCCACTGCTTGGCAAGACGGGAAACATCAGTGCCGGTGAGCGTTGCAGCAAAGATACCTATAGTACCGAGTGCGACCGCAAAGGTGGTGATCGCATATTTACGCCCCAGCTTCAGACCCTCGACCTCGTCGAAATAATCCGGCTTCTTTTTCTTGATAAGCACATAAACTATTATCTGTGCGGCTATCGCCCAAAGGAATACGAACTGCTTGATCTCGAGCAGGTTAGTAACTGCGCCCATGACGCCGCCGAGCTGTGAGGCTGTGGATATCAGCGAGATCGACAGGAACGACTTATAATTAGTATAGTATATGCAGTTGCCTGCCGCAAGAACGGTAAACAGGATATTCAGCACAAGGAAATAGGGGAAACGGCGCTTCGGACGGAAGCAGTAGCCAAAAAGTCCGAAGAACAGCACAACTGCAATATCAGCTAAAAGCGGCTTGACAAAATTGTAGTTGAAGCCAACTGTGAACGCTCTAAGCAGAAAAGAATTAATGACCGATGAAAGCACAAAGGTCAAAAACATCAGATTACGGCTTATATATGTTTTCGCCTTATCTCTGACGGATATCAGAAAGCTTTTCATTTGTCCCTCCATATATATAAAAAACACATAGTACGCTTAACAAATCTATTCTAATATCTTTTGGTCAATTTGTCAATATCTGTGCTTGATTTTCGTACACTTTACACATAGAAAGGCTTGAATAATAGAAATATAAGTTGAAAATTACCCTATATACAGTAAATAAAAAAGGCCGCCCAACAAGATGTTGAGCGGATCCCTTGGAGGCGCCAGCCGGATTTGAACCGGCGATCAAGGTGTTGCAGACCTACGCCTTACCACTTGGCTATAGCGCCGATATGGAGCGGATTACGAGGCTCGAACTCGCTACCTCCACCTTGGCAAGGTGGCGCTCTACCAGATGAGCTAAATCCGCAAATGGCGACCGGAATGGGGCTCGAACCCACGACCTCCAGCGTGACAGGCTGGCGTTCTAACCAGCTGAACTACCCGGCCGCAAAAGTGCCGACAAACATCGGCACTGGTGGGAACTATAGGGCTCGAACCTATGACCCTCTGCTTGTAAGGCAGACGCTCTCCCAGCTGAGCTAAGCTCCCATGTCAAGTGACAAAAATTATTATACACTATATTTCCACGTTTGTCAAGAGTTTTTTGAAAAAAAGTACCGGGCGCAAGGTCACTGCTGTCGTGGGTCATAAAGCTATTGACATTATAATATGTATATGTTATAATAATGAAAAAATTACAAGATTGTAAACAGGAGGTAAAGAATATGAAATGCATTTACTGCGGACGTGAAAACCCAGAGGGCGAGACCTTCTGCGAATGCGGGAGACCTTTAAGGCTCGGAAGCTCGCCTACTATGGCGGCCTCCGGCGGTTCAGCATATACCCCGTCGCCGGATTCACCCTTTGCGGCACAGACGCTGGACAGCGTAAAGCGCAAAAGGAGTGTCCCGTGGGTGCCTATCATCCTGCTGATAGCTGTACTGATAGGTGTGGGAGTTTTCTTCATGCTTCGCTGGCTGGCAGCCAAGCACATTACGGACGAGTCATCGTGGAAGACGATTGACGAGCCCTCGTTCTCGATCACAGTGCCGTCTGAAATGGAAAAGGGAGAAATGCTCACCTCAAACATGAGCAGCGCTGATCTTCTCGGGTTCTACACCTCCAGACTGGCCGGCTTTGACGTAAGCATACACCGTTACACCGATCCCGAAAAGGAGATGTACTCAGGCGTTACCGCAGAGCAGTTTGCCGAGGCTCAGAAAATGAGGACCACCACGATCAACGGGCAGAAGATCGAATTCAAGCCGCGTCCGGGAAAGAATTATGTGTTCATCGAATATAATTCTCACCATCCGAACTATATCAAGAAGTCGGACGAGGTATGGTACATCGAGGCTATGTTTCCCACCAAGAACGCCTATTATCTTGTAGATGTGTACTGCGCTCAGGAGGACAAGGACGAATACCGCGAATCTCTGATGAAGTGGCTCGACAGCTTTGTTCCGAAGCTGTAAGCAAAATCAGTTTCACCGGATCTTCACATTGGTTTTAAGTTATTCTCAAGTTGAGGGATTATACTTAAATCAGAGCCAAGGAAATGACAAGGCTCGGCTGAACAAGACATAATTCTTCTTCCTTCCTTAAATCATATATTTCAGTCATCCCCCGCTCCGAAAGGATACGGGGGATAGCTGTTTGTACGGGATGCCGGTTTTTCTCTGCCGCCCATGTTAATCAATAATTATTGCAATGTTCACATTTGCATGATATAATATTATTGCGGAGGTATTGCTATGGACAGAATTAGAAAGCACTTTATTTTTCACGGCTCTGTTCAAGGCGTTGGGTTCCGTTACAGGATGTATTATGCGGCAAGATCAAACGGCGTCAGCGGCTGGGTAAAAAACCTTTATGACGGCACGGTCGAGGCTGAACTGGAGGGCACGGAAAGTGCTATAGACATGACCGTGATGCAGACTGAAAACGGACGGTTCGTAAGCATTGACAGTATGGATGTCCGCACCGTTCCGATACACGGGAGTCACAGCTTCGAGATCATCTGAATTTTTCTCCGCAGCGGCTTTTTTCGACTCGTTGTGACAGCAGGATGTGCTATAATATATAACGGTAGGACAAACCGTCATACGAAATTACAATAACTATACGAGGTCATTTTATATGTCAGACAAGAAGAAACGAAAGCGACAATATACCCCGCGCAAGGGCTACTCCAAGGAACAGTACCGGCGGGATACGATGCAGGCCTACGGTGTACTGACAGGTATAGCCGTTGCGCTGGTGTTCGTGCTGATCTACTTCATGTTCATCCACAAGCCCAGCGCCGATGCCAAGCAGGCGGCAGACGTTCCGCAGACGGTAACTGTTAAAAAGGTCATTGCGGGAGAAAGCGTAAGCGAGGTATCTGCCTCGGATGAAAACGGCAGCAGCACCTCTGAACCGCAGGACAGCAGCTCGGCTGTTACCACAACGGTCACACAGGCAGGTAATGAAACTGCAAAACCGACCGAAAAAGCGCAGGAGGCTGCAGGGCATAAGCTGGAGGTAAAGAACGGCATCACCTACGTTGACGGGATAATGATAGTCAACAAGACCTATTCACTTCCCGCCGATTACGCACCGGGTCTTGACCCGACCGCCGAGGCGGCCTTCAACGAAATGGCATCGCAGGCATGGAGCGAGGGCGTTTCGCTGTTCATATGCTCGGGGTTTAGGACATACCGAGAACAGGATATGCTCTACCGCAACTATTCCTCACAGCGTGGCACGGATGAGGCCGACAGAGTTTCCTCTCGGCCGGGACATTCGGAGCATCAGTCGGGGCTTTGCATGGACATCAACACCACCGAGTTTGATTTTGCAGGCACAAAGGAAGCGATCTGGCTTGCGAACCACTGCGCCGATTACGGCTTCATCATCCGCTTCCCTCTCGGAAAGGAAAGCATCACCGGCTATGCCTACGAGCCCTGGCATATAAGATATGTGGGCAAAAAAGCAGCAAAGGAGATCACAGATCAAGATCTCTGCCTTGAAGAGTATCTCGGTGTAACAAGCGACTACAAAAACTCAAGCGATCAGAACGGATAAAAAAAGACACCGCGTTTTAGCGCAGCAGCGATACAGAAGCTTTGCGAGCGCTGCTGCTCAAAGAAAAAATAATAAAGAAGAAAGAATAAAGAATAAACAAGGTGTCCGCTTTGCGGACGAATTAAGATCATCGCCAAAGGCGATACCTTGATTATTATTTCTTATTTATTCTTTCTTCTTTTTTATTTTAGCGGGCGCGGACACTTGTAACGCAAAGACACTTCTGCCGTGATACAGCAGAAGTGTCAGAATAAAAAATTCTTTATGATGCCTGCGCTTTATGATGCCCGCGCTTTATGAAGCGCGGTGTCCTTTTTGCTTATAGTATATCAGAAGTTTACGATGCCGTTATTATAATCCACATAGTTGCCGTTGTCGTCGATATACTTGTTGAACTCGGCGTATTTTTTCAATGTCTCCTCGGTGACCGTGGTTCTGCCGTATATCAGCTGCTGGAGATCCTGAGCGTTCTTGACGATGTTGCAGAGGATGACAGACTTGCCGTCGATCCAGTGGCCTGTGAACGTGTTATCCTCGGGAACGCGGAATTCCTGCACATCATAGCTAAGGTAATCGAAGATGTTCAGCACCAGTGACGCGGCCTCTTCCTTGGTGATGTTGGTAGAAACATTGGGAAGCACCTCCTCCAGCATATTGTGGAGGGTCATTAGGGATGCGCCCTTGGCTTTCTTGATTATCTCGCCGATAACATATCTCTGTCGCTTTGTACGGTCAAAGTCAACATTTCCGACGTGGCGTATTCTTGAATAAGCAAGAGCCTGATTGCCGTTCATATGGATCGTCTCGCCGTCGATATCATAGCTCATTTCGATATAGTCTGTGCCCCAAGGCTTGCCGAGGATAGCATTCTGTTCATCAAGAGGATTCTGCATTCCGCGAGTGTTGTCGCCGTCGGGATCCTCACCCTCATAGCCGTTGGCCTCGTCGGGAGTAACATAGATATCAAGTCCGCCGAGGGCATCAACTATAGTAATGAACTGGTTGAAGTCAACCACAACATATCTGTCGATATCCACGCCGAAATAGGATTCGATCGTGTCCTCAAGATAGATAGGACCGCCTGCATAGAATGCACGGTTCAGTCTGTCGGAGACCTCAACGCGGGGGATATAAAGCCAAACATCACGCATAAACGAGGTCATGGTAATGGTCTTGTCCTTATGATTGAGAGAGATCATCATCATAACATCGGTATTTCCGCGGGTGTCATCGCTGGTGGAGCGGAGATCCTGTCCTACAAGAAGGATATTGAACACCTCGGAGTCCTTCATCATATCGACCTGTATCTCTTCAAGCTGTTTCTTGATACGCTCCTCCTCGGTCATCGGGTCAAAGGTATCTGACTGGGTGGAGTCATCGGCGCTGACCACAGGAGCCTCGGAAATAGCGCTGTAGCTCTCATCCGTTTTCAAAAGGCCGTAGTAGTGGCTGAACAGCAGATATATGCCGAGTCCCAGCAGACAAAGCACCAAAAACAGGATTCCTATGATAAACAGAGACATCTGTTTTTTGTTCCACTTGCCTTTTTTCTTTTTCTTTTTGCGCTGCTTGGAGCCTCCGCTGCTTCTGTGGGGAACGGCTTTCACCGGGACGGGCTTCGGTTCATCCTCGGCTTCGTCCTCGGCATCAGCATTGTCGCCGAAGCTCTCCTCCAGCTCATCCTCAAGGACGGGGCGGGTACGTTTAGGTGCTTCGGGCAGCTTTATATCATCCTCGGGGGGGATAACAGCAGCGGGTTCATTTTCCGTCTGCTCCACCGGCTCTTCGGAAAGCCTTTTTTTCTTTGCTTCCATTGCTGCGCGGATAATATCCTCTGTAGTCTGCTCCTCGGCAGGATCGAAATTCTTATTATCTGACATAACAGTCCTCGCTTGTTATTATTGGGTCGGAAACATACTCATACTAATATATTATATACCATACGCCCAAAAATTACAAGCCAAATATTGACGAAAATAATAAGTATTTTCCGAATTTTTTGACAATAATAGATATTCCGCCCGCACGCAGGACATATCGGCGGCTGCCCGAGCAGGAACCGAACTTCGTCAGATGCTGTTTTCGGCAGCGGTCTCACCGCCCTGCCGTTTTCTTGAAACATAGCAGTTGATGCTGTCGGCTATCACCATTGCCACCTCCTGCTGATAGGAGGGGGTCTCAAGCTTGGCTGCCTCCTCCGGGTTCGACAGAAAGCCGCACTCTGCCATAACGGCGGGGCATTTCGCGTTGTGGATAAGAAACAGCTCATCACCCACCGGCTTTGTTTCGCGCTCGTTATCCGGCTGAAGC
Organism: Ruminococcus sp.; assembly: GCA_017450925.1. Lineage (GTDB taxonomy): Bacteria > Bacillota > Clostridia > Oscillospirales > Ruminococcaceae > FB2012. Next base: position 88,756 of record JAFSSS010000081.1, on the reverse strand, counting down.
CAGATGCGGAAGCGTTCCCGAAGCACATCGGCAAGAGCGCTGCTTTCGGGGCTGTCAGCCTTGAAAAACATCTGTGCGCCGCTGTACTTCGGGTCAGTGAACTGATTCTGATGAATAGACACAGCCAGCACTGCACCGCTTTCGTTTATAACTGCAAGGCGGTTATCCATATCCGACTTTTTCTGCTTTGCCAGCCCCTCTATCCCCTTATCGTGGATAGAAACATCTGTCTCTCTGGTGCAGCGGACATCATAGCCCAGAAGGTCGAGCATATCCCTCGATGTCAGCATGATAGACAGATTGATATTCTTTTCCGGGATGCCGTTCACCGAAACACAGCCGCCGTCCGCACCGCCGTGGCCTGCATCAAGGACGATAACAGGTCTGTCAAGCACTGCATCGGCAGAGGTCTCGACCGCCTCCATGCCTTTCCCGGCGCCGGCCTCGATCAACTCGCAGCCTACTATGCCTCCTGCGATAACTGCTCCGGCAAACAGATAGGTCAGCAGCTTATTTTTCAGTTTCATAGCATTGCCCCCTTCGCTTTCTGATAAATAATATGCGCGCCTGTCCGGGAAAATGACAGACGCGCAGCTATTATTTCTTCACATCTTTTCCGAAGCGGTACCAGTCGCCGTCGATGCGGTTTTCATCGAGATAGCCCTCCGGGTAATAGAAATTCTTTTCCGACTGTGACTCCGGCGATATATAACACAGCCCAGAATCTATATCGGTATAGAACCTCACCTCATATCCGACGAGGGAGATTTTTTGGACTCCTGCATCAGAAAGGCTCTCGATATCACGGCTAACGGGATAGTCCCTATACTTCTCTGCAAGGAACTGTGCAGAGGTATAGACCGAGCGCTTTTTGTTAAGATCGGCGGTGCTGTTCTCGTCCTCAATATCCTTGTCGGTAACGGTGACAGATGCCGCTCCCCCGCCGATGCCGAAGAATTCGGCGCAGGTCTCAAAGCACTGTCTGTTGTTATCAAGGAGCGACTTCATCCTGCTGTCCGAATGCTTATAGACCTCAACTGCCATACCCGCCGCAAAGATCAGCACTGCCGCGATAACAACGATCAGCTTTACCGGGATCTTTCTGCGCACCCTTTCTTCAGCCTGCTCGTTCATTTGCGGTACGCCTCCAGTCTGTAGATCGGAAAGCCCTGCTCGGAAAAGCGTTTTTCGTACTCGGTGACGATATTGCCCTCAAAGTCCGAGGCATGGAGGTCAAGGGAGATATTCTTCATGGTCCAGCCGCAGTCGGAGAACTCCTCCAGCGAGAACTCAAAGAAATTCCTGTTGTCGGTCTTTTGGTGTATCTCGGCGTGAGGCTTCAGCAGGACGCTGTATATTTCCAGAAAGCGCCTGTGAGTCAGCCGGTGCGAGGCATAGCTTTTCTTCGGGAACGGGCAGCTGAAATTCAGATAGATACGCCCGATGCAGCCGGCGGGGATGTAGCTTTCAAGATACTCGGCTCCGCCGCGGAGAAAGCGGACGTTTTTCAGTCCGAGGGCGATAGCCTTATCGGCGGCATCAACGATCACATTGCTGGCCTTTTCCACCGCAAGGAAATTCACATCGGGGCAGCGCTGTGCCAGCTCACAGATGAACTGTCCCTTGCCGCAGCCTATCTCCAACTCCACAGGACGGTCATTTCCGAAAAGCGCTGTCAGATCAAGGATATCCTTAGTGTCCTTGACTTGATAATTGCGATCCTCACGATCCATATAGATTATCATATCTCCGCACTCTGCAAGGCGTTCCTCCAGGTGCTTTTTACGTCTCATTCGCATTTGAATATCTCCTTATCTGAAACGGCGTTTAGGGGGAGCGGTAAAGGCATCGGGGTGATGCTCGAACCAGTCCTTGTCAGAGGTACAGTCCCGCCACTCCACTGCAAGGCCTGCAAGCGGGTCTGCAATGGGATAGACGGTCACCATGACCTCGGCATCCTCTGTTCCCTTGTACTCCGGGATGACCTTGAAGCTGTAGGCCGAAGCTATATCGGCAAGCAGCTCCTCCGGGGTCTTTTTCTTTTTGGAGGGCTTGATCTCCTCCAAGACCGCATCGGTGAACTTCGCTTGATAAATGTGCTTGCCGTCGGACTTTACGATGCGTGCCAGCTTTTTTGTCTGGGAGTGAGCCCGACCGCTGCGGATGTAATGCATATCTATAGTGTTCAGCACAAGGCTGCCGTTCTCTACCGGCTCGCCGGAAAAGGAAACGACTATCCCCTTATTGGAGGCCTCTCCGGCGCTTGAAACCGAAAACGAGAAAGGCAGGCCGTCGATCATGACCTTTCCGCAGGCGGCGAATCTTACCTTAACGCCCTGCTTTTTTATCTGCTCAAGCTGCTTTTTTGCAAGTGTCAGCCGGTTTATCTTCATACTGTCTCCTCTGTTAAACTGTACAAATTTTTGTACTTATCAGACAAGCTTGACTTCTGTGCCGCCGAATGGTCTGACGGAAAGCACATAGCAGCTGCCCTCGCCAAAGGTATTCTCCATAGCATTGCGGAAGGCATCCAGCTTGCCTTCGGGAACAAAGGCTTGAATGGTGCCGGCAAAGCCGCCGCCGTGGACACGGTATGCACCCTCGCCGTCAAGGACGGTCTCGGCCAGATAGAGTGCCAGAGAAAGCCCTTGATCGGCTGGGTCGGAGGCTGCGAACACGTTCTGCAGATACATATAGGATGATCTGCCGGAGCGCTTGACGGTATCAAGAAAAGCGTCAAGGTCGCCGTTGGTAAGTGCCTGCTTTTCCTCCTCTACACGGACATTTTCATCCGCGAAATGCAGAGCGCGAAGCAATGCTCTGTCGCTGAAGCGCTCTCTCAACTCCGGGAGAGCGTCTATAATCTGCTGTCTTGTGATATCTCCCAGCACTTCCCTGCTGAAATAGCCTGCAACGGCCTTCATTTCCTGCGGGATAGCGGCATACTCCGGGGTAAGGTCGGCGTGGCTGCCCTTGGTGTCAACGATGTAGAGGCAGTGTCCAGAGGCTGCGAAATCAAAGCTGATAGTCTCGATCGCCGGCTTTGAGGGGTCGGCGAAATCAATAGTGATAAAGCCGCCCACCGAGGAAGCCATCTGATCCATAAGACCGGAGGGCTTTCCGAAATAGACGTTCTCGGCGTACTGTGAAAGCTGTGCGATCTCGACTGCCGAAACGGTATGGTCGTTATAAAGGCCGTTCAGAATATTTCCGATAAGCACCTCAAAGGCTGCCGAGGATGACAGTCCCGAGCCTTTAAGCACGTTGGAGGTGGTATAGGCCTTGAAGCCGCCTATAATGTGGCCGTTCTTCACAAAGCCCGCGGCCACGCCTCTTATCAGCGCGGCAGATGTTCCCTCCTCTTCCTTTTTAACGGACAGGTCGGCAGTATCCACCTTATCCACCGGGAAGCCGGCTGACTTCACCTCAATGATGCCGTCATCAGCGGGGATGACCATTGCGATGACATCGAGGGAAACTCCGGCGGCAAGGACTTTGCCGTGGTTGTGGTCAGTATGGTTTCCGCCCACCTCGGTACGTCCGGGAGCCGAAAAGCAGCGGGTGGGCTCACAGCCGTAAAGCTTTGCAAACTCCGCCACAGCGTCAGCATAGCGATGCTGCTGCATGGTGAGGACATCGGGCGTATAGATCTCTTCAAGAGTATGTACTGACATAGTCTATCTCTCCTTATATGTACAATTATTCGGACACTTTCTTCCAAGGGCGCTGTTTGTCTATCCAGCCCTTGTGCTTCCAGTGCTTCATATCCGCTTCAGAACAGGTGGCCGTTCCGGTCATGACCCGCAGGGTGCGCATAGCATAGAACAGCCCTTTGGTTTTCATGCCGGGCTTTGCTTTGCCGTGGTTTTCAAATATCTTATCTGCCAGCCTATCCATTGATCGCTCGATCTTCCGTTTCATAGCCGGCTGAACGCCTTCCCATTCGGTAGCTGCCACGGCAGCTCCGTATTTGTATATCCTTGCAACGCCCCAGAAGAAAAGGCTGTCATACATATCCTTGATCGCACCCTTCATGCCTGCTCCTGCGGCAGTGGAGATGCACACAGCCTGTTTTGTGAACATCTTTTCCTCGGGGCGGTGTACCATAAATCTCCAGCCGTAATGGTCGAGGAGATTTTTCATCGCGCCGGAGGCGTGCAGCACATAGGTCGGGCTGCCGAATATCAGCACATCCGCTTCGTCGATAGCCTTCGTTATCGGTGAAAGCCTTGCAAAGTGGGGGCATTTAGTCTCGTCCTCAAAGCAATTGACGCATCCGCAGCAATAGCTGTCAAAATCCCGCGGGAGCATGAACTCCGTCACATCGCCGCCGAGACGGTCGGCAAGCATACGGGCGATATGGTAGGTCGAGCCCTTGTGGCTCTGTCCGTGGATAACTGTTATCTTCAAGATATACACCTCCGATATATCAGAATATACATATTTATTATACAACAAAAAGCCTGTCTATGCAAGAGCTTTTTTGTAAAAATAATCATCCTGCCGGTAGAAAAAAAGCGCCCCGCAAGACCTGCTCACGGGGCATATATGGCACAGTGGGTGTTAGCTTGTCAGTTTGCCTTGTTATCGGCGGTGACCTCGTCAAGTCCGAGGGTCAGCAGAGGGTTGGCATTGCCTGCCACCTTGGGAACGGAGCCGTCCCACTTTTCAAGGAGCTGATACTTCAGCAGAGTGTCGTTCAGCGACTCGCTGATGACCTTGTTGGCCTCGGCCTGCGCGTCAGCCTTTGCCTTGATAGCGGCAGCCTCGGCATTTGCAGCCTTGATCTTCTTCTGGGCGTCAGCGTCAGCGATGACCAGCTGCTCCTCCTGCTCGGTCTTGGTCTTGAGCAGGTTCTGCTCGGCTACCTGCTTCTGCTCGATAGCGCTGTTGAACTCGGCCGAGAAGTCAAAGTTCACGATGTTGAATTTTTCGATCTGGATACCATAGTCAGAGACCTTGGACTCAAGCTGCTCCTTGATCTCTTGACCGACCTGGTTACGCTCGGTGATGAGCTGCTCGGCGGTATATTTGGCACTGATAGCCTTCATGGACTCCTGCACCGCCGGCATCAAGATCACCTGCTGATAATCAGCGCCGATGTTCTTGTAGATCGAAGCCGAAGCATCGGAGCGAACACGGAAGTTTACTGCGATCTTGGAGTTTACTGTCTGCAGGTCCTTGGACACTGCACTGGCATCCGTTTCATAGACCTGTATCTTGTTGGAGACTATCTCCACCGTCTGCACGAAGGGTATTTTTAGGTGGAAGCCCTCGGAATATGTGGTATCGGAAACGGAGCCGAGAGTTACCACAACTCCAGTGCTGCCTGCGGGAACTATCGCCCCTGCCGAGAAAACCACTATCAGCGCAGCCACAGCGATCACGCAGATCGCTGCGATCATGCCGCCCTTGCTTTTGCCCTTCCTGTTCTTTACATCAACAAAATCATTGTTTGCCATAGTTATACCTCCTTAGTATTCATACTCCAGCTCGGCGAACTCGCTCTCGGCCATACGCCGGTAATACGAGGCGCGGTAGCCGAGTATCATAATGAGCAGCACCCTGCGCAGACGTTTGCGGTTCTCGCCCTCAAAGGAGCGGTCAAGTCGCTTTTCGATCTCCTCGTCGATCTCCTCACGGCTGTGAAGATTATCCCGGGTCATTGCGGTGAGCATCTGGCACATCAGATTGTAAAGCTCGGTATCATGCATGATATCGTCGTCAAGATCGTTGACCTCGCCGTTGATATACTCCATAAGCCTTGCTATATCCTCAAGGCGAATGGTGCCCCGAAGGATATTGATGAGCATTACCCTCACTACCTGTCGTTCGCCGTATTTTTTGCCGACTGTCGGCGCTACCCAGCCGCGTTTGATCCAGTTTTGGATAGTGGATCCCTCCAGCCCCGTCAGCGTTGCAAGCTGTGAAAGTGTGAGTCCTCCCGTGGCATCAAGTATCGGTGCGATGACCGAGAAGGCGTTTGAAGCGCCGCGCTCGTCAAAGTCGAGAGCGGTACCGGGCAGCTTATCAAGCATCATAACAGTACCCTCCTTTACTGTGCTGATCTTGCCGCCTCTTTTTGTTCTGCACGTTTTTTCCTTTGCTTTTCGCATTTTTCTCTCTGTATTCGTTTTGTATCGCTTTCCCTTGCGATACTATGATTATATCACAGGTTCACTTGAACCGCAAGTCCGGTCTGATGATTGTTTGCGGGGTTTCAAGAGATTTTGAGAGTTTATCGCTGTATATCTCCGATTTTCGTTAATTTTCTCGCTGTAGCTTTGATTTTTGTGTTTTGCGAATATCTTTGCACTGACCCGGGGATAATATCCATATAAAATACAAAGGAGCATCATCATGAGCAAAAACAGAAAAAAGCATCAGAAGCCCGCAGAAGCGGTATTTGACGATCAGAAGGATCTTGAATTGGAACGAATGGGCGGCACCGGCTCTGACGTGCCGGACACTTACACGGGGCTTGACTCGGGGGCGGCATCTGCCGGAGAAATGACCGGCATCAGCCCCAGCGGCGGAAATATGACCGACGGAGAATACGATGAGCTGAAGGATATTTTCCCCTTCGGGCAGACAAACTTCCTGCCGAGGTAAAGAAAAAAGCGGTGCAGGCACCAAGCCCGCACCGCCTGTATTTTATTTGTCTGTTTCTTCAATGAGCTTATCTGCAAGAGCTTTCTCTGACGCTTCAAGTTTATCTGCAAGAGCTTTTTCCGCTTTCTCAAGCTCCTCCTTGGTGAGAGGTGAGATCTCGCCGGTCTCGGTATCAACAGCCACAAGGTCGCCTGGAAGGTCTTCATAGACCTCGTAATCCTCTGCGCCTTCCTCGGAAAATGTACATCCGTCGCCCATTTTATCATAGAACAGGTCTATGAGTGCTTTAGGGAGGGTGACATTTTCAAGGGCGATGTTCGCACCTTCGATCTCCTCACCGATATCAACAAGATCGTCAAAGCCGTCCTCGGTGACAGTTACATTCTCCATCCCTATGTTGCAGCCGTTTCCGAGCTTGGATATTATCAGCGACATCGCCCGGCTGGTGATCGTGCAGTTCTCAAAGGCGAGATTGCATCCCTCGGCAGGAACGCCGGCATCCAGCTCGGCAAGCCGGGCATCCGGCTTTACTGTAACATTCTCAAAGGCCGCATTGCTGCCTGCTCCTATAGCTGACAGCTTCTTGGCAAAGCTTGACTCGTCGAAGGACCGGTTCTCAACTGACACATTGATACTGCTGGCAGCCTTTGCGTACTTCTCTTCCCTGCTCTCTCCGCCGACGAACTGCAAATAGCTCACAGGCTGCATCCTGCTGACTGTTTCATAGCTGACAGGAGCAAAGAACCTTGTCACAGCGTGCTGTGCCGCAAGATAGATGATCCATTCCTCATCTTCGCCGGAATCGAAGGGCAACTCAAAGGTCCTAAGCAAGTCTTTTCCGTCCTGAACACATACCTCCGGCATGAACTTGTTATGGTCCAGCAGGAAGGTATAGCGTTCCTCCCATTTACCCTTGGGAACGATGTGAGCCACAGTAACAGCGTCATCCGTTGAGCAGATGCCGCCTTCCATAGAGAATCTGAAAGAATACGCGGTATTCTTTTCCAGTCTGATATCCTGTCTGATCTGAGACCAGGTCCACTGCCAGTCGCCTATCTCCCACACTTCGGTATTGCCGAAGCTCATTGTGACAAAAGCCCGCTGGCCTGCATTGACCGGCGTATTATCAAGGCTCTGACAGGTCTCGTCAAATCTGAATTCTCTTGCATTGAAATCTATTGTTTTACTCATTGTATTTACCTCCGTAGTTTTATTATCCACGGCCGGAGGATGAGTATGCAAAAGACATATTTCGCGGTCACTGACATACTCTGCCCGACCGTTCTTTACAAGCCCTCTTGCCCTTTTCGGGTAAGTAGAGCCGATGACTTTTCCGTTTCTGTTCGTTACGATGATGTTTTTTTCCATGGGTGTCCTCCCCCTCGCAGCGATACTGTATTTGGTTTTTAACATCCTGCCTGTTTTTTGTTATGGGTGCCGTCCCCCGGGTGTTTAATAACATGATACCACACACAGGGCTTTTTGTCAAGACGCTGCCAAAGCTTGAAATCCATTTCTGTTTGTGATATAATACTTATGACAACATATTTCAAGGAGGTCAATTATGAGCGAAGAAAGAATACCTAAGAGATCCGAGGTGCCGGAGGAATACAAGTGGGCAATCGAGGACATTTATGCTTCCGACGATGCGTGGAGGGCTGATCTTGCCAAGATGCAGAAGCTTCCCGAAAAGGTTGCATCCTACAAGGGCAGGCTGGCGGAAGGTGCTGAAACCCTGCTTGGCTTTCTCAAGCTTTCGGACGAGATATCCGTGCTGGCGGACAGTCTCGGGAACTATGCACAGCGGCGTTCTGACGAGGACACCGCTAATACCCTCTACCAAGGAATGGTGGGGCAGCTTATGAATGCATATGTGGAGCTTAATGCCGCAGGCAGCTTTGAGACGCCGGAGACCATATCCATTCCCGAAGAAACGCTTGAAAGGTTCTATTCAGAATGTGAGGACTTGAGGCTCTACAAACGGGCTATTGACAGGATTAGGCTTAAAAAGGATCACGTTCTGTCAGAGGCCGAGGAACGGATACTGGCGCTGGCGGGAGAGATGTCACAGTCGCCGGAGAACATTTTCAATATGTTTTCTGATGCCGATCTGAAATTCCCGGATGCAGTTGACAAGGACGGTGCGGCGCATCAAGTGACACACGGGTCTTACATCCCGCTGGTACAGTCCTCGGACAGAGCCCTGCGCAGGTCAGCCTTTGAATCCATGTATCACACCTATGACAAGTTCAAGAACACCTGTGCATCCACCCTTAACGCGCAGGTAAAGGCAGTGCAGTTCTACTCAAAGGCGCGGAGATACGGCTCCTCGCTGGAGGCGGCGCTTTCAGCAAATGAAGTGCCGGTAGAGGTCTATCACAATCTGATCAAGGCTGTTCACGAGAACATGGGTTATATGTATGACTATGTGGCTCTGCGCAAAAAGCTCATGGGAGTTGACGAGCTGCATTTCTACGATCTCTACACGCCTATCGTGTCCGATCTGGACATGAAGATCAGCTTTGAAGAGGCAAAGGAGACCGTACTCAAGGCGCTGGCGCCTATGGGCGAGGAATACCTCTCGCTTATACGCAAGGGCTTCAGCGAACGCTGGATAGATGTTTACGAAAACGAGGGCAAGACCTCGGGGGCATATTCGGCGGGCGCAAGAGTTCACCCTTATGTACTGCTGAACCACAAGGATACGCTGAACTGTATGTTCACGCTGGCGCATGAAATGGGTCATGCGATACACTCATATCTTTCAAACAAAAATCAGCCGGTGGTGTATTCCGATTACGTCATCTTCGTGGCAGAGGTGGCCTCCACCTGCAACGAGTCTCTGCTGATGCAGTATCTGCTTAAAAACACCACAGACAAGCGTGAAAAGGCTTATCTGATAAACTATTTTCTGGAGCAGTTCAGAACCACTCTTTACAGACAGACCATGTTCGCGGAGTTTGAGCTGAAGATAAACGAGCTGTCAGCCGAGAGCGAAACACTGACCGCAGAGGTGCTGAACGGCATCTACCGCGAGCTGAATAAGCTCTACTTTGGCGAGGGCATCGTTATCGACGACGAGATCGACCTTGAATGGGCGCGAATACCTCACTTCTACTATGACTATTATGTATATCAGTACGCTACCGGCTATTCGGCGGCTATCGCCCTGTCGCAGCGAATACTGAAGGAAGGAGAGAGCGCTGTAAAGGATTACCTCGGCTTCCTTTCCGGTGGCTGCTCGGCCGACCCCATAACCCTGCTTAGGGGTGCAGGCGTGGATATGGCTACCGAAAAGCCCGTAGCCGACGCTTTGAAAATGTTCGGAGAGCTTATCAAGGAAATGGAGAGCCTCTTCTGATAATTCCCATACAGCAAAAAGCCGCAGCTTTCTGTCGTGAAAGCTGCGGCTTGAATATTTTTATCAGTCGAGGGCGATTATCTCCTTGTAGAACTCGGCATAATCCTTGCGCTTTTCATTGGTGAAAGCGATAGCGCTTCTCGGGTGGCGGTTAAGGATGCCTGTCATCAGGTACTGGAGGTCATAGCCCCATACAACGCCCTGCTCCTTCAAGGGGTTCATATACTGCTCGATGAACTTGATGATCGGGAAAACGTTGTATTTCGGGTTTTTCAAGAAGCTAAGGAGCATTTCCATAGCGCAGTTGCCTGCGCCTCTGCCCATTGAGCTGTAGGTAGCGTCCAGCCAGTCAACTCCGTCGCCGACAGCCTCGATAGTGTTGGCAAAGGCAAGCTGCTGGTTATTGTGAGCGTGAATGCCCAGCTTTTTGCTGTACTTGGTGGAGAACTCCTCAAAGATGCTTACAAGACGCTGTATCTGCTCGGGATAGAGAGCGCCGAAGCTGTCAACGATGTAGATAACATCCACCGGGGAACGTCCCAAAATGTCAAGGGCTGCACGAAGGTCACCCTCCTGGGTGTTGGAGATAGCCATGATATTGCAGCTTACCTCGTAGCCCTTTTTCTTGGCATCCTCGATCATATGAACGGCGGTAGGGATAGTATGCAGATAGGTAGCAACACGGATAAGGTCGATAGGGCACTCCGATCTGTCGTGGATATCCTCCTTATAGTTGCATCTGCCCACATCAGCCATGACCGCGATCTTCAGATCGGTATTGTTCTCGCCCACGATAGAGCGGATGTAGTCATCGTCACAGAACTTGCATTTGCCGAACTTCTCCTCGTCGAAAAGCTCTCTGTCTGCCTTATAGCCGAACTCCATATAATCAACGCCGGAGCGGAGGTTTGCTGTATAAAGTGCCTTTACGAATTCATCGGAAAAGAAGAAATCGTTGACCAGTCCGCCGTCTCTCAAGGTGGCATCTACCACCTTTATATCGGGACGGTAATCAAGCAGCTTGGATATTTCTTTCATACTATCAGTTCCTTTCTCTTTTTCACTTTTAAGTTTTAATGCTTTAAAGTGCGTTTAACAACACATAAATTATAGCACAGGGACAGGGATTTGTCAAACAAAATCGCAGGCAAAACAGTTAATTTTTTGTTACTTGCAATGATAATCTTAACAAAAGCCCTGTTCTATCCACCAAAAAGCACTTCTGCCGAAGAAAGCAGAAGTGCCGTTCATCAATGACTGTAAGCCCTCACGAGGGAACAGAGGTAGCGGTGGGTCTTGTTCCGCTGAAATAGTCACCGTAAGCATAGCCCTTTTGTCCGTTGTAATCAACATATATCCAGTTTCCGTTGACAACGGCATAGGCCTTGACGTTAGCGCCTGCGGGGATAAGAGCAAGATTAGCGGTCTTGGAATTGGGCTCGGGATGCAGCCAGACCGCACCAGTACAGGACATATCTGTAGCACCGGCGTTGAGCATATTATCCTTATAGGGATCCTCGGTATCGCTGGTAGCTTTAGTGGTTTTCTTCTTCTTAGTGGTTGTGACCGTTTCGGTAGTAGTTGTGGCAACTGTAGTGTAATTCGGGGGGGTAGTAAGCCTGCCGGTCTGCTTTTCCTGTGTTTCGGTAGAAACGAAAAGGCTCTTTGCAAAAAGCATAACTACGATAATTACAACAAGAGCGGTTATCATAATGGCAATAATGCCTTTGATATTAGAGCTGACAGCAACCTTGGCGTCTTCCTCCACGACCTCATGACGGGGGTGAGGGGCAGGTCTTCTTTTCTTGGTACTCATCAGTAAACTCCTTTCACACGAATTACATTTATATTTATCTGTGCATAATTCGACGTTCAAATTTATTATACAACATTTATTTCATCAAGTCAATTAAGAAACGGTTACATTTCACAGTAAAAAACTTCTTGATTTTTATTATGTGATGTGCTATACTTTATTAGTATGCGGTCTTGTACCAAAAATATGCATCAAAGGAGAGAAACAATGTCAACCGGACCTCGCCGCGAATTCTTAGGCGGCATAAAGGACGGCATTCCCATAGCGCTGGGGTATCTTTCGGTATCCTTCGGATTCGGGATAATGGCTGTCTCAAACGGGCTGTCGATCTTCGCAGCCGTGCTTATCTCAATGACAAATCTCACCTCTGCCGGGCAGGTGGCAGGGCTTACTGTCATCGCTTCAAACGGCGGAATGATCGAAATGGCTGTTGCGCAGTTCGTTATCAACCTGCGTTATTCGCTGATGAGCCTTTCGCTCTCGCAGAAGCTGGACGGGAAATTCACTCCCCTGTCGAGGCTGGCGGTATCCTTCGGTATCACAGACGAGATATTCGCCGTGGCCTCGGGACGCTCGGGAGAGGTCTCAAAGCACTATATGGCGGGACTGATCTCGCTTCCCTGGGTCGGCTGGGCGCTCGGCACATTCCTCGGAGCGGCGGCCGGAGAGATACTTCCCGAAAAGCTGAAGGCGGCTCTCGGCATTGCGATATACGGAATGTTCGTGGCTATCTTTGTCCCTGCGGCAAGAAAGGCCGTGGGAGTTCTGGTAGTCGTTGTCATAGCAGTGACGGCAAGCTGCTGTCTGAAATACATACCCGTGTTCGATTTCATATCCGACGGCTTCATCATCATTATCTGCACAGTAATCGCAGCTGCCCTCGGAGCGCTGCTCTTCCCTGTCAGGCAGGAGAAAGGGGGCGGTGAGGGATGAACACAAGACTGCTCCTCTACATTGCCGTAATGGCTGGGGTGACATATCTTGTAAGGATGCTGCCGCTTATGGTCTTTCGCCGGAAGATAAAGTCGCAGTTCATGCAGAGCTTCCTTTATTATGTGCCTTATGCGGTTCTCGGAGCTATGACGATACCGGCGGTATTCTATGCCACGGGAAATGTCATCTCCGCGTCAGTGGGACTGGCGGCGGCGTTCATACTGACCTTCTTCGGACGATCTCTGCTTATAGTGGCGCTTACCGCCAGCGGAGCGGCGTTTATTGCAGAGCTTATCATAGGGTGGATAAAATAGCTGAAAAAACCGCCGATGTCGGAAAAGACATCGGCGGTATTATTTTGCTTACTTTCCGTAATAGCACTTTTTGTAGATCTCTTTAAGCTCCTCGATGAGGGGATAGCGGGGATTTGCGCCGGTACACTGATCGTCGAAGGCATCCTCGGACATCTTGTCGAGAGTTGCGAGGAAGTCCTCCTCAGAAACGCCGTAATCTGCGATCGTTTTCTTGCAGCCAACAGTTTCCTTGAGCTCCTCCACCTTATCGCAGAGTTTGTCGAAGCACTCCTTATCGTCCTTGCCTGTAATGCCGAGATAGCGTGCGGTCTGGGCGTACTTTGCCAGCGTGTTGGGATATTCATACTGTGGGAAGGTGCCCATTTTGGCAGGAGCGGGATCGGCATTGAACTTCATGACCTCGGTGATAACGAGGGCGCAGCAGATGCCGTGGGGCAGGTGGTGATAAGCGCCCAGCTTGTGAGCCAGCGAGTGGCCGATGCCGAGGAATGCGTTGGCAAATGCCATGCCGGCCATTGTTGCGGCGTGAGCCATATTCTCTCTTGCTCTGTAGGCGGTCTGGCCATGCTCGACACATTCGGGAAGATTGTCAAAGGTCTGCTTCAGCGACTGGAGCGCTATGCCGTCAGTGAAATCGGTAGCCATGACAGAGGCCAGAGCCTCAAGGTCGTGTACCATGCAGTCGAGGCCGGAGGCGGCGGTGAGGCCCTTGGGAGCGCTCATCATCAGATCGGCATCTATGATAGCCATGTTAGGCATCAGCTCATAGTCGGCAAGAGGATATTTATGACCTGTCTTGTCATCAGTGATGACAGCGAACGGAGTTACCTCGGAGCCTGTTCCCGATGAAGTCGGAACACAGATCATATATGCCTTTTCGCCCATTTTCGGGAAGGTATATACTCTCTTTCTGATGTCGATAAAGCGCATCGCCATGTCATAGAAATCAGCCTCGGGATGCTCGTACATCACCCACATGATCTTGGCTGCGTCCATTGCAGAGCCGCCGCCGATAGCGATGATAGTATCGGGCTCAAAATTCCTAAGCAGCTGAACGCCCTCCATAGCGCAGGAAAGCGAGGGATCGGGGGCTACATCCGAGAAGGTCTCGTGAACGATGCCCAGCTCATCCAGCTTGTCGGTGACCGGCTTGGTAAAGCCGTTCTTGAACAGGAAGCTGTCTGTAACGATGAATGCACGCTTTTTGCCGAGGACGTTTTTAAGCTCCTCCAGTGCAACAGGCAGACATCCTCTCTTGAAATAGACCTTTTCCGGCGCTCTGAACCAAAGCATATTCTCTCTCCTCTCGGCAACTGTTTTGACATTAAGCAGGTGCTTTACACCCACGTTTTCGGAAACAGAGTTTCCGCCCCACGAACCGCAGCCCAGTGTAAGGGACGGAGTAAGGTTGAAGTTGTAAAGGTCGCCGATGCCGCCGTGGGAGGAGGGTGTATTAACAAGGATACGGCAGGTCTTCATCTTCTCTGCGAAGCGGTCGATCTTGTCGGTCTGGGTCACAGCGTCCACATAGAGGGACGAGGTGTGGCCGAAGCCGCCGTCCTGTATAAGCCTGTCGGCCTTTTCCATAGCGTCCTCGAAGCTGTCGGCCTTATACATAGCCAAAACAGGCGAGAGCTTTTCGTGAGCGAACTCCTCATCGAGATCGACTCTTTCCACCTCTCCGATAAGGATCTTGGTAGATGTCGGCACCTCAAAGCCTGCAAGCTGGGCGATCTTATAAGCTGACTGACCGACGATCTTCGCGTTAAGTGCGCCGTTGATGATTATCGTATGTCTTACCTTATCGCATTCCTCGGGGGTGCAGACGTGGCAGCCGCGGGCAATAAACTCGGCCTTTGCGGCTTCATACACGCTCTTCTCGATAATGACCGACTGCTCGGAGGCGCATATCATGCCGTTATCAAAGGTCTTGGAATGGATGATAGAGTTGACTGCAAGCTTGATGTCGGCAGTCTCGTCGATGATGGCGGGAGTATTTCCTGCGCCCACGCCGATAGCAGGCTTGCCGCTGGAATAGGCGCTCTTCACCATTCCGGGGCCGCCGGTGGCGAGGATTATATCTGCCTCCTTCATGACAAGGTTGGTCATTTCCAGCGAGGGGGCATCTATCCAGCCGATGATATGCTCGGGAGCGCCTGCCTTTACGGCTGCTTCATAGACGATTCGGGCAGCCTCGATAGTGCTTTTCTTCGCTCTCGGGTGGGGGCTGATGATTATGCCGTTTCTGGTCTTGAGACAGAGCATCGTTTTGAATATCGCGGTGGATGTGGGGTTGGTGGTAGGAATAACAGCGGCAACTACGCCGATAGGCTCCAGAACCTTCTTGGTGCCGTAGGACTTGTTTTCCTCGACGATACCGCAGGTCTGGGTATTCTTATACTTGTTATAGATGTACTCGGCGGCGAAATTGTTCTTGATGACCTTGTCCTCAACAACGCCCATGCCTGTCTCCTCAACTGCCAATTTAGCCAGCGGGATACGCGCCATATTTGCAGCTATCGCTGCAGCCTTGAAGATCCTATCCACCTGCTCTTGAGTATAGGTGGAAAATATTCTCTGCGCTTCCTTTACCTGCCTGAGCTTTTCTTCCAGCGCCTCGACGCTGTCAACGATGCCTGTGGCCTTGATCTCTGCCATAAGACACTAACCTCCATACAAATAATATTCTTTTACCGTCACCGGATCGGCTCAACATACTCTTTTTTCATTCTACACTTATTATATCAGTTTGTTATTTTTTTGTCAATTCCCTTTTTGCACACCTTTATTTTTTTTTGAACTCCTTTCTTATTCATTATTCACAAAGTCCCCAGAAAGTATGCATATCGGCGCATTTTCGCGGTTTGATATTACTTCTCCGGCATAATAGTCATGCTTTCGGTCATATATGATAACGAATAGTAAACAGGGTATTATGCAATAATAAACATTATCAAATTCTACAAAAATCACTTGACTTTTCAAGATTTTGTGCTACAATATATATAAAGATATATGTAAAGGAGTATCATAATGGAACTGAAGGAACTTATCGCTCAAAACGATTTCTATGACATCTACAAATCCTCGGACGGAAGCGCTGTCAACGTCTATAAGAAGCCGGAGTATAAGGAGAAGTGCCTTTACGCTGCCTTGACCCATGCAAGAGTTGAGACCACTCTCTGCAACTCAACCATTAAAATGGCTACGCTGCACGAGGTAATGGTCATCGACGGAAAATGGTGCAACGTAATGGACTGGATAGAGGGTGACACTCTCGAACAGCTGATGAAAAAGAACCCCGACAAAATGGACACCTATCTTGACAAGCTGATCGACGTACAGGTAGAGATCCACGATCAGTATATGCCGCTGCTTTCCAAGCTAAAGGACAAGATGTCCCGCCAGATCAAGAGCCTCGGGCAGATCGACGAGATCAAGAAGTACGAGCTGCTGACCCGTCTTGACTCCATGCCCAAGCACATTAAGCTCTGCCACAACAGCTTTGAGCCGAAAAATGTTATCATAAACGATCAGGGGACCTATGTTATCAACTGGGGACACGCCCGACAGGGAAACGCCTCGGCGGACGCTGCAAAGACCTATCTGCTGCTGAAGCTGCATATGCCGGAGATCGCTGATGCATTTCTTGAGAAATACTGCGTAAGGACCTCCACCTCAAAGCGCTATGTTCAGCAGTGGCTGCCTATCGTTGCGGCGGCACAGCTTGACAAGGGCATTGAATCTGAAAAGGAATTTCTGCTGCGCTGGATAGATGTTGTTGATTATTCGTGATACAAAAACTGCCCTCACGGCTGCGAAGCTGTGAGGGCTTATTTTATTTTCTGTCAGCAGCGATCAGCTTTCTTACCGCCTCAACAGCGCAGCGGATAGCCCGGTCGGTGTCAAGGTTCTTGGTATCATCCTCGCCGGAATAGGTACGCTCCATATTCCATATTGCCAGCAGCACCGCGCCGCAGCGCACCCTGCGGGCAAGTCCTACGGCATAGATCGAGGCACATTCCATTTCGGAGCAGAGACAGCCGAGGCGTTTATAGCTCTCCCAGCGGTTGTGCAGCAGATAGGATACGGGAGAGGTCTCCGGCGCTACCTGTCCGTAAAAGCTGTCCTTGGAATGGACAATGCCCACATGACAGCGGCAGCCGTCCTTATCCTCGCTAAGCTCCCTTGCGGCAAGACCCAAGTGATAGGTCACGTCAAAATCAGCGGCAGCGGGATAGCCCGAGGGGAGATATTCCCGGCTGGTGCCCTCACCGCATACAGCGGCTGATGCGATCACAAGGTCTCCGCCGCGAACCTGGTCTGCGATGCCGCCGGCGGTCCCGACACGGATGAATGTATCTGCTCCGCACTTGACAAGCTCCTCCACAGCGATAGCCGAAGAGGGGCCGCCGATGCCCGTGGAGCAGGCTGTGACCTTAACGCCGTCAAGGGTGCCGGTATATACGTTGTATTCCCGGTTGTAGGCCACCTGCACGGCGTTGTTAAAATAGCTGATTATCTTAGGTATCCTGCCGGGGTCGCCGGCAAGGATAACATATCTTCCCACCTCTTCGGGAAGAGTTTGTATATGATACTGTCTTTCGCCGTCAAGTATTCCACCCATACAGATGCTCCTTTCACTTGAAATAGTCGTCGGGGTCGGGATAGCGGGTCTGTTCTCTCTCCCGGCTGTATTCCTTCAGCTCGTCCTCGATAGTCATATATTTGTCGGGTCTTTTGAGTATCCTTATCATAATGATAAAGGACACCAGCATAACGACCAAGCCTATAGCCGCAAACGCACCTCCGGCAAACCAGCCGGCCTTGCTGTCGGGAACGTAGATCTCTGTCGGGTCGTCGGGATTGACCATTATCGTAAGCCTCTGCCCCGCAGTAAAGGCGGGAGGATTTGAGCCGACCTGATCGGTATGCGTATAGGTCTGGCCGTTATACTCGTAGGAATACACTGGATGATAAGAGGTGCGGTGTGAGCTTTTTCTTGAGGAGGTGGTATAGGCCTTAAGCTCGACCACCACGCCCTGCGTCTCAAAGGTACAGCGGTTCTTTTCACCAATATATCCGCCGATGACGACACCGCCCACAGTGGCAAATATCAGACCGAAGATCAACGTAAAAACGCAGAGGGCGATCTTACCCCGGCGGGTCATGGGCTTTGAACTTCTGTATCTGCTCATTTGTCTATCTTCATACTGATGTCAAAGGCCTTGACGGAATGGGTCAGCGCACCCATGGAGATTATGTCAACGCCTGTCTCGGCGATCGCTCTTATGGTATCGTGAGTAACGTTGCCGGAGGCTTCAAGCTTGGCGCGTCCGGCGGTGAGCTGTACAGCCTTAGACATCTCCTCGCAGGACATATTGTCAAGCATGATGATCTCGACGCCGAGATCAAGAGCCTCCCTCAGTTCATCGAGGTCAGCGACCTCTACCTCAATCTTGACAGTATGACCCATTTTCTCACGAAGTGCATTTACTGCACCGGTCATCGAGCCGTAGGCATCAAGGTGAGTATCTTTAAGCATTGCGCAGTCAGAGAGGTTATAGCGGTGGTTCTTCCCTCCCCCGACGGTAACGGCATATTTCTGAAGGACGCGCAGCCCCGGCAGTGTTTTTCTCGTGTCGGCGACAGATGCCTTTGTGCCCTCAACAAGGCGGACACAGCGGTTTGTCTCGGTAGCGATGCCGGAGAGGTGCTGTATCAGATTGAGGGCTGTTCTTTCTCCCTTAAGGAGCGCCCGGGTATGGCAGGTGATCTTAGCGATGATGTCGCCCTTTTTCACCTCTTCGCCGTCACGGATGAACACCTCAAAGGAGGCGGTATCGTCCAGCAGGGTAAAAACTCTTAGCGCGATATCTATACCGCATAGGATGCCGCTGTCCTTGGCAACATATTTGGCCGTGGCGACTGCGCTGTCATCCACCAGATAATCGGTGGTAACGTCGATGTAATTGATATCTTCATTCAGCGCGGTCTTTATGATATCGTCGATCTGAAACTGCATAAGTCTCATCAGTTATTCTCCTTTATTGTCTTTATCATTATCATCATCCCCGCCGTCATCGTTAAACCTTCTGCGGCCGGAGACTGCTTCAAGAAAGCTGTCGAATATCAGAGTAAAAAAAGCTGTCACGGCTGTCAGCACAAGAGTCCAGCGCAGATTTGCAAAGTTGAACAGTCCGAGCAGCAGATATATTATCGCCGGCATCATCATGCCGAAGGAGCCGATGTCTAACACCGTAAAGGGTGCGGACTTATCCTTGCTGCCGATAGTCAGGAAAAGCTGGAGCCCATGGGCGATGAATGCAAAGGGAAGCATCAGCAGTATCTTCACAACGATGAACGGTTCAAGTATCACCAGCAAAAGCGCATAAAGCATATAATAGCTGACAGCGAACAGTGTGACTATCGCACGTTTTACAGAATTGTTATTCATATCAGAAGCCCGATTCGTAGTCGATATCCACACTGCCGAAGGCGATCTGATAAGCCTCGCCGAGGACGATAAAGGCGACAGTGGCAAGGCTCCTCGCCTCGACATAGTCACGGTCGAGCTTAAAGCTGCCCCGGTCAAGGAGCTGCTTTATCTCGATTATGCGCTCGTAGCCGTCGGCAAGGGCTTTGATATCGGGCATAACGAAATAGGCCGACTGCATGATATGTCTGATCTCGGTGCGGATGCCCTTGGGGATATGCTCCTCGGAGGTGGGCATGGTGAACTTATAGTCAACATAATCCTGCGGCATACCGACGGCGCGTGAATTGATATCTCCGGCAGCTCTTCTCGAAAACACAAGAGCTTCAAGCAGAGAATTGCTGGCGAGGCGGTTATTCCCGTGAACGCCTGTACAGGAGCATTCGCCGCAGGCATAGAGCTTGTCGATAGTGGTGCGGGAATAGATATCCACCTTGATGCCGCCCATAAGGTAGTGCTGACATGGGAAGATCGGCACAGGCTCCTTGGTCATATCGTAGCCGGCTTCAAGGAGGTTCTTATAGATCATGGGGAAGCGGTTTTTAACGAACTCCGGGTCCTTATGGGAAATATCAAGATAGAACTCGTCGCTGCCGGTCTTTTTTGACTCGAATATGATCGAGTGGGAGACCACATCTCTCGGAGCCAGCTCGAGCCGCTTGTCATAGTTCTGCATGAACCGTTCAAGGTGACAGTTTTTCAAGTAAGCGCCCTCACCTCTTACCGCCTCGGAGATCAGGAAGCACTCCCGGGTGTGGCGGTTATTGAAGGCTGTTGGGTGGAACTGGATATAGCTTAGATTCTTTATCTCGGCACCGAGGCGGTAGGCCGCAGCAATGCCGTCGCCGGTGGCAATAGCGGAGTTGGTGGTATATTCATACACTCTGCCGATACCGCCGGTAGCAAAAATACAGAAATGACAGGCGCAGGGGACGAAATCATCGTCTTTGAGCACCAGCAGGGAAAAGCCCGTTTTTGTACGGCGGATACGGGTCATGACTGCATTTTCCCAGATAGTGACATTTTCCTTTTGCTGAACGTTGCGGAGGAGCGTGGTCTCGATCTCGAAGCCGGTAGCGTCCTTATGGTGGAAGATGCGGTGCATACCGTGGCCGCCCTCTAAGGTGCGGTGATAATCGCCGTTGGGGAGCTTATCGAAATCGCAGCCCAGCTCGATTATCCTTGCGATATCTATTTTTGCCTCGTTGACAAGGACATCTGTAGAGACAGGGTCGTTTTCATAGCCGCCGGCGATGAAGGTATCGTGCTTGTGAAGCTCGGGAGAATCCTCGGGGCTGTTGTAAACGCCGGCGATACCGCCTTGAGCAAGGGAGGAATTGCAGAGTGTCAGCTCCCTTTTTGAAAGCACCAGCACCTTCAGAGAGGGATCAAGATTCAAAGCGCCGTAAAGTCCCGCGGCTCCGCAGCCGACAATGATAACGTCGAAATTGTTCATAAAAGGATTACCTCTTTTGCTGTGAAATAATTATACATCATATATTATAGCATATCCTGTCGGATTTTTCAATACGGACAGGGAAATATTTTTTGCTTCGGAAGTTATCCGACAGCCGCATTTTCTCTTGACAAAAGCCTCGGAATATACTATAATAAAAGATATGTTAAAATTACGCATACACAAACAGTCATACAGGAAAGTAATGAACACAAAAGAGGGTTGAGAAATGAAGAAGGCTATTCTGGCTCTGATCGTTATAATCTCTGCAGTAGGTGCTGCAGTGGGTATCTCGGTATATGGAAAGAAACACATTCATCAATACACCTATAAGGCGATCAAGGAGGCTGACTGCACTCACGAGGGTCTGGCGGACTATATCTGCACCGAGTGCGGACAGACCTATGAAGACATCATCCCCAAGACGCACAAGTATGTTGAAACAGTGGTAGAGCCCACCTATGACGAGGAGGGCTATACACTGCACAAATGCTCGGTCTGCGGGGACGAGTACAAAGACGAGATCACTCCCAAGCTGATGCGCCCATATGACGATATCGGCGGTGCAGTGCTGAACGGTCTTGAGGAGTCCTATCAATATACGGGTGAGGCTATCGTTCCCGAGATCATTGTAATGCTCCATGACGAGGCACTGACCGTCAACAAGGACTACACCATGACGATCGAGAACAACACCGAGCCGGGCGAGGCGACGATCACCGTTACCGGCAAGGGCGACTTCAAGAACACCCTGGTAAAGACCTTTAAGATCAACCGCGTGGGCTGGGAGGAAAAGGACGGCCTTAAATACTACTACAACGGCGAGCTTAGCAAGGGCATCACCGAGATAGAGGGAGAGAAATACTTCTTCGACGAGGACGGCGTTATGCAGACCGGCTGGCAGAAGGTCGGGGACGACTACTACTGCTTTGACCGTATCGACGGCTTTATGATGACCGACGGACAGGTGGACGGGATCAATGTTGATGCCGAGGGCAAGGCGGAGATCTCTGATTACAACGTATATAAGATCACCACCATGATGACGGCTCACAAGATCATGCTGGAGCAGACCGAGCCGACCGACACTATGGAGGAAAAGCGCCTCAAGCTGTTCAATTGGGAGATGTACGAACACGGCTATCACCGCTGGAGACTGCTGTCCGAGATATACGATACCTCCCCCGACTGGGAGATCACCTTTGCCAACGATATCTTTGAGCGCGGCAGCGGCTGCTGCGTATCCGACTCCTCGGCGGCGGCGTTCCTTATCAGAGAGATAGGCTACAAGAACATCTATATCTGCCACGACACCTCTCACTGCTGGTTCACGGTCGAGGGCAAGCTGTTTGACCCGTTGTTTGCAGAGGCCAAGGACTTCGACAGCAACTACAACGCTGACTACACTGACTACAGACAGTGGCCGGTCGGCAGACGCAGAGTTGACGGCGTAAGCACAGAGGTTGACGACGACGAATAATCACAGCTGCGGCAGGTCTTCCCTGCCGTATTTGTGTTTTATGCTCTTTCATGCACGGACTTGCAGGAATGTGTAAAACTGATACGATCAGAAAGCAGTCATCCAAGGGGGAAATATGATAAAAGCAGTCATTTTTGATATGGACGGCCTTATGCTGGACACTGAGGTGATACTCAACCGCTTCTGGCGGCAGGCCTCTGCTGACTTCGGCTTTGAAATGAAGCCGCATCATCCGCTGGCTATAAGGTCGATGTGCAGATATTACTCCGAGCCCTATCTGAAAAGGGAGCTGGGAGAGGATTTCGACTATCAAGCTGTGAGGGCGCATCGGATAGAGCTTATGAACGCATATTTGGCAGAGCATGGCATCCCCAAGAAAAAGGGGCTGGACAAGCTGCTGGACTGGCTCAAGGATAACGGCATAAAAAGAGCCGTATGCACTAATACCGACATTGAGCAGACAAAGAAATACCTGACGGAGGTCGGAGTGCTTGACAAGTTTGACGAGCTTATCTGCGGGAACATGGTCAAGGTCGGCAAGCCCGCACCCTACATCTACATAAACGCCTGCGAAAGGCTGGGGCTTGACCCACGGGAATGTCTTGCGCTGGAGGACTCGCCCAACGGCGTGATCTCTGCGGCCACTGCAGGGCTGAACGTAGTGATGATACCCGATCAGACAGAACCGACGGAGGATATAAGGCCGCTGCTTTACGGCTGCTGTGAAAGCCTTGACAGGGTAATCGGTCTATTGGAAAAGGAATGATATTATGGAGCTAAACGAAATAAGACAGGGAATTAACGAGATCGACAGGCAGATAGAGGAATTGTTTGTCAAGCGTATGGGTCTGTGCTGCGATGTGGCGGAATACAAGCTGAAAAACGGTCTGCCGGTGTTTCAGGCAGGGCGGGAAAACGAAATACTTGAACGTGTAAGGGGCGATATGCCGGAGGAGCTAAAGGGCGGAGCCGGTGTGCTGTTCACTACGATCATGGACATTTCAAAGACCCTGCAGTTTGAGCGGGTATTCAGTGACCGTAAGCCGCCGAAGAGCGAGCCGCTTGACCTGACAAGGCCGGCGGTCTGCGCTGTGCCGGGAATAAGCGGGGCATACTCACATTTTGCCTGCAGAAAGTTTTCGGATAAATTCACGCCGAGGTTCTATGACTCCTTCCCTGAGGTTTTCAGAGCCGTTGACAGCGGAGAGGCGGCATTCGGCGTAGTTCCTATAGTCAACTCGACTGCGGGCTCTGTGGGACAGACCTACGAGCTGCTTAGAGAATTTGATCTGAAGATCTGCTCAACCTGCAAGCTGAAAATATCCCACTGCCTTGCGGCGAAAAAAGGCGTGAGTGCGGAGGATATAAAGGAGGTATGGAGCCACGATCAAGCGCTGATGCAATGCTCACAGTTCATCTCCGAAAAGGGGCTGCATCCCCACCGCTGCGAGAACACCTCTCTTGCGGCAAAGCTTGTGGCTGAAAGCAGCAAGCCCTGCGGCGCTATCTGTTCGGAGGAATGCGCAGCCGAACAGGGGCTTGAGGTCATTGCCCGGGGCATTGCCAATGCCGACCAGAACTATACTCGGTTCATCTTGATCTCGAAGAAGACCCTCTGCCCTGCGGATGCGGACACCGTATCGGTATCGCTGGCGCTGCCCCACGAATCCTCCTCGCTGTACCGTCTGCTGACGAAATTCTCTGCGGCGGGGCTGAACCTTACGATGATAGAATCACGTCCCATTGCGAACACGGATTTTGACGTAGTATTCTATCTTGACTTTGAGGGCTCGCTGCAGTCTCCACCTGTAGCCAAGCTTTTGGCAGAGCTGGAATACGAGCTTTCCTACTTCAAATTCCTCGGGAGCTACAGCATGATCGCAGACAACGCGATTTAGTTGATAATTGACAGCTGATAACAAAGAGGCGCCCGCATGGCGCAATATAGCCCATTCGGGCACCGCAGCTTGAGAAGAGCGGATACGTTGTGATCCTATTCTCACCGCAGTGCCCGAATGGGCATTTGTGTGCATAAGGCACTCTCCTTCTTTATCAACTATCCATTATCAAATGTCAATTATAAAAAGGCACTTCTGCTAAAGAAAAGCAGAAGCGCCTATTAAAGCGAACAGAGCCGGATATCAGTTGTCGATAGAGCTGTCGGAGATCCAGATCGACTCAACGCCGGAGGGTGAGCCGCTTGCCTGCATGGAAACAGTTCCGGCAGTGTAAACGGGGCTGGTGCCCTTGGTCTCGGTGGGCTCGCCAAGCTTGGCCTTGAAGTCGTCGATCTTGTCGCCTACCTTGAGGCCGTCAGCGGTAGTGCCGTCGCCGCCTGCATAAAGGGCATTGGTCAGCTCGATTGAGAAGATAACACCGCTGGTGTTTGCTTGGATTGTCATGCCGGGGTAATAATACTCGTTGATAGTATTACCCGAGAGGCAGGAGGGTGCCTGTGATGCAGGAGCAGCCTCGGTGCCGAGACTTCCCTTTACATCGTCGATGTTCTGACCGACCTTGATCTCTGCGCCGTTGTACTTTACGGCTGCGTTGTCAGCAGTGAATGCAGATACTGCGGGAGCATCGGCCTGTGACTCTTCTGCCTTGGACTCCTCGGCTGCGGGAGCAGTGCTTTCCTCTGCCTGCGATGCGACTGTGTCGGCCTGGCTCTGTGTGGCAGGTGCTGCTGCGGAGGTGTCCGCCTTGGAGGAACTGTCAGAGCCGCAGCCTGCAAGCATTACTGCGGCGGCAGCGATGACCGCTGCTGCTGTGATCTTCATTTTCATTTTAATACACTCCTTATCGTTTTTCAAACTTACTCATCAATCGGTGATCTGGCTTTAACATCGATGATCTGGATAGTATCGACCGCTCCGTCAAATACAAACGCTGTAACAAAAAGACCTCCGTCCCTGAATTCTCTCATGCCGTAATCATCCTTCTCGACGGGATCGCCGAAGGTGCTGGTCAGAGTGCTTTCGGGATCACCGATCTTTATGCCTGACGCCGTCTGAACATTGGTCCCGGGATACGTCAAGGAGTTTCCCATACGGACAGCGAATATCCTTCCGGCATAGGTGGTCTCGATCTCCAAACCCTCGTAGTAGTAGATAGGACTGGTCTCGCCGGTATAGCAGTTGGGAGCCTCCGACATAGGAGCGGACTCCTTGCCCAGCTTGCTCTTGATGTCATTGATATTCTCGCCCGTGCCGAAGATAAAGCCCTTATAGTTCACCATAGCCTTGCCCCTGAAGGTGGAAAGGTCCGGACCGGCGGGCTCGGGAGCCTTGGTGGTCTCAACAGTGGTGTTTACTGTTTGAGCCTGTGTCTGCTGCTCGGTGGCTTTGGTTATGGGAGGAGCCTGAGTAACTACCTCCTGAGCGGAGGTCTGCTGCTCGGTAGTCTCCTTGGTGGCAGCTTTGGTGGCAGCCTTTGTGGTAGCCTTTGTGGTAGCCTTAGTTGTCTTTTTAGTCTCCTTGGTGGTTGCCTTGGTCGTCTCCTTCGTAGTAGCTGCTGTGGTAGATGAAGCAGTAGTCTCGGCAGCGGATGACGAATCGGCCGGGGCGGTAGTTGTCTGGATCGTAACGATGCCCTCAGCGCCGGAGCTGCTGTCGGAATTGCCGCAGGCAGTCAGACACAGTACCGACAGCGCTGCTATTAAAACGGCTTTGACTTTCATTTTTATCCTCCTTTTTTTCACAGATATACATATCACTGCTCATCGGCAGTAATTGTCGTTTTTGTGCCAGAAAAGACCTTTTCTCCGGCATATACGGTCACATCAAAATCCCCCGACATACCCAGTGAGGGGTCGATCATCATAGAGAAACCGTTCCTGCCCTCGCCTTTAAGGAGCTTCTTTTCGTAGATCGGGAAGGCCTCGAAGATATGATCTCCGTTTCCGCCGGATAGCTTGACATACATCCTGCCGTCGCCCACAGGCAGATCGTCGGGAAGTGTGCCGTAAACTCTGATCGCGTAGCCCTCGTCGGAGCAGGTAGTCTCGATCATACCGCCGTCCGCCGCATCAGCGGGGACGCTGTCCCTTTCGGGAGCAAACATAAAGGGAGCTGTTGCGATAAGGTTTTGGAAGTTTCTCTCGACTATTTCATAGACCATATCAGCACCCTGTGCCACCTGCGGCAGCTCGGGACAATCGGTGCGGACGAACATTGCATTCTTGTAGTTGTCGATCATAAAGGGCAGGAGCGCTCTGCCGAAGGAGTCACGAACCATATAGAGCCTTGCGTTATCGACCGTACCCATGCTGGCGGTGCCGATACGGGAGTCATTCTCCTCCTTATCGCTCATAAAGGTCTCCAGCTGGGACTGAACATCTCCCACGCCCACGGGGGCGGTAAATCTGAAGGGCTGATACTCGATATTGAAATGATACTGATAGTCCATGAACCCGCCGGAGGGATAGAGCAGCTTATCAAGGTCGCCGCGCCAGTCCTTTTCATACTTATAGGAGGCGCCGTCATAGGTCTTATGGGGCTTTCCGAGGCTGTCCATGATCGCGTTGTAGCCAATAAGGGCTCCGAGATAATTCCAGTGGCTGTCCCGCTTATGGTAGATCCCCGCATCCTTATGCTCGCGCATAAGCTTGAGCATATCGACGTAGTTTACGCCGAGGTCATTCAGCTGGGCGCAGAGACGGGAGTAGTTGTTCTCGTCGGCCTTGCGGTAGCAGGAGGGGAAGTATTCATCATAGACCCCTGCCTTATTGGGCATAGGCACAAAGGTGAACGAGCCCTGCTTGCCCTTAACATTCTCCTGGATAAGAGAAAGTGTCACCGCGATAGAGCGGATCTGATTGTCTGTAAGGGCATTGGTATTCATATAGTCCAGCTTGTCGGTATCGAAGAATATCCAGCCGTCGCTGCCGCTGATAACGTTAGAGGACGGGGATGTGAGCAGCTCGCCCTTGACAAGGTTTGCTGCGGACAGCAGTTCAGATCTCAAAGGAAGGCGGTCATTGAACCATGACTCGAACTGTGTTGAGAAATCCGTATTTATCTTGCCGTCCTTGACAAATGCAGGCATTTCCGTCAGAGCCTTTTTTTCTATCTCCGCGTTGCTCTGTACAAATGGCATCAGAGCCAGCGGTGTGGCGCATACAGCCAAGAACAGCGCCGCATATGCGATTTTGAATGCTTTTTTCATTGCTATCCCTTTCTGTATCAGAATCTGAAATATATGAACGGATTATACTTGCTGGAAACAAGTGACAGAATGCAGAGCAGGAAAATCAGCAGCGAGCCGATATAGGAAACGTAGTTGTAGGCCTCTGCGGCACCTGTTTTGCTCACCTTTGCTCTGATGACCTTGAACACAGGCGTTGACAGTATCACTGCAAATGCCAGTGAGATCATAAACATCACCGAAGTCATGGACATGATCTCGGCATTGACTGCGGCGGTGCCCGAAGCACCCGAGAACATATTCCCGATAAGGCTGAAGCCTTGTGTCAGCGTATCTGCGCGGAAGAGGACGAAAGCCAGTATGACTACCAGCAGCGTGTATATATGTCCTATCGGGCGGAACCATTTTTTCTTGGTGGGAATGATCTGATAGGTCTCAAGCATCTGACATACGCCGTGGAGCATACCCCAAACTATGAAGGTGAAGTTTGCGCCGTGCCAGAAGCCGGTGAGGAAGAAAACGATCAGCTTGTTTACGGTCGTTCTTGCCTTGCCCTTGCGGTTTCCGCCGAGAGGGATATAGACATACTCCTTGAACCATGTCGAAAGGGAGATATGCCAGCGCCGCCAAAAGTTCTGGATATTGGGCGCTATAAAAGGATAATCGAAGTTCTCTCTGAAGTCAAAGCCGAACATACAGCCAAGGCCGATAGCCATATCGCTGTAGCCGGAGAAGTCGAAGAAGATCTGGAGAGTGTAGCATACGGCACCCAGCCACGAGGGCAGCATTCCCACATCCGAGGGCGAGAACCCGAACACGGTATCGGCCACGATGCCCATTTGATTTGCGATAAGCACCTTTTTGCCGAGGCCGTAGATAAAGCGGTTGATGCCCCTTGCGATCCTGTCAGCGGTGAACTCTCGTTCATCCAGCTGTTTGGCGATATCCTCGTATCTTACGATAGGGCCGGCGATAAGCTGCGGGAAGAAGGAGATATACAGCAGCACCGAAAACAGGCTCTTCTGCACGCTCTTTTTGTCCCTGTAAACGTCGATGACATAGCTAAGCCCCTGGAAGGTGAAGAAGGATATGCCTATAGGAAGTCTTATCTGCGGAACGGGTATGCCAAGGCCGGTAATGCTGTTGAAGGTCTCGGCAAAGAATCCGGTATATTTATACCCGATAAGCAGGCCGATATTCACAAGCACTGCCAGAAACACAGCCAGTTTGTCGTGCTTTTCCCCTGCTGCGGCACGTCCGAAGAAATAGTTGAATATAATGGATATCACCATTATGATAACGGCGATAGGCTCTCCGAAAGCGTAGAAAACAAGGCTTGCGGCAGCAAGTATCACATTGCGGACGGTCTTCTGGGGGATGAGCGCATAAAGCAGGAACACCACCGGGAAGAAGACAAACAGGAATATCACCGAACTGAAGGTCAAAAGTACCACTCTCCATACAATTTTAATTTTATTCGGTCAATTGTATATTATAGCATATTCCGACATTTTAGTCAAGCGCAAAAGTACCGATTATCGTACAATACATTTCTGATATTTCATATTCTTTGCACTATTACATTCAGCACGCCGATCAGGACGCCTATAATGCCGCCGAGACTTATAACGGCATTAAGCTCGTGCTTCATGACAGACATCACCAGCTCCTCCACCTGCTCAACGGACATAGCGTTGACTCTGTCCTCAACTATCGCGGGGATATCAACCGAAGCGATGATATCGTCCAAAGACTCACGGGCTGCCTTCTTTATCAGCTCTGAAAGGGCTTTTTCGGTACGCTCGCGGGTCATGCCGGAGCCTTCAAGCAGCTGTGCCGGAGAGGAACACATCAGCCTGTCCAGCTCCTCGCTGACGGCCTTTGAGACAGCGGGCTCTGCATTTTCGTCAAGATAGCTGTCGATGCGCTGGGCAAGGGGCGCTGCGAAGGATGCGATAAGCTCGTCATTGACAAACATCGCCAGCATACTTCCTGCCACCTTTTGCTTTATTGCCTCCTTGCCCTCACTGACTATAACAGCCGAAATATCAGCTTGACGTATCTTTTCCGTCACAAGGGCAGTAAGCCGTAGGGCGGCCGCCTCCCTCACGGCAGCAGAGTTCCCGCCGGTAATGCCGTCAAGGACTTCGCTTACAGGCTTATCAGAGAATACGCCCTCTGTGACCCTTTTAACGGCGGCATCTGCGGTTCTGTCGGAGGAAAGGGCTTCTTTAAGGTCGCTGCCGGTCAGCAGCTGCTCCCCTACCGCCCTGCCGAGAGCCTTGGCGAGCCGGGGCTTGTTCTTGGGGATGACTCCGGGTGTAAAGGGCACACGCCTGCCGAAGATATGCTTTTCTGTCCGCGGACGGAAGAGCATCTTCACCGCGATGAAATTGGTGAAATAACCGATAAGTCCGCTAATGACCAGTGTCATGATTATTCTGAACGCTTCCACAAATATCTGACCTCCGAAAAAATGCAGAGAGCAAAGCCGCTCTCTGCAAATAATTACTTGCTGTCTGCCTCGATAAAGGAGCTTTCGTCCTTTTCAAGCTTGAATGTTATATCAAATTCCGTACCGGCGGAGCCGTCCTCGTTCGGGCGATAGACATGGCCGGTAAGGGTATCGCCGGGAGAATGCTCCTCCAGCATTTTTCTGACAGAATCTGTATCGGTGATGACCTGCCCCTCGAGAGTATTGATAATATCTCCGGCCTGCAGGCCGCTGCCGGCGATATCGCACTTTTCATCGACCGCAACGATAAGCATACCCGGCTTGACACCGGCCTTATCTGCCGTCTCCTGTGTTACGATATAATAGGTCACGCCTATTCTCGGGCGGTCGGTCATATAGCCGGCAGAGACAAGCTCTTCAATGATAGGTCTTGCGGCGTTGATAGAGATAGCGAAGCCTATGCCGTCATATTTGGTATTGGACAGCTTTGAGCTGGTTATACCGACGACCTGTCCCCACATATTCAGCAGAGCGCCTCCCGAATTACCGGGGTTTATCGCGGCATCCACCTGTATGCAGCGCATGGGAGTGGAAAAGCTTTCCACCTTGATAAGCCTATTTGTACCCGAGACTATCCCCTTTGTAACACTGCCGTAAAATCCGGCAGGAGAGCCTATGCAGACCACATCCTCGCCCACCTCGACCTTATCGGAGTCACCGTATTCAGCAGGAGACAGATCCTTTGCGCCGATCTTAATCACGGCGATATCGCTGCCCGGGTCGCTGCCGACCACATCGGCGGAAAACTCCGTCCTGTCATGCAGCACCACCTTGATCCTTGCAGCATCCTCGATAACGTGGGCATTGGTGACGATATATCCGTCTGTCGTCATGATTATACCGCTGCCCTGGCTGCTTGGCAGCAGAGCCGTCTCGGCATTATAAATCTCTATAGACACTACTGATGCCGATACCGCATCAGCCACGCCCTCGATAGTATATCTTCCGTCTGCTTGATACCTGTTATCGTCAAGCCGCGGCTTTTCGGCAGTAGGCAGGGTAAACTCGATGCTCTTACCGCCGTTCAGGAATTTAAGCAGCCAGCCTTTTCCGTTGATAGCGGTTATAAAAGCCAGCGTCATGAAAATCAGCATAAGCACTGCAAGGATTATCAGTGCTGCCGAGGGCTTTTTGCGCTTAGGTCTTGCCGATGCGACCTCGCTCCAGAAGGTCTCGCGGTCGAGGCCGTCCATTGCTCCGAGAACAGGCGGGATATTAAAGAAAGGGTCGCTGTAGGCAGTGCCTCTTACCTTTTCCTCCGGGACAGGCGGAACGGTGGGAGCATTCTTCACGAAATCGTGAGCCTGCTGCTCTGCTTCCTCAAGGGCTGCATTATCATCAGTCTCCTCCGTCACCTCTTCGCAGACTGCCCGGGAGGCTTCGTTTTCCTTCAAATCCTGTTCATCCATGCTCCTGCCTCCTTTCCGGGGTAGCTACTTGCCTATCTTTCTGTTAGGGACGCTGAAGACGAATTCGGTATATTCGCCCTTGACGCTTCTTACCATGATCTTGCCGCCGTGGAGGCGGATGATAGATCTTACGATATTGAGACCCAGCCCTACGCCTGTAGTGTCAAGTCCGCGGGATTTATCCGTCTTATAAAATCTGTCGAACACCAGCGGCAGTTCATCCTCGCTTAATCCCTCGCCGCTGTTCTTGATAGAGATAACGGTCATATATCCGACGCTGTTGAAGCTGAACTCGATATAACCGTTATTATCCACGAATTTGATAGCATTTTCGATAAGGTTGTACATAACTTGATGTATCAAGTCATTATCGGCATAAAGGTACGTACTGTCGATATCGAGGCCTCTTACATCTATATTCTTTGCCTCAAGCCTTGATTCAAAGGTCACAAGGGTATCCACGATCGGATCAAGCACCGAGAATCTTGTTAAATTCGGCTGCAGCTCGCCGGCCTCGATCTTAGCCAAATTGAGCATAGACCTAACAAGCCTTGTGAGTCGGCTGACTTCAGAGGAAATTATCTTCAAGTAATGGTCATACTCCTCGGGC
The DNA here is from genome assembly GCA_017450925.1 of Ruminococcus sp. Classification (GTDB taxonomy): domain Bacteria; phylum Bacillota; class Clostridia; order Oscillospirales; family Ruminococcaceae; genus FB2012. The sequence goes on along the minus strand of JAFSSS010000081.1, from coordinate 56,609 downwards.
GGGATCGTCTTATCCAGCATACCGTCAACAAAGCCGCCGATAGAGGTCATGGGTGTTCTCAATTCATGAGAGACATTTGCCACGAAGCTGTTACGCATGGTATCATAGCTTTTCAGAGAAGCCGCCATTTCGTTGAAGGCGTTGCTAAGCTCCTGCATTTCATAGATATTATACTCCGGCAGCTTGACAGAAAAGTTTCCCTTGCCGATCTCGCGTGAGACCTCGGCTATCTCGATTATAGGAGCAGAAAGCCTTTTGGCTATGAAATATACGGCTATGATGACAGCGATATATACAACCAACATAGAGATGAGAAAAATCTTCATGATCTCCCAGACATAGTCATCCTGAGCAGATTTAGGCGTAAGGGAAATGATATAATACTCCGGCCCGTTGACAGAAAACTTCATGCCGGAAACATGACATTCCTCATACGTTCCCTCGAAGCTGCTCATAAGATAGACCGGTTCAGAGCCAAATCTTTCCAGCATACTGCTGCTAAGCGATATCCCGAAAAGTCTTCCTGCGGTATCCGAGGAAGCGATTATCTTTCCGTTCTTATCGCAGAGGATAACATCAATACCGCTTCTTGATGCCAGCTCACGCATACTCCATGCGGTAGTCTCACGCCAGCCGGTCGGCGACTCCTCGATCATTTGAGCAACGCCGTCGGCAGCCGTAAGTGTATTGCGGTCAAGGAGATCCTTTTTCTCTTGAAGAAAGTACCTTGAAGAAACAAGCAGTAATACTGCGCCTAAGCAAATAAAGCTTATGAGTATTACTGCTGAATAGATCACAAAGTATTTTAGGAATATGCTTTTGCGGTTACTCATGTGCGCCTTCGGCGACTTCAAACTTATAGCCTACGCCCCAAACGGTCTTGAGAGCCCACTTATCGGATACACCCTCGAGCTTTTCGCGGAGCCTTTTTACATGAACGTCGATAGTTCTTGAATCGCCGTAATACTCAAAGCCCCAGACTTCATCAAGAAGCTGATCGCGGGTATAAACTCTGTTCGGATTGGAAGCAAGGTGGAAAAGCAGCTCCAGCTCCTTAGGAGGAGTATCTACGACCTTTCCGTCAACGCGAAGCTCATATCTGGTCATGTTGACAGACAGCTTATCGTACTTGACCTCCTTGACCTCCTGCTCACCCGAGGTCTGACCTACGCGGCGGTAGACCGCCTTGATCCTTGCAATGACTTCTTTGGTATCAAAAGGCTTAACGATATAGTCATCGGCACCCAGCTCAAGGCCGAGGACCTTATCAAAGGTCTCCTGCTTTGCAGTCACCATAATAATAGGTACATTGGATTTCTTTCTTATCTCTCTGCACACCTGCCAGCCGTCAATGCCCGGGAGCATGATATCGAGCAGGATAATATCGGGTTTAAGTGCATTGAACTTGACCAAAGCTTCCTCTCCGTCATGTGCAAGAATAACACCGTAACCGTCTTTGTCGAGATAGAGTCGGAGAAGCTCACAGATATTCTTATCATCATCGACCACAAGAACTCTACCCAATGACATATTCATCCCTCCAGAATAATATATTTCTTCATTCAAAATTTGTTTATAATATATATTCTAATTATACCAAAAGAGGCTACACTAATATTGCATATATGATTAACGAATTATTAACAGATTGTAAACTTAATAAAACCATTTGTTATATTTAACAATGCCGCCACAAAATGATGTCAAAAAATGTTATTTAAACTCACAAAGACCTAACATTTGACCGTTGGTCAAATTAAAACATTCTGATAACATTTTAACACATTCAGAACAGTTTGTCAACAGGTCAACATATATCACCCTAAACAATAACTTCCAATTGACATGACAGGCCGGTTTATGTTATAATAGATACAGATCATTTCAGTAAGGAGAGATGCCGCATGAAGAAAAAACTGATAGCACTGCTGGCAGTTGTGTCTGCATTGGGAAGCGCCGCTGCTGTTCCAGCCTGTGCCGTTGACTCCGAAACGGAGATCGTACCCATAATCACGGAGCAAAAGCAGTCTATAGAGTCTGCTAAGATCACGCTTAGATACGCCTCCTACACCTACAAGGGTGTTCCTGTTACCCCGGATACAAGGAACGGTGCTGACGAGGTTACTGTCAAGCTTGACGGAAAGAAGCTGACAAAGAATGTTGACTACAGGCTTGTCTATACCGACAACGACCGACCGGGCATTGCCGGGCTGACAGCTGTAGGCATCGGCGATTACGAGGGCAGTGTCAGCAGAACTTTTATTGTCAAGCCCGCTACCATTGCGATAACCACTCTCGAGACGGGTAAAGGCAACATCGTTGTGAACTGGGAGGCTGACCCGTCGGCGGAGGGCTATCAGATACTCTACAGCAAGAACAGGGACTTCACCGATCAGCACAGCACTACAGTTTGGGCAAGCTCGGGCAGGACCTATGTCAACCTAAAAAACATTCCCGAGCCGGGAGAAAAATACTATATCAAAATGCGCGCATTTGTCACCAAGGACGGCGTCAGATACGGAAACTACAGCTCCCTTAGATCCAAGACGGTAAAGGGCGGCATCGGGAAGATAACTGTTCCAACGCTGAATTACGCTTACAGATGCAGAGATCTGAAGCCCACCGTCACCGTCCGGGACACCGACGGAAACAAGCTGACTTTCAATAAGGATTACACCTACACTATCGCCAACTGCTGCAACGTGGGCACGGCAACTATCACCGTAACGGGGAAGGGTCTTTACACCGGCACCGGGAAGAAGATATTCTATGTTGTTCCGGCAGACATCTCCGGGGCGGCAGTATCCGGGCTGGCTGACACCTACGGCTATACCGGAGCAGCGGTGACTCCTGTTCCGACGCTGAAATACAAGACGGAAACGCTCGTCAAGGGTAAGGACTTTACAGTGTCCTACAAAAACAATACTGCCAAGGGCACGGCGACGATTACAGTCACCGGCAAGGGAAACTATACAGGTTCCTTTTCCAAGACCTTCAAGATCGCGGGAGCGGGAATGGTAACTAAAAACGGTGCCACCTATTACTATGATGCCAAGGGCGTTATGCAGACGGGCTGGCAGGAGATAAACGGCAGCTACTACTGCTTCGACCGCATTTCCGGCAAGCTGGTGACGAACACCACCGTGAACAAGATCAAGGTGGATAAGAGCGGCAAGGCTGTTTCGCTGACAGACTACGGCAGGAAGCGCATCGAGGTCATGATGAAAGCCCACAAGGTGGTGCAGGAGGTAACGAACCCCTCCGACAGCATGGAGACAAAGCGCTATAAGGTATTCGTATGGGAGTACAGCAAGCATCCATATTTTAGGTGGAGGCTGCTGTCGAACCTCTATCCCTATACGGACGAATGGGATGTTGACTTTGCCAACGACATCTTTGACAAAGGCCGGGGCTGCTGCATTTCAGACGCCTGCGCGGCGGCGTTCCTCTTTCTTGAGATAGGCTATAGCGACATCTATGTATGTCATGACACCTCTCACGGCTGGCTGACCCTGAACGGCCGTCTTTACGACCCGCTCTTTGCCGAGGCCAAGAACTTCGACTTGAACTACAACGCAGATTACACCGACTACAGGCGTAACCCGGTGGGCAGGATAAGGATAGATCAATAGAACATTTTACAGAACGGCGCGGTTTTCTGCGCCGTTTTTTGTATATCGGAACAGGCATTTTAAGTTGACATTTCAAGGCGGCTGTGCTATAATGTTATGGTATATGCAGTATGCATAGCACGAAATAATCGGAAAGAGGCTGTATCAATGCTTAAGATTTCTGAAATGTACGATCTGGAACATACACTGGCAAAGGAGTACCTCGGCGGATTCACTTACCCGTGGGAGGCTCTCGGAGGCATAAAGGAGCTTATCGTCAGGCTCGGCGAAAGGCTGGACAAGGAGCTTTATACAGAGGTCAGCCCGCAGGTATGGGTACACAAGACCGCTAAGGTGTTCCCGTCTGCTTATATCGGAGCGCCCTGTATCATCGGTGCGGAAACGGAGGTAAGGCACTGCGCCTTTATCAGAGGCTCGGCTCTTGTGGGGAACAACTGCGTTGTCGGCAATTCGGTGGAACTGAAGAATGTTATCATATTCGACAATGTACAGGTGCCGCATTACAACTATGTGGGCGACAGCATAATCGGATACAGGTCGCATATGGGCGCGGGCTCTATCACCTCAAACGTCAAGTCGGATAAGACCCTTGTTGTAGTTAAGGGTGAGGGAGAGCCTATAGAGACAGGTCTGAAAAAGTTCGGTGCAATGCTGGCGGATTTCGTTGAAGTGGGCTGCAACAGCGTGCTGAACCCCGGGACTGTCATCGGCAGGAACACCAACATTTATCCTCTGTCAAGGGTGAGAGGGGTCGTTCCGGCCAACAGCATCTACAAGGCGCCGGACGATATTGCAAAGAAGTTCTGATATAATTCTATATACTGGAGAGTGCATAAAATGGGTAAATATTTCGGTACTGACGGCTTCCGGGGCGAAGCCAACGTTACTCTTACTGCCGACCATGCTTACAGGGTAGGCAGATTTCTGGGCTGGTATTTCGGTGAGCTGAAGCGCCGTGCAGGGGAAAGTGAGCCTGCCAAGATAGTCATCGGCAAGGACACAAGACGTTCAAGCTATATGTTTGAATACTCGCTGGTAGGCGGTCTGACTGCCTCCGGTGCCGACGCTTATCTGCTCCACGTTACCACCACCCCCTCCGTGGCTTATGTTGCAAGAGTAGATGACTTTGACTGCGGGATCATGATCTCTGCCAGCCACAATCCCTATTACGATAACGGCATCAAGCTTATCAACCGCAACGGCGAGAAAATGAGCGAGGAGACTATCGAGCTGGTGGAGGCTTATCTTGACGGAGAGCTTGAGGTCTTCGGAAAGAAATGGGAGGAGATACCCTTTGCGGAAAAGGAGCATATCGGCTGCACTGTTGACTATGTCTCGGGAAGAAACCGCTATATCGGATATCTGATCTCTTTGGGTATGTATTCCTTCAGAGGCGTCAAGGTGGCTCTTGACTGTGCCAACGGAGCATCATGGAACATTGCAAAATCCGTATTCGACGCACTGGGAGCATCCACAAGCGTTATCAACGCCGAGCCCAACGGAGTGAACATAAACAACAATGCAGGCTCGACACACATTGAGGGGCTGTGCAAATATGTTGTAGAACACGGCATGGACGTGGGCTTTGCCTATGACGGCGATGCCGACCGCTGTCTCTGCGTAGATGAAAAGGGCAATGTCATCACCGGCGACCACATCCTCTACATCTACGGAAGATACATGAAGGAGAGGGGCAAGCTGCTGAACAACACCGTCGTTACCACGGTGATGTCAAACTTCGGACTCTACAAGGCCTTTGACGAGTTCGGCATAGACTATGCAAAGACCAAGGTCGGTGACAAATACGTTTATGAATACATGATAAAGAATGGCTGCCGTCTGGGCGGCGAGCAGTCGGGACACATCATCTTCTCCAAATACGCCTCCACCGGCGACGGCATCCTCACCAGCATGAAGATCATGGAGGTCATGATGGCACGGAAGAAAAAGCTCTCCGAGCTGGCTGAACCGCTGACGATCTATCCGCAGGTGCTTGTGAATGTCAAGGTAAAGGACAAAAAGGCTGCGCAGGAGGATCCCGATGTGCAAAAGGCCGTTGAGGCTGTAAGTGAGGAGCTTGGACGCTCCGGGCGCATACTCGTGCGCGAGAGCGGCACAGAGCCCCTTGTGAGAGTAATGGTTGAGGCTCCCGCACAAGATACCTGCCAGCGGCTCGTTGACAAGGTGGTAGAGGTCATCAAGGCGAAGGGACACGGCATCCTTAGTGAGTAATGAACAGTGAACAGCGAATAGTCAAGGCAACGCCTGCGGCGACGATCCTTTTGATCTGTCCGCAGGGCGGACGCTTTGACCGTTCGCTGTTTTTTTGCTCTTCGTTTTCTGCTCTTTTTATTCTTCACAAAAAGTTAAATTTGTAACCCCTTTTTTATTGACATGGAGCTACAAGCTGTGATATAATAATAAAGTATAATAGGATGATTGTGCAAGGAGGGTATATATGGCAGTTATCAAGCTTGAACCAGCGTTCAAGGACTATATCTGGGGCGGTACACGGCTCCGGGATGATTTCGGCAAAAGGTGCGACTTCGACAAGGTGGCGGAGAGCTGGGAGCTTTCCTGTCACAAGGACGGCCCCTCGGTGGTGGCAGAGGGCAAGGACAAGGGGCTTACGCTCCAGCAGTATATCGACAAGTACGGCAAGGAAGTTCTCGGAACAAACTGCGGGAGATTTGAAAGCTTCCCCATTCTGATAAAGCTTATCGACGCAAAGGACAATCTTTCGGTGCAGGTGCATCCGAACAATGAGTATGCGCTTAGAGTCGAGGGAGAGTACGGCAAGACCGAGATGTGGTACGTTGTGGACTGCGATGAGGGAGCCGAGCTTCTCTACGGCTTCAAGAAGGAAATAAGCAAGGACGAGTTTGCCCGGAGGATTGCGGACAATACTCTGCTGGAGGTGACCAACAGCGTCCCGGTGCATAAGGGGGATGTGTTCTTCATCGAGGCAGGCACGCTCCACGCTATCGGCAAGGGCATACTTATCGCCGAGATACAGCAGAACTCAAATACCACCTACCGCATCTACGATTACGGACGTGTCGGCAAGGACGGCAAGCCGAGAGAGCTTCACGTTGAAAAGGCCAAGGACGTTACAAGGCTGGCTCCCGCCAAGAAGTACCCGGAAACACCTGTTGAAAAGCACGAGGGCTATACCTCAAAGCTTATGGCGGAGTGTGAATACTTCTCCACATATATCCTTGACATAGATGGCAAGGCGGAGCTTGAGGCAGGCGGAGACAGCTTCAATAACCTGCTGTTCCTTGAGGGCGAGGGCACTGTTAGCGGCGGCGACTGCGTTGAGTTCAAAAAGGGCGACAGCATCTTCATCACGGCAGGAACAGGAAAATACACCGTGAACGGAAAATGCAAGGCTGTTCTTACCAAGATCGGAAAATAATTTGTAAAGGAAGCATTGACATGAAATACTACATAGGCATAGACTTAGGCGGTACCAACATCAAGGCGGGAGTTGTGAGCGATGAGTTCGAGATCATCGCAAAGGCCTCCTGCAAGACCAACCTTCCCAGACCGGCAGAGGCTATCTGCAAGGACATGGCAAAGGTGGCTCTTGAAGCTGTTGAAAAGGCAGGACTGTCCCTTGAGCAGATCGAGGCTGTCGGCATCGGCACTCCCGGAACCGCCAACAGTGAAAAGGGCATCATCGAATATTCCAACAACTTAGGATTCCTCGATTTCCACGTTGTCGATCTGATGAAAACCTTTATCGACAAGCCCTGCTATGTTGAGAACGATGCGAACGCGGCAGCCTACGGCGAATATGTGGCAGGAGCCGCAAAGGGCGCACAGAACGCTGTATGCATCACTCTCGGAACAGGCGTGGGCGGCGGCATCATCATCGACGGAAAGATCTACTCCGGCTCAAACTTTGCCGGTGCAGAGATCGGTCACACCGTTATCGACCCCAACGGCCCGGAATGCACCTGCGGCAGAAAAGGCTGCTTTGAGGTGTTCTCCTCTGCTACGGGACTTATAAGGATGACAAAGGAAGCAATGTATGATGACAAAAGCTCCGTTATGTGGAAGATGAACGAGGAGGACGGCAAGGTCTCTGCAAGGACAGCCTTCAACGCTATGCGTGCCGGCGACAAGACCGGCAAGGAGGTAGTTGACAAGTACATCCGCTATCTGGCCTGCGGCATCGCCAACACGATCAACATTTTCCAGCCTGATATCCTCTGTATCGGCGGAGGCGTCTGCAACGAGGGCGACCCGCTGCTGCTGCCGCTGAAGGAGCTTGTAGCCAAGGAGGTTTACACCAAGAACAGCGCAAAGAATACCGAGATCGTTATTGCCAAGCTCGGCAACGATGCCGGCATCATCGGCGCGGCGTTCCTGGGTCTTTCACACTGATAAATGAAATCGGAGGTAAATAAAATGTCTGAACAAAATTATTTCTGCGAGGGCGTTGACAAGGCTCCCCAGAGATCGCTTTTCAATGCTCTCGGAATGACAAAGGAAGAAATGTCAAGGCCGCTGGTAGGCATCGTTTCGAGCTACAACGAGATCGTTCCGGGTCACATGAACATCGACAAGATCGTTGAGGCCGTCAAGCTGGGCGTGGCTATGGCAGGCGGTACGCCTATCGTTTTCCCGGCTATCGCAGTCTGCGACGGCATAGCAATGGGGCATCAGGGAATGAAGTATTCCCTTGTCACCCGCGACCTTATCGCTGACAGCACAGAATGCATGGCGCTGGCTCATCACTTCGACGCTCTGGTAATGATACCCAACTGCGACAAGAATGTTCCCGGCCTGCTTATGGCGGCGGCAAGAGTTAATGTTCCTACCGTGTTCGTTTCAGGCGGCCCTATGCTGGCGGGTCATGTAAAGGGCGAGAAGAGATCCCTCTCCAGTATGTTCGAGGCAGTAGGCTCGTATGATGCCGGAAAGATGACCGCCGAGGACGTGGAGGAATTCGAGAACAAGGTGTGCCCCACCTGCGGAAGCTGCTCGGGTATGTACACCGCAAACTCAATGAACTGTCTGACTGAAGTGCTGGGCATGGGTCTTAGAGGAAACGGAACTATCCCGGCTGTATATTCGGAAAGACTGAAGCTCGCCAAGCACGCAGGAATGCAGGTAATGGAGCTTTACAGAAAGAATATCCGCCCGAGGGATATAATGACCGAGAAGGCATTTATGAACGCTCTCACCGTGGATATGGCTCTCGGCTGCTCCACCAACTCAATGCTGCATCTGCCGGCTATCGCCCACGAGTGCGGCATCGACCTTAATCTCGACATTGCTAACGAGATCTCTTCGAGGACACCGAATGTATGCCACCTTGCTCCTGCGGGTCCTACCTATATGGAGGATCTTAACGAGGCCGGCGGCGTTTATGCTGTAATGAACGAGCTGTCAGAGGCAGGACTGCTGAACACCGACTGCATAACCGCTACGGGAAAGACCGTCGGAGAGAATATCAAGGGTGTTAGGAACCGTGATCCCGAGGTCATCAGACCGCTCGACAATCCTTATTCCAAAACAGGCGGCATCGCGGTGCTTAGAGGAAATATCGCTCCCGACAGCTGCGTTGTAAAGCGCTCGGCCGTTGCTCCCGAAATGCTGGTGCATGAGGGCCCCGCAAGAGTATTTGACTCGGAGGAGGACGCTATCGCGGCTATCAGAGGCGGAAAGATCAATCCCGGAGATGTGGTGGTCATCCGCTACGAGGGCCCCAAGGGCGGCCCCGGAATGAGAGAGATGCTCAACCCTACATCCGCTATCGCGGGAATGGGACTGGGCTCGTCTGTGGCGCTTATCACTGACGGACGCTTCAGCGGTGCCACAAGAGGCGCTTCTATCGGTCACGTTTCTCCCGAGGCAGCGGTGGGCGGTCCTATCGCTCTTATCGAGGAGGGAGACATGATCTCCATAGACATTCCTGCCAACAAGATAAACGTCAAGGTCTCTGACGAGGAGCTGGCGGCCAGAAAAGCAAAGTGGCAGCCCAGAGAGCCCCGGATCACCACCGGATACCTTGCAAGATATGCTTCGCTTGTTACTTCGGCAAACACCGGCGCGATACTCAAGCAGGGCTAAGGTAAGCTCTGGAACATATACAGAAAGAGGTAATCAAAAATGGCTAAAAGGATCCTACAGATATTTCTCGTAATCATTTTCATTCTGATCGTAGTGTGCGGCATCATCGTGGGAAGCTATGTGTTTGCATCGCCCAACACCGATGCGGGCAGTGACGGCAGACTGATGATCTCCGGCGCATGGATCGACGAGAAAAGCGACAAGAAGCTGGAGCTGGACGAAAACGGAAAGTTCAAATATTCCGAGAACAAGTCCGGCGAGGTCATTGCTGACGGATTTTACAGAATGGATGAATCAAGAAAGGCTATCAAGCTTTTCATGCTTCCGGGACATCATACCGAGGCCTTCGATCAGCACGTCAACCTGTTCTTCTTTGCACAGATCTCCTACTCAAATCTGTCCGACGCAAAGAACACCACAAAAGACCCCAAGAACGTAAACAAGGAGATCTACGCTAAGGAGGATTCTCCCAAGTGTACATTCCTTATCAAGAACACCAAGGACAATCAAGGCGTTGTACTTAACATGATAATGCCCGAAAAGACCTTGGAGCTTTATTCGCACGGTCAGCACTTCTCTGCCAAGAAGGTATAAAGGCAGGCCGGAATGAAAATACTGTTTAAAAACGTTCACGCGGTCGATCCCACTCAAGGGCTCGACTGCGTGACCAATATACTGACTGAAAACGAGAGTATCGCCTATATCGGCAGTGAGGAAAAGTCTGCCGACAGAGTTATCGACGGTAAAGGCAGGCTTGTAGCTATGCCGGGGCTTTTTGATATGCACGTCCATTTCCGTGACCCGGGACTGACCCACAAGGAGGATATACTCACCGGGGCTGCTGCTGCTAAGGCGGGAGGCTTTACCGGTGTGGCCTGTATGCCGAATACAAAGCCGCCTATCGACTCGCCGGAGCTGGTTCGCTATGTTTTTGACAAGGCGGAGCAGACCGGCATAAGAGTTATACCCTATGCCTGCGTTACCAAGGGCATGGAGGGCAGGGAGCTTTGCGATTACGAGGCTCTGAAAAAAGCCGGGATCGTTGCTATCTCCGATGACGGAAAGCCTGTCAAGAATGCAGAGCTTATGCGGCAGGCGCTGGAGCAGACCAATGCTAACGGTCTTATACTTACCTCTCACTGCGAGGATCTGGACATCATCAACGGCGGAATAATCAACAAGGGTGAGGTGTCAGAAAAGCTGGGTGTCAGAGGTATGGACAGAGCCAGTGAGGACAGCATTACCGCCCGTGAGATAACCCTTGCGGCATCCTGCGATGCGAGAGTTCACATCTGCCACGTTTCTACCTACGGCTCGGTAAATATAATACGGGCTGCAAAGCGGGAAGGCGTAAAGGTCACCTGTGAGACTGCTCCCCATTACTTCACATATACCGATGAAAAGCTGCTTAGCCGGGATGCAGACTACCGTATGTCTCCCCCGCTTAGGACAGAGCGGGACAGAAAAGCAGTTGAGGAGGCTGTCCTTGACGGAACTATCGACTGCATCATCACCGACCATGCTCCGCACACCGCCGAGGAAAAGGCTGACTTTGAGAAAGCCCCCAACGGCGTAGTGGGTCTTGAGACATCTCTTGCCGTAACGCTTACACAGCTGTATCACACCGGAAAAATGTCTTTAAGCAGGATAGCCGAGGTAATGTCGGTCAATCCGAGGAAAATAATGGGGCTGCCCCTTTCGGAGATAAAGGTCGGCAGCGAGGCTGACCTCTGCATTTTTGACCCGGACGCTGAATGGGTGGTCGAGCCCGAAAAGCTCCACTCCCGGAGCAAAAACAGCGTTTTCAAGGGCGAGAGGCTGAAGGGCAGAAACCTTTACACCGTCTGCCGCGGAAAAATCGTATTTGAAGCTGAAGGATAGGAGAATTATTATGTCATTTGACAGACTTATTGAAAACATTGTAAGGACACAGAACCCTTCGGTCGTGGGTCTTGACCCGCGGCTTGAATATGTTCCCGAATACATCGTGTCAAAGAAGATCAAGAAATATGGCAAGACCCTGAAAGCTGCATCCAAGGCGATACTTGATTTTAACAAGGCGATCATCGACGAGATACACGACATCTGCCCTGCTATCAAGCCACAGGCGGCATACTACGAGATGTACGGCTGGGAGGGTGTCAAGACCCTTTACAAGACTATCGAATATGCGCAGGGCAAGGGTATGTTCGTAATGACCGACGGAAAGCGCAACGATATCGGCGCTACTATGGACGCTTATGCAACGGCACATCTTGGCTTTACCGAGGTGGGCGGCGAGAACATTCCGGCCTTCGGCGCTGACGCACTGACAGTGAACGGCTATCTCGGCACTGACGGCATCTCTCCCCTGCTGGAAAAATGCCGAGCCTACGACAAGGGCATTTTCGTACTGGTAAAGACCTCAAACAAGTCCTCGGGCGAGCTGCAGGATCTGAAGATCGGCGACAAAACGGTTTATGCCACTATGGGCGATATGTGCGAAAAATGGGGCTCCGAGGTCATGGGCAAATACGGCTACAGCGGTGTCGGTGCAGTTGTTGGAGCGACCTATCCCGAGCAGCTGGCTGAAATGCGCAAGGCTCTACCCCACACATTCTTCCTTGTACCCGGCTACGGCGCACAGGGCGGCGGAGCAGAGGGCGTATCCAAGGGCTTTGACGAAAACGGGCTCGGTGCGATAGTGAACTCCTCCCGCGCGGTCATGTGTGCCTACAAAAAGGAGGAATGCGATCCTCACGATTTTGCAAAGGCAGCCCGCAGAGAGGTCATCCGCATGAAGGAGGACATCATTTCCTTCCTGCCGAAGATCAAGCTGCCGGATTGATATCAGCACAACAGACAAAAGAGGTGCCTGCTTCAAGCAGACACCTCTTATATTTTTCATCAGATTTCCGATCTGTTCTGCAGAGCCTTGTAGAGCGTTATCTCGTCGGCATACTCCAGCATTCCGCCGATCGGCAGACCGAAAGCGAGCCTTGTGACCTTAACGCCGAAAGGCTTAAGCAGCTTGCAGATATACATAGCTGTGGCTTCGCCCTCAACAGTGGGATTGGTAGCCATAATGACCTCGTTCACCGTCCCGGAATTGACTCTCGAAAGCAGCTCCTTGATCCTCAACTTATCGGGGCCGATGCCGTCGATAGGAGAGATCAGTCCGTGCAGCACATGATACACGCCCTTGTATTCCTTGGTGCGTTCAAAGGCTGCAATATCCCGGGGAGCCTCAACAACGCAGACTGTCCCTTGATCCCGCCTTGGGTCGGAGCAGAAACGGCAGCGCTCGTTCTCGGTAAAATTGCAGCAGATTGCGCAGGTATGCACTTTTTTCTTGGCATCAAGGATAGCCTGTGCCAAAGCCCTTGCTTCGGAGTCAGACATTTCCATGACATGGTAAGCCAGCCGCTGGGCGGACTTCATGCCTATGCCGGGCAGCTTGGCAAACTGCTCCGAAAGCAGTGTCAGCGGCAAAGCACCTATATCAGCCATCAGAACAGGCCGGGGAATGAAACGCCGCCGGTAAGCTTGCTCATTTCAGCATCAGAGGTCTCATCAAGAACTCTTACAGCCTCGTTGAAAGCACTCATGATAAGATCCTGCAGCATCTCAACGTCCTCGGGATCAACGACCTCGGGCTTGATGTTGAGCTTGAGAACCTGTCTCTTTCCGTTGATAGTAACATCAACTGCGCCGCCGCCTACGGAAGCAGAGAACTCTCTCTCCTCCAGATCAGCTTGAAGAGCGGTGATCTCGTCCTGCATTTTTTGAGCCTGCTTGAGCATCTGGTTCATATTGTTTGACGGACCCTTGCCCATACCCTGTGGTAATCTTGCTTTCATTTGTAAAACTCCTTATATATTTTTCTTTACCTCGACATCTATTTCAGCGCTTTTAGCCCGGTTGATAAGAGTTTTGATCGGATTATCCTGATCCTCAAGCTCTACATCGTGGGAGCTGAAAAGCATAAAGCCGAAGTTTTTTCCATAATAATTATTTACGATCTGTTTCAGCTTGGCAGCGTCGTCGGGACGAGCCTTGAACTTTTTCAAGGCAAAGCTGCTGGCGACGATCAGATAGAACATCTCACCCTCGATACAGGCTGCGCTGTTTTGCAGAAACGCGCCTATCGCCGGGATCTGGGCATTGATCTGTTCAAGTATCTTCGTCCAGTCCTCAAGAGGGGTAAAATTATTCGGGTCGAATTTTTTCAGCGGCTTGGGAGGAAGCGGCTTTGGCTTATCCTCTTCTGCCGCAGGGGCAGGCATCCTGCCGCTCTGCAACGCCTTTTCCAGCTTTGAGATACGCTCGTTAAAGGAAGTGACCACATTCTGTGAGATCGCGGAGGCAGTGCTGCTGCCGCCCTTGGTCTCTCTGCCGCTGCACATCCTCACAGCGCACATTTCCATTTCTATGCACTTATTGGCGCTGCGCGAAAATCTTTCCGATGCTGCCTGCAGTGTGGAAATAAAAAACAGTACCGTATCTATATCCGTACCGGCTGCGATCTTTTTGAGCCTTGCCAATTCCTCGGGCAGGCAGACAATAAGATCCTCTGCATTCTGACCGGACATAAGTATCATAACGTTCCGCATCTGTGTTATCAGCTCGGAGCAAAGCACTGCAAGATCCTTGCTGCGGTCATACAGCTCGTCGATGATCCTTATCATACTTCCTGCGTCACCGGCAAAGGCAGCCTCGAGGATATCAAACAGATGATCTCTTCCCGCGATGCCCGCGGCGCCGGAAACAGTCTCGACAGTGATCTCGTCGGAATAGGCAACGCACTGATCCAGCAGCGAAAGAGCGTCACGCATACCGCCGTCAGAGATCCTTGCGATAAGCCGGGCAGCATCTTGATGAAGTGTAAGCCCCTCCTGCTCCGCGATATAGCTAAGCCTTGCAACGATATCCTCTGTACGGATGCGGTGGAAATCGAAGTGCTGGCAGCGAGAAACTATTGTTTCCGGCACCTTATGCACCTCGGTGGTAGCGAGGATGAACTTAACGTGCGGAGGCGGCTCCTCCATTGTTTTCAGCAGCGCATTGAAGGCGCCGGCGGAAAGCATATGCACCTCGTCGATGATATAGACCTTATACCTGCACATTTCGGGGGTATAAGCCACACCCTCCCGCAGGTCGCGGATATCGTCAACTCGAGAATTTGAGGCAGCGTCGATCTCGATTATATCGGCCAGCGCACCCTTATCTGCATTCTTACAGATCTCACATTCAAGGCAGGGCTCGCCGTCCTTAGGATCCAAACAGTTTACAGCCTTGGCGAAGATCCTTGCGCAGGTGGTCTTTCCTGTTCCTCTTGACCCTGTAAACAGATAGGCGTGAGCGGTCTTGCCGCCGGCGATCTGATTTTTCAGAGTAGTGGTTATATGGGGCTGAGAGACAACGTCATCGAAAGACATAGGCCGCCACTTACGGTAAAGCGCCTGATACATCCCATGACCTCCTTCAAGTCCATACAATCAAAATCGATCCGACATATAGATGTGCAGGCGAAACTGCGTCACACGAAACAGACCGCTTAATGCTGCTCGGTTCCCCGCCTGACATGGTTCACAGCGCTTCATTGCGCAGGACCCGCACACCTATATCTCGGATCGATGAGGAACAATAATCTACACCCGATCTTCGGTACATCTTATTATAACACACTTCTTCACAAATTGCAAGCGGTTTTAATAATTTTTTATTTTAACAAAACCACCGGGTGCAAAACAGCAGCAAGGAGCGCGCCTTTGCACTCCTTTTGCTGTCAGATATCAAACGTTTATCTCTCGCATTTCCACACAGCAGCAGAATACGGGGGCAGGGTGCTGCCGCCGCCGAAGTCGTGCCAGCCGCCGTTTATCAGATCCTCGGCGCGGCCGCAGCGTGCGTCGAAGTGGGCAGTGTATGCCTCGCCGTCTGCATTGATCGCTATCATCACGCGCTCGTCCTCAAACTGGCGCTCGATAATGCACTGCTTGTTTGTAAGCACCGGAACTGCGATAGAGCCGTGGCAGAGAGCCTTGCTCTCCCGGTGAATCTTCGCAAGCTTGGATATCCATTCCGTAAGCTCGTTTTTCTCGGGTGCATCAAAGGAAACGCGCAGAGCGGGGTCGCCGTCCTTTTTATCGGCCTTGGTGCCCCACTCGGAGCCGTAGTAGATACAGGGTATTCCGGGCATACCGAACATCAGCGCATATATCAGCGGCAGATGCTTTTCGTTCTGCAGCACCGATGCGATACGGGAAACATCGTGATTATCCACGAACGCCAGCAGATGCATCCCTCTGTAGCGGCACCACTGCTCGGGGCCGAACTGGTTTTTGAGAGAGTGGCATATCTCGAACATATTCATGGAATTGAAGCTGGAATGAAGCCCCTTATAGCACTCGTAATTGGTGGCGGAGTCCAGCATTTCCGGGTTGACCCAGCGGGAGTAATCCCCGTGGAGAAGCTCGCCAAGAATGAAGAACTCGGGGTCAAGGGACTTGCAGACGTTATGCAGATTTTTCAGAAAATCGAAGTCGAGGCAATAGGCCACATCAAGACGCAGTCCGTCGATGCCGAACTCCTCTCTCCACTGACGGACGCAGCTGAAGATATGCTCGGTGACGGCGGGGTTCCTAAGGTTGAGCTTGACAAGGTCGTAATGCCCCTCCCAGCCCTCGTACCAGAGGCCGTCGTTATAGTTGGAATTGCCGTCAAAGCTGATATTGAACCAATCCTTATAGGGTGAGTCCCAGCGCTTTTCGAGGACATCCTTAAACGCCCAGAAGCCGCGGCCGACATGATTGAAAACTCCGTCAAGGACGACCCTGATGCCCGCTGCGTGGAGCGCATCGCAGACCTTCTTGAAATCCTCGTTGGTGCCGAGGCGGCAGTCGATCTTAGAGTAGTCGCGGGTATTGTAGCCGTGAGTATCCGACTCAAACACCGGCGAAAAATATACGGCATTGCAGCCTGTCTCCTTGATATGGTCTATCCAGTCCAGCACCTTGAGGATGCGATGCTCTTGAATGCCGTCGTTCTCAAACGGCGCTCCGCAGAACCCTAAAGGATAGATCTGATAGAATACACTTTCATAAGCCCACATTGGTATTTTCTCCCTTCGCAAATAATTGCATCGGTGCGAATTTGTTTCACTGATACAACAAATCTATTATAGCAGATTTTTCCTTTGATTACAATGCACATATAAGACTAATATTTTTCCACACTGTTGGTCATTTTATACAAAAGGTACAATTTAGCAAAGGCGTTCTATTTGTATTTTCGCTCCCGACACAGTGAAACTGCGCAAAACCGGGCTGTTCACAAATAAACTTCACCGAGAGAATAAAATGCCGTGGTTCATGGAATAACTGTTTGTAGAAAGGCTCTGACATATTGTGCATTATGCACTGAAATCCGGGCTTTAATTTGTATAATTGGCACTTTATTTGCTTGACATAAAAGGCGGGATATGCTATAATAAATAATGTATGTGAAAACTTGAGGGAGGCGGACAAAATGGCTATAAATGAATATTGTGTGCTTATGTCCGTCTATCAGAAGGAACGGCCGGCTTTTTTCAGAACGGCCGCGGAAAGCATGATAAAGCAAAGCGTTAAGCCCTCGCAGATCGTCCTCGTATGCGACGGGCCTCTGACGGCGGAGCTTGACCGGGAGGTATATCGTTTTGAGTCGGCCAATGCAGGGCTGGTGGATGTTGTCAGACTGCCGGAGAACCGCGGCCTTGCCGAGGCACTGAACGCGGGGCTGAAGGAGTGCAGATATGAATACGTCGCACGAATGGATACCGATGACATCTCTCTGCCGGAAAGATGCGAGCTGCAGCTCAAGTCGATGCACAAGCACGGCTCGGATATCTGCTCGGCCACCGTGGCTGAATTCATTGAGGACCCGAAGGTCATCGAGGCTTATAAGACGCTTCCCGTTTCCCACAAGGAAATACTTGAATATGCCCGCACCCGCAATCCCTTCAACCACCCCTGTGTAATGTTCAGAAAAGAGGCTGTACTGAAGGCGTGCGGATATGAGAGCTATCGGTTCTTTGAGGACTATCAGCTATGGGTGAAGATGCTGTCGGACGGCGCAAGGGGGCATAACATCGCCAAGGCGCTGCTGCTTATGAGAACGGGCGGCGGGATGTATTCGCGCCGCGGCGGCAGGGATTATCTGAAATGCGCCCGAAGAATGGAGCAGTATAAGCTGCAAAGGGGCTTCTGCTCAAAAGGGGAATATCTGAAACGGATGAGCGCCTTTACCGTGTTTGCGCTTTCGCCCGAAAAGGCAAGAGAAAAGCTTTACAAAACATTTTTAAGGAAGAGACGATAATAAGATATGGGGATAAAACGGATACTGAAAAAGCTGTCGGCACCGCTTACGCCTCTCAACCGCATAATACCGAAAAACAAAAGGCTGGTGCTAATCTATTCAAATCTCGGCTTCAGAGATAACGCTAAGGCGATATATGATCATATGATACAGCTTGGCTACAACAAGAAATACAAGATCGTCTGCAGCTGCAGCGACTACCGCTTCTGGAAAAAAGACGCTCCCGAGAACGTCAAGTTCGTAAGCACGGGCAAGGGGCTTAGAAAATTCCTGCGGTGCAGCTTTATGTTTTACAGCTTCGGGAAATTCCCCATTAAGCCCAGCCCAAAGCAGCAGGTGGTGAACCTTTGGCACGGGATGCCGCTGAAGACCATAGGCGCTCTTGAAAAGGGTGCGGACTTTGACGGAAAATGCTACTTCGATCACATCATAGCCACCTCGCCCTTTTTCTCGCAGATAATGCAGAGATGCTTTGAGGTGGATGAGGACAAGGTACTGCTGACGGGTCAGCCGAAGTGCGACAAGCTTTTTGACAAGGATGTGAATGAAAAGAAGCTGATCCTCTGGCTGCCCACCTACCGTTCTTCACAGAAGCTGGGGAGCGTAAATGCCGATGTCAAAAACGAGACCGGCTTTCCGCTTATTGATACCGAGGAGCAGCTAAGAGAGATTGACAGCCTGCTCGGCGAGCTGGGATACAAGCTGCTGATAAAGCCGCACCCCATGCAGGACATCAGCCACGGGGTCAAGAGCCTTGAAAACATTATGCTCACTACCCAGCGGGGGCTTGAACGGAAGAATATGGATATTTACGACCTGATGAAGCGCAGCCGCGCTCTTATCACGGATTACTCGTCGGTATATTTTGACTATCTGCTGCTGAACAGGCCTATCGGATTTACGCTGGGCGATATCGAGCAGTACGAGGACGAGCGGGGCTTTGTGGTGGATGACCCCGAGGCACTGATGCCCGGAGACAAGCTGAAAAGCTTTGAGCAGCTGCGGGAGTTTATCATCAAAGCAGCCAAGGGCAGGGACGGCTGGAAAGAGGAAAGAAAACGTGTAAACGAACTGGCAAACAGCAGCCAGTCCGGCAGTGCCTGCAAAAGGATACTTGACGCTGTCGGGATAACAATGTGAACAAACAGGAGAGAAATATGAAAAAGATCATTACCTACGGCACCTTTGATCTGCTGCATTACGGTCACATAAATCTGCTAAGACGCGCCAAGGCGCTGGGGGATTATCTGATCGTGGCGCTCTCGACGGATGAATTCAACTGGAACGAAAAGCATAAAAAATGCTACTTCTCCTATGAAGAAAGAAAGAGCCTGCTGGAGGCTATCAGATATGTGGATCTGGTGATACCGGAGGAAAACTGGGAGCAGAAGAGATCTGACATCAAGGAATTCAGAGTGGATACCTTTGTCATGGGAGATGACTGGAAGGGCAAGTTCGACGAGCTTGCGGAGCTTTGCGAGGTAGTTTATCTGCCGAGGACTCCCGAGATCTCAACCACGCAGATCAAAAGCGACTTGAAAATGTCAGTCATGACCGGAGGGAAAAAAGATTAACATCAAGTATTTGAAGCAATGCGCTGCGGATGCCCTTGCCAATACATATTATGTGAGAAAGTATTATCATGCAAAGCTCGACAGCAGCTGCATCCTGCTGGAATCGAAGCACGGCGCCGATCTGGCCGGGAACATCTTCACGCTGCTCAAGCTTCTGGACAGGGATTACAGCAGCAGGTTCAAGATATATCTGGTCTATGCCAAGAAGCAGAAGGAAAGGATACTCGGTCTGCTAAATCAGTACGGAGTGAAGAACGTCACCCCCGTAAGGATAATGAGCGCCAAGTATTTCAAGCTGCTGGCTAAAGCTAAATACCTTATCACCGATACCTCGTTCACGACAAGATACATCAAGAAGGAGGGACAGGTGATACTCAACACCTGGCACGGGACTCCGCTCAAGGTAATGGGGCGCGACGTTGCCAGCGATGTATATGCTATGGGAAACATACAGCGAAATCTGCTTTTTGCGGATTTCCTGCTCTATCCCAACGACTACATGAAGGAAAAAATGGTGAGCGCCTTTATGCTGGAGGGCGTTTACAAGGGAACTATCCTCAACGAGGGCTATCCCCGCAACTGTGTTTTCTTTGATACCGAAAGGGCTGCAAAGACCAGAGAGGCTTTGGGGCTTGCAGACAAAAGGATGTTCGTATATATGCCCACCTGGCGGGGCAACCTTGCAAGGATAAAGACCGAGGATCAGCTGGGCATACTCAAGGGATATCTTGCACAGCTTGACGAAAGCCTTGATGACAGCGAGATCGTCATCGCAAAGCTGCATCCCTTTATGAGCGCCGATCTGGATTACTCGCAGTATAAGCACATCGTCCCCATGAAGGAGGGCTTTGATCCCTACGATGTCCTCAACAGCGCGGACGGGCTTATCACCGACTATTCCAGCGTGTTCTACGATTTTGCCAACACCCGGAAGAAGATCATTCTCTTTGCTTATGACGAGGAGGATTATATCGCCGAGAGAGGGATGTATGTTTCGCTGGAGGAGCTTCCCTTCCCCAAGGTGCGTACAGTCCCGGAGCTTGTGGCTGAAATGCGCAGCCCGAAGGATTACGACGACACGCAGTTCATCAAGGAATGCTGCACCTATGAAAGGCCGGAGGCGGCAGAGTGCATCCTCAAACGGGTCATCGACGGCGAAAGGGTCTGCAGCGAGGAACGGATATACGACAGCTCAAAGCAGAATGTGCTGATCTTTACGGGAGACCTTTCCAAGAACGGCATCACCACTGCGGCGCTTAATCTGATCGAGAACCTTGATGCCTCAAAGCGGCGGTATTTCATCACGTTCCAGCAGCCTACCCTGCGGAAGGATCCGCTTCGGTGCAATCTTATACCGCGGGATATAAATGTGTTTCCCATGAGTACAAAGCCGCAGTACACCGTGACCGAGGCCTTGGCACAGGTGCTGTTCTACAAGCTGAACCTAAAGCTCGCTTTCAAAAGCGTTGAGAAAATGTGCCGCCGCGAGGCAAGGAAATTCTTCTACGGGATCGACTTTGACCACATCGTTCAGTATCAAGGCTACGGCAAGAATATGATACATCTGTTCAGAATGTTCGACTGCCCCTCAACGATATTCGTTCACAGCGATATGGTGCAGGAGCTTGCCACCAAGAACAATCAGCACAGACTCTCGCTGAAAACTGCCTACAACACCTATACAAATGTTGCGGCTGTTACCGAGGGCATGATAAAGCCGACAAGCGAGATCAGCGGCAGGACGGACAACATCAGGATCGTCTATAACTGCCACGCCTATAAGCACGTTCTTGCAAGAGCGGATAGGGATGTACAGTTCGATGACGTTACCCGCTCAAATGTGACCCTTGAAGAGCTGAACAGGGTGCTTGACAGCAATACGGTGAAGATCATAAACATCGGGCGCTTTTCCGCAGAAAAGGGTCATGATATGCTGATAGAGGCATATGGCAGATTTGCAGCCGCTCACCCGGACAGCCGGCTTATAATAATCGGCGGCTACGGCAAGCTGTATGAATCCACAAAGGCACTGGCCGAGAGCTCGCCTGCGAGGGATAAGATCATACTGATAAAGACCATGTTCAATCCGATGCCGGTGCTGAAAAGGTGCGATCTGTTCGTGCTTTCCTCACGCTATGAGGCGATGGGGCTGACAATGCTGGAGGCTGACACGCTGGGAGTACCGCTGATCTCCACCGACATACCGGGGCCCCGGAGCTTTCTTGAAAAGCGCGGCGGATATATGGTTCCCTGCAGCGCCGAGGGCATATATGAGGGCATGGAGGCCTTTATGCGCGGCGAGGTCAAGGCAATGAATGTTGATTATGAACAATACAATAAAAACGCAGTCGCGCAGTTTGAACAGCTGCTTGACGGCTGAGGGAGGATTAGTGTTATGAAAGCTGTACTTTTGGCGGCAGGCCGCGGAACAAGGATATCCAAGAGGATACAGGAGATCCCGAAAAGCACCCTGCCTATCGGGGACAAGCCCCTTATAAGGCGGACAGTTGAAATGATGATCGCAGAGGGCATCGAACCTATCGTATGCGTGGGCTACAAGTACGAAAAGGTGTATGAGGCGCTGGAGGGGCTTCCCGTGAAGTTCTTTTACAACCCGTTTTATGATGTAACGAACAGCATCGCATCGCTGTGGTTCGCAAGAGATGAGCTTGACGACGATCTGATCGTCATGAATGCGGACGTGTTCTTCTCTACCGACATTCTTCACAAACTTCTGGCTGACGAAAGGCCGGTCATTCTTGCCAGCGACAAATCCCGTACAGCGACCGGCGATTACTTCTTTGCACTCGGCAAGAACAACTGCGTCAAAAAGTACGGCAAGGACATTCCCCTTGAGGAGCGTGACTGCGAATATGTGGGGCTTGCCAAAATAAGAAAGAGCTTTGTGCCTGTGTTCCGCAAGCAGCTGGACAAGCTTATCGACGAGCAGAAGCACGGCTGCTGGTGGGAGGAGGTACTCTACACACTGGCAGATAACCGCCGCATCCACACCCTTGACGTGGACGGTATGTTCTGGTCGGAGATCGACTATTTTGACGACTATCAGAGGATACTCAACTACATAGATCAGACGGAAAAGACAGAGGGCTGACAGCAGCCCATAATTTACAAAGGGAGTAGATATGATATGAAACTGTTTACACTGGGTCCTGTTGAAATGTATGACAGGACATTCGAGATCGCAAAAAAACAGGTGCCTTATTTCAGAACGCCCGAGTTTTCCGAGGTCGTGCTGGAATGTGAAAGGCTGCTTGAAAAGTTCGCTCACGCCGGCGAGGGTGCAAAGACCGTATTCCTCACCTGTTCCGGCACCGGCGCTATGGAGGCCACCGTCCTCAACTGCTTTGACAGCAGTGACAGACTGCTTGTGATAGACGGCGGATCCTTCGGTCACAGATTCACACAGATATGCGACATCCACGGTGTTCCCTACGATGCCGTGAAGGTACCCTACGGCAAGGCGCTGACCAAAGAAATGGTATATGAGTTTGACGGCAAAGGCTATACAGGCCTGCTCGTAAATATTGACGAGACCTCTACCGGTCAGCTCTATGATGCTCAGATGCTCTCGGAGTTCTGCAAAAGAAACGGCATGGTGTTCGTTGTGGATGCTATCAGCTCGTTCCTTGCCGACCCGCTCGACATGGAGGCGCTCGGCATCGACGCTATGATCTTCTCCTCACAGAAATCACTGGCACTGGCTCCGGGGCTTTCGGTGGTCCTTTTGAGCAGCAGGATGTACGAGCAGAGGGTAAGGGACAGAAAGCCCGTTACCATGTATCTTGATTTCAACAGCCACATTGAAAACGGCAAGCGGGGTCAGACACCCTTCACCCCTGCGGTAAGGCTTATATATGAGCTGCAGGATATGCTCAGATATGTGGATGAGATCGGACTTGAAAACAAGCTGGCTCACATGAAGGAGGTCGCTGCCGACTTCCGCGCAAGGCTTAACGGCACAGGTCTTACGCTGCCGGATTATCCGCTTTCAAATGCAGTAACTCCCCTCTTCTTCCCCGACGGGAACGCTTATGAGGTCTATGAAACGCTGAAAAAGGAATATGATGTTTTTGTAACTCCCAACGGCGGCGATCTGGCAAAGACCGTTATTAGGGTAGGTCACCTCGGCAATCACACTGTTGAGGACAACATCATGCTTATAGATCTGTTCAAGAAAGTTCTGAAATAAACGGAGGTCAACGGATATGAAGGTCATCACATTCAACGACATCAAAAAGCTCAACATCTCGCCCGTAAAGTGCTATGAATGGGTCGAGGAAATGCTCATGCACAAAAACGATGCGATATTGCCGGCGAAGATAAGCCTGCATCTGGAGAACGATGCGTTCTTCAACGTCATGCCCTGTCTGCTGCCGCAGTTCGATGCAGGCGGAGTAAAGGTCATCACACGCCACTTGGGACGTGTTCCCTCGCTTGACAGTCAGATCGTGCTTTATGACTACGAGACCGGCACCCCAAAGGCGATCATGGACGGTAACTGGATAACCACCATGCGCACGGGTGCAGTTGCGGCACACACCATTAAGACGCTGGCAGTCAAGGATTTTTACGAGATAGGCGTTATGGGTCTGGGAAACACCGGCAGAGCTGCCATGAAGGTGCTGCTGGCTATGTATCCCGAGCGTCCGCTGAAGATCAAGGTGCTGAAGTACAAGGATCAGCACGAGCTTTACACAAGATATTTCAAGGGCGAGGACGGAAAGAACTATCCCAATGCCGAATTCGTATATGTTGACAGCTACGAGGATGTAGTAAGAGGCAGTGACGTTATCATTTCGGCTGTTACCTACACTGACGACGATTTCTGCTCTGCTGACTGCTTCAAGGAGGGCGTGCTGGTGGATGCGGTGCATCTAAGAGGCTTCCTCGGCTGCGATCTGGCCTTTGACAAGGTGTTCTGTGATGACGATGCTCACGTTAGGGGCTTCAAGTATTATGACAAGTGGAAGTATCACGCCGAGGTGGCCGAGGTCATCACCGGCAGGGCTAAGGGCAGAGAGAACGACAGCGAAAGGATCATTGCCTACAACGTTGGGCTTTCCATGCACGACATGAACTTTGCGAACCGGGTTTACGAGATGTGCGGAAATGCAGGCACCGAGATCAGCCTTGATCCCCCGACAGATAAATTCTGGGTATAAGTCCGCCGTCCGCGACGCGGTACATCAATCACAGCACGAAACAAATCCAAGCGTCCCAAAGTGGCGCGCAGCGTGAACAAAAAAGGAGGAGGAGAGGTTGACTCCTGTTCAGAAAAATCTGCTTAAATTGCTCAAGGAGATCGACGCTATCTGCAAAAAGCATGATATAACATATTATCTCGCAGGCGGAACGGCGCTGGGCGCTGTCCGCAATAACGGCTTTCTGCCGTGGGACGATGATATGGATCTCTATATCACCCGTGAGAACTGGAAGAAATTAGAGAAGGTCATCGACAGCGAGATCAGGCCGGACCGCGGCTATGCCTCAACCGACCGCAACGAGCTGTACCGCAACCCGATACTGCGGTATGTGGATAAGAACACCACCACGATCTACCGCTCTCAGGCGCTGGCTGGCGCCGCCTGCGGTCAGCACGTTGAATTCATGGTAATGGATCCCGTTCCGAAAGATCCCGAAAAGTATAAGGAATTCAGGAGGCTCATGCTTGTATATACCGAGCTGCTGACCTCCTATTTCGTGGTCAACAGACAGGTAGTCAATAAGGATTCCGACTTTGACTATGACACCTACAGATACTACCTTGATCTTATGGAGGAAAAAGGCAGAGCCTATGTTCTGGGGCTTCTCGAGGACAAGATCTTCTCCTACAGCGATACCGACGAGGAATGCGATTACTACTGCCTAAGGTGGGGACTTCGCATACTGATGTACGAAAGAAAGAACTACGGCACTCCCCGCCTTGAACAGTTCGAGGACGTACTGGTGCCTGTGGGCAGCTGTGCCGAGGGCATTTTCAGAGAGGCCTACGGCGACACATGGATGTACATCCCCGAGGTGCAGGAGCAGGAAACACATACCTCGCTGCACAGCCTGACACTTAGCTATGTGAACTATATCGACGACTATCTGCTCTTCATGGACAAGGAAAAGGCTTTGGCGGATTACTGGGAGTACAAGAAGGACAGAGTCGAGATACTCTACGACAGGGAAAAGAATAATCAGAACCGTCTGCGGATGCTGGCAGTAAAGCACAGGATGCGCATACAGCGGGAGCTTGAGGGCATCGACTTGAAGGGACTGCTCCGTCAGAGAAGATACAGAGAGCTTAGAACTGCCCTCGGAAGATATCTCGCTGCACAGCTTTCGGGAGATTTCAACAAGTGGCAGATATTCATCGACGTGGATGACGAGATCATCTATACCGCGCTTATGCTGCTTATCACCGAAGGGAAATATCATCAAGCAAGAAAGATACTTAAAATATACCGCTTCAACCGTGAGCCGGGGGAGGATATCCTCGAGGCAGAATCGCTGATGAACGCGGTGAGAAATATCTCGATCGCTATATACGATCACAAGGATATAGCCGAGGCCGAACGCATCTGCGGGATGTGGTTCGGGCAGTATCCCGATGTCATCGACCTTATTCGCTGTGACCTTTTGGCACGCATCCGCAAGGCCGGAGACAACAAAGCACTTTACGATATCGTAAATGATGCTCAAAAGCAGATAGACAGACACCCCGGCGACGGCGAGCTTATGAAGCTCAAGGGCGATGCCCTGCTGAAGCTGGGTCACGAGGAAGAGGCCGTGGCCGCCTATCTGACTGCAAGAGCAAATACACGCAACGGTATTATTCTCAACGAGATGCGCAAGAAGCTGCTCTCACTCGGCGTAGATGAGCAGGTCGTAAAAGACGCACCGCTGCTGTAAGAGGAGTGTGAACAGAATGACTGAAATACAGAAGACTCTCTTCACACTGCTGACAGAGGTGGATGCGATCTGCAAAAAGTACGGCATTACATACTTCCTGCATGAAAACACGGCTCTTGAAGCTGTACAGCATAACCACATGGGCGAGGAGCGCATGATCGCAGAGGTGCTGATGAGCGTTCCGGATATGCTGAAATTCATGAGCTGCTTTAAAAAGGAAAAACCGCCGCACCGTTCACTGGAAAGCTGGCGGAACGAAGCCGGCTACGGTGACTTCGGATGCAGATATGTAAACGAGGACACGCTTTTCCTCGACCTGCCCAACTATCACCACTACAGAAAATACGGCTTTGCGGTAAGGATAAATGTTCTTAGGGACTTCCCGGCGAGCCGGGTAAGATCCAAGCTTGTCACCGCAAAGGAGATAGGCTTTGAGATGACCTTTGCCGAGGGAGCAAGAGCCGAGTCCAAGAAATATGAGCTTTGCGAGAGGCTTGTAAGACCCAAGCTGAAAACTCCCGAGAGCAGCCTTGAGTTCACCCGGAAAATGTTCGAGGAGTTCTGCACCGTCTATAACAACCCCGGCGCAGAAAGATGCTTCTCCAAGTGTTTTAGGACAGCCCGTCACCATTTTCAGAAAAGCTGGTTTGAAGAGCCGGTCATGACTACACTTGAGGGACACAGCTTCCCGGTGCCGGCAAAGGAGTATTTTGTCTCGCTCTACGGCAAGGGGTATATGAACCACAGGCTGCCGGGAAGAAAGATGACAGAATATATCATAGCTGATACAGAGATACCCTATAAGGATTATCTGAAAGAGATCGCCGAGGCGGGTCTGCCGCTGAAAAGGTATATCGCCGACAGGGAAAGATATATCCGCAAGCAGCGTGAGGGTCAGTCTAAGGTGGATATCATCAAGCACTACTGGGATCTTCTTTTCCGGACCGGCGACCGCTTTGAACTCTACGAGCAGTATGCTCCCATAAAAAAGGAGCTGCTTGCAATGCAGCGGGAGGGGCGGTATGACGAGCTTTCGGCAGCCTTAGCGCCCTACCGTGAAAAGCTTATGAAGAACTACAGGCTCGGTCTGGGACTTTGCTTTGACCCGGATATTCTGGGCTGTATGCTGGATGTTATCAGACGCGAGGGAAACGCCGCTCTTGCTGACGAGATCAGAGAAATGATCCCGCAGGAGCATCTTGAACCGATCGTGATAAAGGGATATGATGATGATTAAGGAACTGACTGTCAGCGGACGGGATGATGTCCGCTATATTATAACAAGTGCGCAGGATGCGGGTGGCTCCGTCCGGGTGGATGAGGCTGTCGCAGTCCACAGCAGCGGAACGCAGCTGCTCGTTTCAGCGAAAAACGGTTCTGACAGCTGTCTGAAAGCGGTCGTCAAGGCCGTTGCCAAGCTGCAGCAGGAGGGCGCGGAGATATATGCCTGCTTCCATGTGGATGAGCTGTTCGCGGAAAGGATCCGCAGGACAGCTGTAACCGAACAGGTCAAGGATGTCTGCGTGATCTGCTCTGACGAGGCCGCTGAAACCGCAGAGAGATACAGCAGCTTTGTGCTGTCGGTCCCCGACAGCGACTCGGGAGCATTCTATAAGCTTAGCCGCGCAGGAGGCTCGGATAAAGCCGTGCTGATAATCGGCTGCAGCGGCGAGGAGCTTGAGGCTGCTCTGTCAGCAATATCCGGCGGTGCGGAAAGGAACGGTGCAGAAGGATGACAAACGAAGAAAAAAAGCTGCACCGGGTCTGCCTGTTCAATTCCTCTATGCAGGGAAGGACAGAGGACAGGACTATTTTCTATTCAGCGAGGAATATGCTCTCAGGCAAGGGGAACGTTGAACTCCTTTTCAGAGAGATAGCTGCCTCGGGCTTTGCAGATAGGTTCACCCACATTGTGGCGGTGCCTAATTTCGGCGACAGATTCAAGGACTTTAAGGAAAGCTTTTCCGAGCTTGATATTCGGTTTACTGCATTTGACTCCGACGAATATATAAAGGCACTGGCCAAGGCGAGATATCTTATCTCTGACGGGCGGCTGCCGCTGTATTATATCCGGCCGGCAGGTCAGAAGCATCTTTGCCTCTTCAACCAAAACAGGCTTCTCTTTGACGAGGACGAAAAAGGCAATTATCGGGCGAGAATATTCAAGGAGCTTTCACGCCTTGTTCCCATGACTGACTTGATGCTCTGTGCAAATGAAAACGTAATGGAACTAATGAACAGCAAGCTGTTTCTTGACAGCTTCTATACGGGCAGGCTTATCCGTGCGGCAGAGCCGGCCTTTTACGGCGCGGAGCCTGCCGTCACCGAGGAGGCTCCTGCTGAAAGCAGCGCGAAATACTCCCCGGAGAGGATCGCGGAGCTTATGTCAAGATACGCCCCCTCCGAGGAGAAGGCTGCCGAAGAAAAGCCGCTGAATCCGATCCCCGGTGAGGTGCCGGACAGAAAGACATCCCTTGAAAGCATCATCGGCGCTTTGTTCTTCGGCGAGGGGAGCTATGTGGAATATCCCCGCTCCGAGAAACCGAGGATCGCCGTAACGGCCTATTTGGGCTTGTCAACAAGCTATAATCACGCTCTTAGGAATTTCTGCGACCTTATCGACAAGGAAAAATACAGCGTGACTGTGTTTGCCTTTGCCACCTCAAGCTCCGGCTTCTGCAGCGGATTTGGCAGCGGAACAAGGATCATCCAAAAGGATGATTACACCTTCTCCGCCGCTGACATGGAAATGCAGGCTGCCGATACGGACGAGGTCAGCGAGAAAACGATCTGGAAATACGAGGTGCTGCGCTCCCTCGGAAGCGACAGCTTTGATGCGGTGATCGTGTTCAATACAGTGAACCCTTTCCGCCACAGGTTTGCAGCAAGCATGAACGCTCCGCTGCGGATATTTGCGGCTCCGAGCGAAAGAGAGCTGCTGGAGGATTATCCCGACCCGGCTATGCTCACCGACCTTATAAACCACACCTATGACAGAACGCTGCTGTTCAAGGGCGGCGGGGTGAAGCTTGCCCACAGCGGCAAAATGCCCGCTGCTCTCTGGAGCGGCTGGGAGACCGCTGCCGACGAAAGACCCGAGCCTCTTGTTTTCAGCGACGGAGAACGCAGGCTCTTAGCGCTGCTTCCCTCACCGGCTGCCCCGGTGGGCTGCAGGCTGATCCCGATGCTCGACAAAAGCTGCGAGAACACCCTCTGCATCGCAAGGGATATGGAGGATGCAGGAACGCTCTGCGAGCTTTTCAATGAATACGCTGCCGACAAGCCCTCGGCAAGAATGTACCTCTGCGTACTGACGGACGGAGAGGCTGACGCTGCAAGGCTTTCGGATGACAGGATAACGGTGCTGCCCGGAAGAGAGATACCTCTGCTGCTTATGAAGGAGTGCGGCAGGTTCGTTTATCCCTACGAGGGCGGCTCGGGTCTTGAAACGGCAGCCGCGCTCCTTGGCGCAGATGCACGCTCCGGCGGCTCTGCCGCTGACGAGCTGCTGCTTACTGCCGGCCCCGCCGTGGGAACGTTCTATTCCGGATATGCTCCCGAAGCTCCCGCCGGAAAGCTTATCGCTGACAGCAGTGTTTTCGATATCCCGCCGGCAGACAAGGGGCTGTATGAAAAATACAAGGCCGAGGCTGTTGAACTGATCTGCTCACTTCCGGCAGACCGAAAGGCAGGAATGAAATGACAAAATATATCGAAAGCTTTAAAAAATACAGGTTCTTGCTTAGAGAGCTAGTTAAAAAGGGCATCAAGCTGAAATACAGGCGAAGCTATCTCGGGATAATATGGACGCTGCTGGAGCCTTTGCTGACAATGATGGTGCTGACGCTTGTGTTCTCGACCTTCTACGGCAGAAAGGACAGGGCTTTCCCGGTATATGTACTGACGGGACGTTTGCTCTACAGCTTCTTCTCCAACGGCACAAAGGTGGCTATGAAGTCCATACGGTCACACGCGGGAATGATAAAAAAGGTCTATGTGCCGAAATACATCTATCCCCTTTCCAGCGTTATGTATAACTTCATCATCTTCTTGATCTCGCTGATCGTGTTGGTAGGCGTTTCAATAGTGCTGGGAGTTTATCCTAACTGGTGGACGCTGACGGCGGTGATCCCGCTTATCATACTGTTCATGTTCACTCTCGGAGTGGGGATGATACTCTCGACCGTTTCGGTATTCTTCCGGGATGCCGAATACCTTTGGGATGTGGCGCTGATGCTTATAATGTACACCTGCGCTATATTCTACGACACCGAAAGGCTCTTCAAAAACGGTGTTGACTGGATACTGCGGATAAACCCGGTCTATTCCGTTATCAAGATCTTCCGGGACGCGGTCTATGGAAGCTCGATGTTCACCGACCCCTACTGGGTGATAATGCCTCTCTGCGCTTCACTGGTGACCCTTGTCATCGGCTTCGGCCTGTTCAAGTGGAAGCAGGATAACTTCATTCTTCACATATAACGAAAGGAAGATCGTATGCCAAAATATGCTATCGAAGTCAACGACGTTTCCATGAAATTCAACCTAAGCAAGGAAAAGGTTGACAGCCTCAAGGAATATGTGATAAAGTTCCTCAAGCGGCAGATACAATACAACGAATTCTGGGCGCTGAAAAATGTCAGCTTCAAGGTGGAAAAGGGCGACCGTGTAGGTATCCTCGGGCTCAACGGCGCCGGCAAGAGTACGCTTCTGAAGGTCATTGCCGGAGTGTTCAAGCCCACAGAGGGAAATGTAATACGCCACGGAAAGCTCGTTCCCCTGCTGGAGCTGGGTGCCGGCTTTGATTCGCAGTACACCGGCAGAGAGAACATCTACCTCTACGGCTCGGTGCTGGGCTATTCAAAGCAGTTCGTGCAGGAGCGGTTTGACGAGATCGTGAAGTTCGCCGAGCTGGAGGAGTTCATCGACGTGCCTATCAAGAACTACTCCTCGGGAATGCGTTCCCGACTGGGCTTTTCCATAGCCACGCAGGTGGAGCCGGATATACTGATACTTGACGAGGTGCTTTCGGTGGGAGATGCCAAGTTCAAGAAGAAGTCCGAGGCCAAGGTAATGGGTATGTTTGATGCCGGTGTGACGGTGCTGTTCGTGTCCCACTCGCTGGCGCAGGTGCGCAGGCTCTGCAATAAGGCAATAATCCTTGAAAAGGGCAAGCTTATCGCCTGCGGAGACATTGACGAGGTCTCGGCAAAGTACGAGGAGATCATAAAGTGAATAATGCACGCTCTCGCTTTCAGCGGGAACGTGCATTGTTTATTTCCGAGAGCAGGCCGGTCAGAGGGTTCGCCGGCGTGTTTTCCTCAAACACCCCAAAGGGGATATCTGTGAAGATAACATAGATATAAGTGCCGTTTTCGGTATAGACGATGCCGGCATCGTTGGCGGCGCATTCGTCATTGAAGGGGTCGCCGTCGGTAAGGGTCTCTGCTATGGAGGCATCGGGGTCGTAGCTTATCTCGTCACCTTGACCGCACTCCCAGCCGGATTTGCTCTGAACAGTATATTGCCCCATGAAAAGCTGCCGTCCTGCCGAGCCGACAGATGCCTCAAGGAGCTTCCCGAGCTTCGCGCCGGTATCGTCCGAGCTTATAAAGCTGTAAAGCCTCACCCACAGCCGGAGCATATCCGATGCCGACATCACCGGGTATTCGCTGTCTGCAATGCTCTGTGAAACGCCGGTCTCGGCGCACCATTTGCGCAGGCTGTCGGTGCCGTATTTATCCCGGAGATACATATAGGAGTAGTTGTCGGAATAGGCAACAGCGTCGTGGATATCCTCGTATTCAGAGGTAAGCACCGAGGGGTCGCTTTCCGCAAGAGAGCCGATATAGGCGGCCTTTATAACGCTCTGCGTACACATCCCCGACCCGCTGTTACAGCTAATGCCGGAGAGGGTGTTCAGATCAAGCATTGCAAAGGAGACCTTGTGTCCCGCTGACGTGAGTGCGGAGACCTGTTCGTTAAGAGCCTCCGGCACTGATAAAGCGCTCCCGAAAGCCGTGGGAGTGCTGTCGCTGCCGATGCTGTCAAGCGCGTTCAGAGCGGCTGACAGGCTGAAGACCTGTTCCGTAGGGCTGCTGTCGGGGATTTCTTCGCTTGAAACCGCAGTTTCGGAAACTGACGAGGTTTCGGCCGCAGCAGAGGTCTCGGCAGGCGGCTCGGTAACTGTCTGCGGCATAGCATCAGTATCCACCACCGATGATGAAATGATATTCCCCTCGCTGTCAGTGTTCACCACGGTTATGGACGACTCGCCGCTGCCGCAGCCCGCCGCTATCAGTACCGCCGTGATGACCGGCAGCAGTCTTAAACTCTTCATCGGAACACACCTCCCTTGCGTTTTAACTCAATTATACATATTCTACCATAAAATTACCTTAAATGCAAGCAAAAAAACAGGACGGAATTTTTCCGCCCTGCTTTTAAATTAAGAGGTCATCTTAGATCAACGCCCACATATCCCACGGTTCTGTAGGCATAGGACTGTTCCTTGGCGCTGTCGGCCGCGGTATGCTCGTTTGTGTTGAAATACGCCTCCACACGGAGAGAGACGTGATCAAGGCTTTGCAGTACCTCTGTTAATTCGTTCAGATTAACAGTCACACCGCCGGAGATGATATCCTCGGTCATCGAAACGGTACGGTCTGATTCGTCGTCAAATATGTCCTGCTTGATGTCATCCGCGTTAACAACACTGATGATGAACTCGCCCTCTGTAATGCTAACGCCCTCCGGGAGAGTCATCCCGCTGATCTTCACTGCCGGAACTAAGGAGCTTACCATAGGCTGGGTGGTGATATATTCCGGAGTGAAGGACCAGCTTATGCGCTCCTCGGCATCGGAGACACGGTATTCCCCGCCGATGTTGTTCTCTTCTGTGATATATGACTGATTGGATGTGCAGGTGTACCAATCGGGAACGGTGAAGGCATTGCCGTCATAGCAGGGGTATTTCCCGTCGGGAGAGGAGACCCGGTAGTAATACAGCCTCTCTACCTCGCCCCGCTCCTTGCCGTCATTAACGAAGGAGGGTATCATCAGCAGAGCGCCCCTTTTGCCCATATAGTAGTTGACAGACACAGCCGTATTCTCCGATGTGCCCGCCCTTGATACCAGAGTAATGATGCCCTTGTCCGGCAGGGTCTCTTTCGCAAGGATGTCTTCTGTCCTGCTTTCCGGGTCGGCGGTCACAAGATTGAAGCCCAGATATTCAACGTCCTCCGCCCCTGCGAAGAACTCTGATATCTCCCGGGATTGGTTTATCCCGCTCTTTGGCTGACCGTAGCTGTCCTCGCCAAACCACACGGAACGGATGCATTCGGGTTCGGTGTAGATGTGCTGATCGAGTATCTGCACGCATGAAGAATAGTTCTCCGGGGCGGCTTTCACCTCATTCCAGAAGTCCCGATAGACTCCCATGGCTGTTTCATATTCGCGGCTCACGCCCGGAGTATTGATGCTTTCAGCCTGCGCTGCAGGCTCGGATGCTGTCGGAGCAGTATCGCTTTGATGCAGATACAGCACCGTCCCCACGCCTGCGGCCACCGCCAGTGCTGCGGCGGCTGCGGCGTATTTCCAGCCGCTTGTTCTAACATAGCCGTATTTTGTTTTGCTTTCGCGTATCTCCCCGGCGGACTGCTTCGCTGGGTTTTTCATATTTTGCTTCATTGCATTTGCAAACAGTTCTTTTTCTGTCATAGCTGTTACCTCCCTCTGTATTTTCGCCTTAGCCTTCTGACTGCTTGATAGAGCCGCTGTCTGACACGGCTTTCGGATACGCCCATAAGGGATGCAGTCTCCTCAAGGCTAAGCTCTAAGAAATAGTGAAGATAGAACATCCTCTGCACATCGGAGGGGAGAGCCGTTATCTCCCGGAAGACTTCATCGAAAAGTGCCTTATCTGCCGTGAGTTCCTCAATGTCGGTGCTGTCCGGGATATCCACAGGCTCTCCGCTGCTGCCGCCGCTAAGGCTGATGCGCGCTTTCAGCCGCTGAACGGCGGTATAGTGGTGAGACAGACAGTGCTTGGCAATGCCGATGACAAAGGCCTCCGGCTCACGGGGGTCAGCGCCCTTGTCCAGCGCCTCGCCCACCTGCAGATAGGTCTCCTGAAACAGCTCCTCGATGTCGGTTATTTTCAGACACTTCGAGGATATGTATTTCAGCACCGGCAGCTTTGTCTCCTCGTATATTTCCTTGAACCTGCTCACTGCTCTCACCTGCCCCTCTGTATATGTAGTGAAAAAACGGGAGGTATAGTTGTTAATTAACTGTAAACATTATAACCCGTTGTATTATAAATGTCAACAAAAACAGGCACCTTTGCGGGTGCCTGTCCTTGGTGGTCTGATGCGTATTATTCTAAATCGCCTTCGCTGATAAAATTGAAGCTGTATGTTCTTGTGACTATCCGCGCAGAGCCGTCCGGCAGCTTCAGAGTCAGCGAAATGCTGAAGCAACCTCCGCCTATCTGGGCATCTTCTTTGCTGTGGGGTTCAGAATAATCTATCACGGTGGTTGATCCTGCTGTCATCGGAGCAACCGGCTCATATGAAACAGTATATCCATATCCTCCGTTTAGCCTCCACATATCCATTTGTATATCATATTGTTCTGCACTTACTCCCGGGGCAAGATCTGACTTGTCTGTATATATCGTCAGTTTGTTTTCCGGGATATCAAATTCTGCTCTGCACTTCATTCCCACATACCCTTGCAGATCATTCAGCTCAAAGGAGTACGCGCCGGAGTCATCAAGCTCAAATATTTCAGCGTACTGGTAAACTAACCCGTCCTCGGTGATGTTTTGCAGCACTGGCTGACCGTTTCTGAATATAAGATCCTTGAGCTTCTGCCCAACAGCATCAGACAGCTTCATCACTAAGGTGAAATAATCATAATGATATTCTTCAGCCATGGTCTTTATATACACCTTATCTTCATAATTCCAGATCATGAAGCTCTTCTGTGAGGAGGATATGTTTTTGTCTTCAATAAAGCCCGTCAGAGCTATATCGCCGTTTTTTATTAGAGAACGTTGCATTGTTTCGTCTAATGCGATCTGTTCAGCTTCTCCGTTGGCTATCGCGTCGCTTATGATCTGTGATATCGTATTGATCTCCGCAAGCTCGCCCCTAATGATGGATAAATTGCCGTTGTTGCCGTCCACCCACTGCAGGAGGTATTGCACCTGCTTGGGGTCTGCAAGGTATGCATCAGTGAAGGCTTTAAGCTGGTCCTGCAGTTGATGCGCTAAGCTTTCGTTGTTTAGCGCTAAACAGATCTTGCTCAGCGGCACATCCATACCAAAGAAATCTTCAGCTGTGCCAGGGTCGGCACGCAACACTGCAAGATAGCTTCTCACGCTGTCCAGCCAGATGCCTGTCCTGTTGTAGAAGTTCTCTCTCACCGATTCCAGCTTATCCGAAAGGATGTCATATACCAGAACATCGCCGTCCTTTGTCCTGTCAGTGCTGTACACCTCTGCGATGACCTCCGGCTTGCCGTCACTGTTCACATCAGATGCGAACACGCGGGTGACGGGCTGACCCTTGGTCACAAGGTGAGGCACTCCCTCAACATTCACGGTAACAGAGCTGTCGGTCATCGAAACGCTGACGTCGGGGAAGGCGCCGAGGCGTTTCTCAAACCTTATCTGTTCGCCGTTGTTAAGGCGGGTGACGCTGCTGCTTCGGGTGAAGTCCGCGAGGTAAACGAACTCCTTGTTAAAGCCGCTGTCACCGAACTGATAGGTGTCGGTAATGCTTTCTCCTGCGATTTCGCAAATGACCTCTATGCCGTCCTTCAGCTGCTTTTCCGGCAGCGAAAGCTCTGTTCTGCCGGGCTTTATGACCTGCTCCTCATCGCTGCTGATCGGCTTTACAGTCAGTTCGGCTTCAGGGCTCATGCTCTCAGGCTGGATACTGTCGGTCACGAAACAGAGCTTATCTCCGTCCTTTTCAATGTGGTAGGCAATGGCAAAGCTGCCGCTGGGAGATATGAGCATTCTTGGCGCGGGCGAGGTATTACCCAACGCCGAGATGTCTCTGCAATAGTATGTTGTCTGCTGATAGGCTGCCGCACCGTCCCTGATAAAGCTTTTCAGCGGGGCTGCCCCGGCGGACTGGCAGGTGAACCTTGAAACATAGTCGCAGCCGTATCTGTCCTTGACAGTGACAAGGAGATCGCGCTCTCCGCCGGTCACATTGGCAATACATATACCGAAAATAGTCTGAACGTTCTTATCTGCATAATAGAGATCCAGCTCCTCCGATGCGCCCTCAAGATAGCTGACAGTGCTGCCGCTTATAGGCAGAGGGCTGTCATCCGGCTGGAGCTCTGCGCCCTCGGGGGCGATGCTGTCAATGATGTTCGCTCTCCGGTCGTTGCTGTCCATGGACATATTAAGCGCTGCGATCATACTCATCGTAAGACTGCCTGTGCAGGAAACATCATCCCCTATATAGGTCTTGCCGCTGCCGTAGGGTTTGGAGGAATACTGCATATTCACCGACGCTGAACGCTCTGCTGTATCGCCGGCGGCGTCCTTCAGCCACTCTGTCTTTGCATTATGATACCGCTCCGGGACGGTGAAATCCGCATCTGTATATTCCGTCTCCCGGGTGACGGCGTCCTGCATACCAAGTTTCAAGGTGTCATCCTCTTCGGTAAGGGTGAAATTCAGCTTGTCGGGAACGTAGTACATCTGCATCAGATCGTTATTGATGTCGAACATATACACCACGCTCTCGTCCGCTGTAAATGCAGGCTTTGACTCAACGCAGACATCCGCCTTGCCGTCGCCGGTGACGTCCGCCGTAAAGACCTTGATTATAGCGCTGTAGTGAAATATACCCATGATCTCCCTGTCGTCAACGGTAATTGTTCGGTCGGTGATCTTGATCTCCCTGCCGCCCAGATTCTTGGGTCTGCTGGAGATCGAAACACCGCTTGCCTCCTGCTTGCCTGTAAAATCGCAGAGACTGATAACAGCATCCTTATCCCTGATCTCTGTCTCCGACTCGTCGGCCTGTGAGCTTTCCGCAGCGGGAGGTTCGATCTCGATACTGTTGAGCCTGCCGAAGCCGAACACCGCCGCACCGACAACCATTACGGCGGCCACTGTCACTCCCACGAAAGCGAAGCGCCGCTTTCTGATGTGAGCCTGTGCGCCCTTGGCCTCGGCCTCAATGATCTCGGAGGATAAACGCCCCCGGCTATCCGGCAGGTGTCTTTCAAGCGCGGTCTTGATAAGTTCCTTTTCAGTCACAGCGTTTCCCTCCTTTTGTATGATCTCCTTATCCTGTCAAGTGTTCGGTAGAGGCGGTTTTTCACGGTGCTTTCATGAAGCTTAAGCTCCCTTGCGATCTCGCCGGGAGTCATGTCAAGGATGAAGTACATATATACTATCCTCTGAACATCCGGGGGCATCGAGCTAACCGTATCAAAGATGTCATCGCAGAGTGAACGGTCGGCCACAAGCATCTCCACATCCACCTCCGCGGGGATCTCCTCCAGCAGCTTCTTGTCCGGCAGCCGCGAGAGGCTGTCGCTTATCCGTCCGCGCAGCTTTGCCAGCAGTCCGTAATACCGCGAGATGCTCTTCTTGGCTATACTGATGACCCAAGCCTCTTCATTCTCTATGGGCTTTTCCGTATTGCAAAGCGAGCGATAGACATTCAGAAATGTATCTTGATAAATGTCATCAATATCGCTTATGCTTAGGCATTTCGCCGTGATGAACCTTAGCACCGCGGCTTGATTGCGCCTGTATATGTCATCAAACAAGAGCCTTGCATCCTTCATGAACAAGCCGCTCCTTTCTTTTGCTTCTGTATTGGTAGTGGACTGTTTTCACAGGATAGTTTTTAACAAAGTGTAAACAATGCTTTCAGCAAAAAATATCGGAGAGACTTTCGTCCCTCCGATAGAATTATCACTTGTATGACCGTTACTGCAGCCCTTTAGGCAACATCAAAGATATCGGTTTTGCTGCTACTGTCAGTGTCGGTATTGCTGCTGCTGTCAGTTTCAGTATTGCTGCCGCTGTCAGTATCAGTATTGCTGCTGCTGTCAGTATCGGTATTGCTGCCGCTGTCAGTTTCAGTATTGCTGCCGCTGTCAGTATCGGTATTGCTGCTGCTGTCAGTGTCGGTATTGCTGCCGCTGTCAGTGTCAGTATTGCTGCCGCTGTCAGTATCGGTATTGCTGCTGCTGTCAGTGTCAGTATTGCTGCTGTCAGTGTCGCTCTCACTGCTGCTGTCGCTGTCAGTATTGCTGCTGCTGTCAGTATTGCTGCTGTCATCGGGATCATCGACACTTATCTTAACGTCCCAGCCGTTCAGATATCTTTGAAGAGTTGTAATATCACGCATATTGACCTCGCCGTCATGATCCACATCGGCGGCATATCTGTCAAAATCACAATCCCAGCCGTTGAGGGCTCTCTGAAGGGTCGTGATATCACGCATATTGATACTGCCGTCGCGGTCAACGTCACCCTTCTGAACCAGCTTGATCTTGAAATGCGCTGTTGCCTCGCCAAAGTATTTGCCGATACCGATTATCGTTACCTCGGCAGTACCGGGGTACTGGTTTTCCGTGAAATACAGATAGTAATCCACGTCGGCAGTCAAAGGCGTACCGCCGTAGTATCTGTCCAGCTCGTTCTTATAGACCGTGATATCGGGAACGATCTCGCCGCCGTTGTAATAGCAGTCATTGATCGCCGGCACAAAGGCGCTGCTCAAAGTCGAAAACTCGTAGGAGCCTGTATAAACGCCTGTGAACTGTATCTTTAAGGACGCAAGCTTTTTCTCGGAGGTCAGCGAGGAATAGGTTATGTTATAATCCTGTCCGCTGACCAGCGGTGTTCCCTTATAGCTAAGCTGAACGTTGGCCTCGACAAAGCTTTGCCTGTCGGGATAGCTTTCTTCGGAATAAACGGCATTGGCATTGATCTTTGAGGTAAGCCCCTGTGCCGCCTCGACCGGCTTTATTTCAAAGGCAACGGTCTTGGAGCCGCTGTAGATGCCGCAGCCCTCTACGGTGACATAAGCTGTTCCAACTGTATCGTTGGAGGAATAGGACAGTGTATAGTCCACATCCTTGACAAGCTTCCTGCCGTTGAACATTATGACCGGCTCGGGTGTCAAGCTGCTGCCTGTATAGGTAAGACTTTCCGGCAGCTGGATGTCTGTAATGCTTTCGTCGGAAATATCGGGAGGAAGTATATTGAAGCTAAGCTCAAGCGTCCCCTTTACGAAGCCTATGCCGGTCACGGTGACCTTTGCGGTGCCGACGCTTTCATTATCGGAATAGGTGAGTGTATAGTCCTTATCCTTTACAAGCCTGCTGCCCTTTAGAGTAAGTACGGGGTCGGGCTCGGCGGCAAAGCCGTTATAGATCACATCGGGTATCTCCTCTGCCTCAACGTCTGACATACTTCCGGGGACAGAATAGCTTTGGGTCATAGTGATATTTCCGTCGATGACCGAGACGGTGACAGATGCAGTTCCGACGCCGACGGCGGTGATAAGGCCGTTTTCATCGACTGAAATAACGCTCGGGTCAGAGGACTGCCACAGGAAGGAGCTTGCCGCGATGCTGGAGGTGAAATACACATATCCGGGATTAAAGCGCTCGACTGTCATCTGATAGCTCTTGCCTACAGGCATCTCCAAGGCTTTAGAGGAGCTGATGTAGTTCCCGGTATAGAGGGTGAGATTATTATCCTCCTCGGCTACCTTGACGGTATGCTTAAGAGGAACAATGCCCTCGGTATCCTCCATCATATTTGTGGGGGTCATTGAAAAGAGCTGCACCCAATAGAAATGACCGTTGTGATATACAGCACCGATACCGATAGAACGGTAGGCGGAATTTATCATCTTCTTATAGTGGGCAGCGGATGCCTTGAACTGCTCGTAGGTATCCTTTGCTGTGCTGCGGCCGACCGCGATATTCTCGGCATTCATCTTGCTGCATATGGTAAAGCAGGAGCTGCCGTCGGGACGGACGTGTTCAAAGTTTACTGCTATCTCAAGCGCACGCTTCATAGCGGCCTCTGTAAGCTCGTGGTCAAGAGCCAGCTCGCTTAGACCCAGCTCTGTCCTATGCTCGTTGATATATCCAAGCATCTCGCCGGCGTAGTCATAATAGCATTCGCCCTCAAGGTCAACGGAATACTGATATGCATTTTCTGCAATTGCCTGTATCGGCAGCACTGTCATCAGCAGGACAGCAGTGATTATAAAAGACATTATTTTTTTCATTTCAACACCTCATTTTTCACGCTGTATAGCCGTTGATCAGCCTCTGGAGATACACGATGTCCTTCATGTTGATCCTTCCGTCGCTGTTGACATCGGCGCTAAGGCGGTCAAAGCGTTCACTGAAGCCGCCGAGGTTTCTCTGCAGATTTGTGAGATCATGCATATTCACTACCCCGTCCTCGTTGACGTCGCCCACGGGGATCCTGTCGGCTTTGTCCTTGTTGTAATCGTTTACGGGCACATCGGGAAGATCGTACATAAATCTTGATCCGATGTTATCGGAGGAGTCAGCCGTATGTGATTCATCAAAGTAGCCCGAACCGCGTGCAAAAAAGTCATATATGATCTTGTACTGATCGTCCCAAGTCACATCGAAATTGTAATACCGTCCGTCGTCCAGTTTTACAAGATCCCATGCATGACTGCCGCCTGCATCGCCGGCAGCAAAAACGCATTTGACCCCGGCATAATTCAGCAGCAGCTGGAACACCTTAGCATAGGACTCGCAAACGCCCTTTCCCTCGGAGATAATGCCGATGATGTTATGGGCGCTGTTGCTATTGTCAGCATACTGATAGCCGTCTTGATATACGACAGCATATTCGGCATCCCTGCAGATCTGATCGTGGAAATACTTAGCTATGTCATATCTGTCGGTAAGCCCTGCGATACCCGCAGTTTTTTCAGAGATGTAGTCAAGTATTTGCTGGCGGTAAGCCTCCCGCGGCTCTGCCGCGGCATACTCGTCATCGACCACAAGGCAGAGGTAATAGCTGACGTTGCTGCCTGTGGTAACGGTCATCATCACATTCTTGTTGCTTGCGAAATAGAAAAGGGGGTGATCCTTTCGGAAGGTGTAATACACCTCGGAGGCCTCGGTGGGAGAAAGGCCGTAATCTGAAAGACAGATCTCGTCCAGCAGGTAACGGTTCACATAGGGGTCGAGCTGAAGATCCTCGCTGCTGAACCAAAAGGCAGTATAATCCTCCTTCAGTCTGTCATAAAGCTGCTGGCGGCCGTCCGAATTAGAACGGTACTGCATATCGTAATATCCCCAGTCCGAGGAGGTGACCGAAGCCAGCTCTTCCTCGCTGACTGCCAGTCCGGCAGCACTTGCATTCACACTAAGCGACAGTACGGCAGCTGCTGCCACCACAGAACTCAAAAACCTTTTTCTCACTAAAACCGCCTCTTTCCGTTTCAGCCGACGCGGTTCATATCATATTCTCCGCCGGCTGTGCCCTTGCCGCCCACAAGGTGAAGCACGGTGTCCTTCACCTCATAGGTATAATCGGCGTCATGCACCTCGGGCTTTTCATAATCAATATGCAGATTTGTACCGTCCGAGGTATAGCTGTAGATATAATCATAATTCTCAACAGTCATAGCGCCCTTGCCGCCCTCGCTGAAGGTATATTTCGTACCGTCGAGATACTGCCAGGTACCGACAAGGGGATCCTTTTCTTTAGCAGGCTTGGCAGCGGATGCTGTAACGCTTTTCCCTTCTGCGGAAGAAAACGTTTCCACAGAGCCGGAATTATCCCTTGTAAAAACTATCACAGAGACTGCTGCCAGCACTACGACCACTGCAGCACCTGCTCCCGCAAAAGCCATTTTTGTGTTTTTCTTCATATTCATTTTCCAAAAGGGGGCAGCAAACATAAATTTGCTGCCCCCAGTTTAGTTTAACTATAATCTGTTCTCTCTGAAATTACTTTCTTCTCTTTGTGATGAACATTGCACCCAGAGCTGCAGCTGTTACAACTGCGAAAGCAGAAGCAGCACCTGTTGCAGGGTTACCGTTCTTATTATTGCCGGAAGGCTTGCTTGTGTCGCCGGTGGAACCGCCATTGGACTCATTAGCAGAGCTGCTGGTGTCGCCGGTGGAGTCAGCCTGTGACTCATCAACAGACTCGGTTGCAGATTCTGCAGCAGACTCGCTCTCGGTTTCACTCTCACTCTCGGACTCGCTCTCGGACTCATCAACAGGTACAGACTCTTCAGCGGGCTCGATAACCTCTGTAACCTCAAATCCGCAGACTGTGCAGGTCTTGGTTCTTACCTTGTCACCGTTCTCGTCAACGGACTCTACCCATTCGCTCCAGGTATGATCTTCAACATCAGCCTTTTCGTCGCATCTGATGCACTGGTGCCAATGCTGATTTTCGTCATTCATCCAAGTCTCAAGGAATTCATGATTCAGAGCAGGGATACCGAACTTCTCAAAGGTCTTTGCAGCATCGCCCATTTCAGTCCAGATCTTAGTACCCTCGGCATCCTCGGAGATAGCGCCGCAATCGGGGCACATATAGAATGCTATATGTCCGGCCTCGGTGCAGGTAGGCTCAACAGCTGCAACAAGCTCGAAATTGTGAACGTGCTTGGGTATTACCTTACCCTCTTGAACTACAGCGTTGCAGTCGTCGCAGATAAGATCGCCGGTGTAGCCGTCTTCTTCAGCGGTTGCAGGCTTGTAATTGTGCAGGGTATAATTCAGGTGATTGTCTTTATCAACATCGCCGTACTCCTGTCCGCAAACCTCGCAGACAGCCTTCTTTACGCAGGTAGCGGTGCCGCCGGAATGTGCAGCCTTATCAAGGATAGTGCCGCAGCCCAGTGTGCAGACTTTCCAGTGGTTCTCCTCGTCATAAGACCAGTCGTTTGCAGGAACGTGATCCTTCATGGGGATCTTCTGACCCTCGGATATCTTTTCGCCGCAGGACTTGCAGAAGGTATCGCCGGTGTAGCCTTCCTCGGTGCAGGTAGCAGGCTTGTAATTCTTGACCTCGGTCTCGCCGACGTGATTGGTCTTATCCACATCACCGTAGCTGTAGGTCTCGGTGCCCTTCTCATCGCACATTGTACACTTATAGAAGTAGGTAGCAGGTGCAACACAGGTAGCAGCCTTGTCAAGATACTTGTCAGTCGGGCTCTTCTCGGTGAAGTTGTGAGCGATCTTTGAGATCACTTCATTCTCAACAGTTGTAGGCTCGGTGCCGGCCTCGTCCTTGAAGTACTTGTTGCAGCCGGTACACTGATAATACTTGTTGTTGCCTGTCTTCTGGCAGGTAGGATCAACAGCGGGGATCTCCTTCATTGTGTGGGTGTGAGCAACAGAAACGTCAACCGTTGCCTTGAAGCTGCCGTCCTCGGTAGTAGCCGTAATGGTAGCAGTACCCTCGCCCTTAGCTGTAACAGTACCGTCGGAAGCAACTGTAGCTACGCTGGTCTTGTCGGAGCTGAAGGTAATGTTCTTGTTTGTAGCATTTCCGGGAATAACCTCGGCATCGATCTTCTTTGTATCTCCCACCTTTGCGAACTCGATCGTCTTGGGAGATACGCTCACGCCTGTAACAGCCTGTTTAACTGTAACACTGCCGTTAGTAACGATGCAGGGAACATCCTCGCCGGATGTCTGATAATCAAAGCCATAAACATCCTTTGAATCAAAGGTCAACTCAAAATCATACTGTTTTGGCTGAATATCATCCTTAGCCTTGAAATAGTAGGTGATAACTGTGCCGGTATTGTAATAGTCGGTATAGAGAGCATCATTCCAGCTGAAGCTTAAAGGATTGTTCTCAATAGGGCCGGCTATTACAGATGCTGATGTAGTTTTTTCCTTGCCCTTATCATTGATATAGGTCTGTGATATTGATTCGAGATCGGGGTCATCAGTCACCTCGAAAGCAGTATCATCATAGCCGAGATAGAAATGCCATGCTACAACGCCGGGGTTATCGGTAATAGTTACTTCCACTTCAAACTCTTCGCCGGCCTTAACTTCCGAAACCGAAGGAACGACCGAGACCTTGAGCGGTGCCTTTTCAGCGGAT
Organism: Ruminococcus sp.; assembly: GCA_017450925.1. Classification (GTDB taxonomy): domain Bacteria; phylum Bacillota; class Clostridia; order Oscillospirales; family Ruminococcaceae; genus FB2012. The sequence goes on along the minus strand of JAFSSS010000081.1, from coordinate 11,934 downwards.
GCTGAAAAAACTATCGCATTTGAAGCGGTAAGTGCAGCTGCTACAGCTAAGGCAGCTGCCTTTTTGATCTTCTTCATATAGTTTTCCATCCTTTCGTTAAACATTCTTTGTTACCGTATCTTAACTGGATCAGCATGATGCGATAATGATTCAATTTAACATTTATAGTTTATCACAATATCATCACTTTGTCAATACAAAACAACTTTTTTTTGTGCGAATTTTTTTTTATAATTAAATATGTACAAAGAATTATCTTCCCATTTGTACGCTTTTACTATTGACTTCTTTTCCTAAGGAAAACTGTTATCCCGGCGGCGGCTGCGGCGGCTAAAAGCAGGGCGATTATCACGACGGGAGCGCTGCTGCTTTTCTCTTCTCCGCTCTCCGATGCGGCGGCTTCGGAGCTGCTTTCGGCAGCGGCAGGATCGCTGTCCGCAGACGATACGTCCGCAAACGATACGTCCGCAGATGAATTGTCTGCTGACGATGTGTCCACTGACGAAGTGACCACGGACGATACTTCTTCAGATGATGTGTCCGAAGAGGATGCTGCCGATGCTGTATCTGTCGGCTTAGCCGTACCTGCGGCGCTTTCCTCTGCGGAGGCAGCACTTTCAGCGGAGGAGCTATCCCCTGCTGCGCTGTCTTTTTTGGGGGTCTCACCTGCGGCGGAGGAGGTCTCCTCTGCAGCGGAGCGGGATGAACCTTCGCTGACGGCTTTTTTACCTGGCTTCTGCCCGGAGGAGCTGTCATCTGCGGCGGATGAAGCGTTCCCGGATGCGGAGGAGGATGCGCCGCCCTGTCCGCCGGTGACGGTGATCTTCCCGGCGGAGGTCTCAAAGCTGACGTTCTGCATATCGAAGTTGAACACGTCCTCGGGATCGTATTGCAGCGACACGGTGTATTCTCCCGCAGGAGCGTCATCCTTTATCTTAAAGGTAAGCTCTGCAAGGGTTCCGTTATCGGTATAGTCCCCGCTGACGGCATCCGACCACAGAAAGCTGAAAGGCAGCTTTTCCTTTGAGCCGAAGCTTGTTCCCGGGAAAATGCCGCTCTTGGCATTGACAAGCGTCAGAGCGCCGGAGTCATAATCCGCAAGCAGGTGAAAGGCTATTATGCCGGGATTTCCGCTGATCTCCACCTTCACACTGACTTCATCGCCTGCTTTGCCGGAGGCATCGGACACGCTGAAGGCCGGTGCATCCGCACTTGCAGAAAAGCTGCACATTACCGCGGCAGCTATAAATGATAATCCACTGATGATCCTTTTCATTTTTTCATCTCCAGATGTGACAAGTATTTTCACTGTACGCCTCACGTTCATGCTCAAGACTGTAAAAGCATACGGTTTGACAGCTATATTTTAGCACTGTTCATAGGATTTGTCAACCGCTGACACATCATTCCTTTAAAGCTTTTATGCGGCCAAATTGTAACCGATAGACTCCGTTCCTTAACCGATGCCGCGCTTATCTGTAACCGTGTGTTATCCGACAGTCCCCGGGGAGGATTTTTGCAGTTACATTTTGGAATATTTGATTACAATAGCTCCCGGGACGTTGACTTTTGGGGGATTTGATTATATAATGATAGTTGACAGCAAGGCTTGAAAGGAGTGAACGGTGTGAAGCTAAGACCCTTTGACCCCGCCCGTGACTTTGATGCGCTGAAGGGCTGGGTCACGGACGAAAGGACTCACGCCCTTTGGTGCGCGGGACGGCTTAAATATCCCCTTGAAAAGGATGACCTGCTGACGCTGCTGAAGGATCATGCCAAAAGCTACGGCGATATCCCATTTACCGCAGCTGACAGCGGGGACAGACCCGTGGGCTTCCTCTGCCTCGCCGCCGACGAAGCGGCCGGAAGTGCTATGCTGCGGTTTATAATCATCGACGCTTCACAGCGCGGCCGCGGCTTAGGACGTGAGCTGCTTTCGCTGGCTGCGGAATATGCTTTCTGCGAAAAGGGCTGCAGCGAGGTGTCGCTTATGGTGTTTGCCCAAAACGCTGCCGCACGGCGATGCTATCTCTCTGCCGGCTTTGCCGAAGACACGCTCACGGAAAAGGCTTTCCGCTTCGGAAACGAGGAATGGGACAGGCTTAGAATGGTGAAGCGCAGGGCTTGATGCATTTATATATCTTGATGTATTTATATATATGGAACAGGCGATAGTAAAACTCGGCGGAAAATGCGCTCCCGCGGATCAACTATCGGCTTATCACGGAAAGAAAGTATCATGATATAAAGGAGGTATGTAAATTGAATGCTCTGAAAAGGATACTCTCGGCTGCAGGGGCTGCAGCGCTTATGCTGACACAGCTTGTCTTTTCTGCATCTGCCAACGAGGACGAGCCGGAGCTGTATCTTCAAGGGACGGTCTATGAATACGATGCCGACCGTGACTATAAGATGTCATCCAATTTCTACATAGGCAGGACCTCTGAACTGGAGACCCTCGGTCAGCTTTCTGTCACAGGGAATATGACAGCCAGCGGCTCGGGAAACATTCCCGTCCTCGAGCTGGACGGCAGCGATACATTCACTGTTTCCTACACCTTCTGCAACGCACTTTTCAATGACGATAAATTCAACTGGCATATAAAGGACGACAGCTGCTCGGAGGTGGACGGTGTAAAGCTCGGCGGCAGGATAGGGACGGGGGCTATCGTTATCGAGACCTCCTATGACCGCGAAAACTGGACGGTTGCCGAGAAATATCTCGACATTCTGAAGATACCCGAGGGTTCCTTCGACAGCAGGAGCTACTCCGTTGACAAAATGCAGCTTACAGAGGGCTGTTATTTCAGAGTGATAGTCGCCTACAAGCTTGAGATACAGGTCGATGACACAAGGTTCTGGTTCATCGACACCTCTGACAAGGACGTAAAGCGTGTGGCAGAGGTCTATGAATTCTATGCAGGTGAAAGCAGCTCCGAAGATTACGGCATAGTCGCCAACGGCAACAAGCACTACGTCGGCAGCCTTGCCGCCGCAGGAGATCACAGCGGCTACTCCGGCAGTCAGCCGGTAGCACAGGGTGACATCCACGACGGCTGGAAGATCGGCAGCTTTTATCTCTCGGGCTATTCCGAGATACTGGATGACGATATTCTCGTCAAATCCCCGACAGAGGGCGTTTCCCTATGGTTCAACCTTTCGCAGTTCGACCTTGCACGCCTCCACGGCGACGACAGCCTGAGCATCAGCTCCGACACGGAGGGCTCTGACAGCTACTTCGGCATCAGCGGCGCTGATTTCCGGCGCGGTGCGCTGATAGTCCGCCGCACAGACAAGGACGGCGAGGTCGGCGAGCCGAAGGTCATCGCGGATTTCTTGGGCACGATAGACACCCCGTTTTCGGACAAGCTCGTGCAGGTCTTTGACGAGGGCGATTACGAGGTGGCGCTTGATTACCGCATCAACAAGGACCGTTTCATATTTGACAGGCAGTACGACTACCGCATCTTTTTCAAATTCCGCGTCCGCAGCAGCGGCTGCAGCATCAGTCTGACAGACAGCGCCACCGGCGGCACACTGGACGATGCGTTTTACACTGAAAACGGATTTAAGCTGACCTCTCCCAGCTCCGACTATCTGAAAGTAAAGGTAAGCTATTCACGCTGGACGGAGAAGGAAAACGGCTACACCGAGACCCGCATTTTTGACCGGCTCCCCACCAAGGACGAGCTGTTTGAGGAGGAGGGCATCTACACTGTTACGGCAGTTAATCCCACCACCGACCCGGAGGGAGATCATCCCTATATCAAACGGATATACACAGGGACTGATGATGTTCTGAAGGCATACGCCAGCGGAAAAAATCCCGACATGACCGTGAACATGATCGCGGAATGTCTTGAGCTGGGCGGCACCGTCGCAGAAGACGGAACGGTGATCCCGCCGCCGGAGGAAGAAAGCTCCTCCGAAGCGCAGCCGCCCGAGCGTATCTGTGCCGCCGCAGAGAGCGCAGCCGTCCCGGAGGTCAAGGAGGCTCCCGAGGGCACGAACTATGACAGTCCCGGCTCCTCTTTCCCGCTGCTGCCGCTGCTCGTTGCCGCAGTAACGGCAGGCGCCGCAGTATTCTTCCTCTATGTCGGAAGAAGCGAGGACGACTGACATTTTTCATATCACGCTGTAAACGGAATGCACCTCTGCTCCGAAGACAGCCACGCCTAAAGCTCTGACTAAGGAACAGAGCCGCAGAGACCCACGCATTTCCGTCTATACAACAAGGCCGCTCCCTTTCCCCGGAGAGCGGCCTTTTTATAATTGACAGTTGACAGTTGATAGTTGATAATGAAAGGAGCGCCTTTCATTAACTATCAACTATCCATTATCAACTATATTCGGACTACAGACACTCAAGAAAGTCTTGAACGTACCTCTTGTAGGTCACGGGGTCGGTAAGCACCGAGGCGGCGTGGGGGGCGTCCTTGATAAGTCTAACCTCACTGAAGCCTGCAAGCCGCTCTGACATACGGTAGGAGTTTTCCGGCAGGATAAAGGTATCCGCCGAGCCGTGTATGAACAGGAAAGGCACTCTGCACCCCTCCAGCGAGTCGATCGGGCGCATATCCCCGAAGGAGAAGCCGTAGATAAGCGTTGCTCCGAGGTTTGCAAGGTCAACGCAGAAGGAGGGCAGGCCGCCCGAACTTGCGGCGCCCCGCAGCACATTGTCGATGTCGGCAAAGCCGCAGTCGGCTACGGCAAAATCCACCTCGGGAGAATACTTCATAGCCGCCGCCGTGGATGCCGCCCCAAGTGACTCGCCGTGGAGCCCAAGCCGGGATATATTCGGATAGCGGCGGCGGGTGTCCTTTACCAGCTCGGCGATATCCTGCCCCTCACGGATGCCGTAGGTACAGCATACACGCTCGTTCTCGCCGTGGCCTCTAAGGTCGTAGATGACGCAGTTGAAGCCAAGGTCAAGATACATTTTCACATATTTCAAAGAGCCGTAACGGTTATCGGTGTGACCGTGGGAGATGATGATGTACTTATCCGTCGGCACGGGATTTTTCAGCAGGCAGGCGTGAAGCTCGTAACCGTCAAAGCTGTTCACGGTGTAATCCGTCTTTGCAAGAGGCTCGTAGAACGAAAGATCGTAATGCTCCGACTGCCACTTGATAGCCTGGCTCAAGGTCTGTCGTCTGCCCTTCATCACATACCTTGCCAGCCCGATGACCAGCACTGCGAACACGCCCAAAAGCAGCACTGCGCCGATCAGCAACACCAGCTTTATCCTTGAACTCTTCTTCACATCCTCACCTCAATTCACTCTGTCACAGGTCAAGAGCATCCGTCCAGTAGGCTTGATCGTAAATATCGGTAAAGCGGTAGGTCAGCTTGACCTTTTTATCCTCGCCCACCGAAATGTTGCGTATTGTCATGTTCTCCGAAACTGTAACGGGGTCTCCGAGAATATAGGTGTTCTGATACTCTTGATCGTAGGTATAATAGTCACATATGAACTCCAGCTTGTCGCCGATCTCAAGGCCGGTAAGGCTCTTTGCCTCAAGGTCGGTCTCGATGCGCTGATAATCGGGGATCGCTCCGCTGATATAGCCGTCTGGATGCTCGGTGTCAAAGGCCAGCAGCAGCTTTACTCGTTCGCCGTTCAGAAGTGCGGGAACATAGCCGGTGATCATGTACCTGCTGCCGTCATCGACAGTGTCAAGGTGATAGTATGCTACGGTCTGACCGTTTATGGAAAGCCACTTCTTGTCTGTCCTTGCGATCATCTTATCGCCGTCAAAGCTGTAGAGGTTGTCAAGCCCCAGATCGAGATAGCCCTCGCCGTCGTCAAGGAACATATTCATGTCCAGCATATGGACAAGCTTCCACTGGTCGGCGGGGATGTCAAGGTAATACTGATCATCCTCGGCTTTCTTCCAGTTGAGGTTATCGGTCTTGAAATAATTCTCCGCGAGGTACTGGGCTGCCTGTGTCTGGTCGGTGTCCTTCATAAAGTCGGTATTTGTCTCGTCCAGACCGGCAATGCTCTTGCCGGAGCCTCCGAGGAAGCCCGAGAGCAGCGAGGAGATCACATTCGAGTCGCCTGAGGAGCCCTGTGAGCCGCCGCCGAACAGCGCAGCCAGCGGCGAGGCGGTGCCCTGTGCCGCTATCTGTCCGCTGGTCTGAAGACCTGCGAACTGTCTGATGCACTTGGAATAATCCTGATCCATTCCGATAGAGCTGTAGGTAGAAACTGCGCTATCGACCATAGAAGCCCGCTTATATGGGAAGTATATTGAGATGCCGTAGGCGTTGGTCATATTGGAGGAGGTGCGGTTATACTTGACCGCCTTCTTTATTGCCTCGGCAAGAGCCTTGCCCTCTTCGTTGCTCACGTTCTCCGCCAGATTGACGAAATCCACCTGATCTATCTTGGAGGAGCTGGCAAATTCGCGGGTCTGATATCTTGCATCGGAGATCTTCTGATAATCCTTCGCCTCGATCATGGAGCTTACGGATCTGGAGAAGGAGGATATCTTCGAGGGAACGGTATTTGCAAACTCGGCCAGATCGGTGACTGACAGGGTCGTCTGCTGACCGCGGCACTTGGCGGCACAGGTCTCGACAAAGCTGTCAACGATGTTCTTGCCGATCTCAACAGTAGGCATCGAGGTGTTCTTGGCCAGCTTGTTGAGCCAGTCGGTGTAATACCAGCCGATGCCCGGCTCTGTTTCTTCGGAGGCGATCATGTAATCGCCGTGCTGGTTCAGCATCAGAGCGGTCTCGGCAGTAGCCATAAGGCAGGCATCAAAGCCGATGAAATCAAACTTCACGCCGCCGTCCTTAAGTGCGCGGTTGATGCCGTCAAGGCTCATGGAGCCCTTGCGGGCGTTCTTCTCGTCATAGCCGTAGCCGGTGACAGAACCGCCGCCGTGATCCCAAAGGATAAGCTCGTTCCTGTCGGCGGGGAAATTCTTCTTGCAGTAATCAATAAATCCCGTGAGGGTAGAGGGCTCGACCATAGACTTGCTGCCGTCGTCGGCTACAAGCTGTTTAAGACCGCCCTTCTGCACTTGATAGATCTGGTTGACGCTGTTGCTGATCCCCTGTGTCTTCCAGTTCTTGCAGCCGCCGGTATAGACGATGATATTGATCTTATCGCCGAGGTCGGCCTGCGCCATTTCATTCAAGTCGCTGGAGGCCATGCTGTGCTTGGACTCAAGGTCGGTGCCGCACATATAGACCATGATAGTGATCTTATCGCTGCCGCCTCCCTTGATCGCAGTGTATTTCGCTCTTGAGCCGGAAGCCACAGTATTATCCACGGCGATAGGCGAATTCTGCGAATAGCCGCCGGTGCTGCTGCCGCCGAAGCTTTCGGGGAGAGCTGTGCCGCCGGTAAGGGACTCCAGTCCGCCGCCGAACTTGACGAACAGTATCACGGCAATGATGATTATCGGTATCAGTGCCGCGCCGCCGATAGCCGCACGCTTGACATTGGGATTGCCCGAAAAGCCGCCGCCGGTCTGAACTGTCGCTCCGGAGCTGCCGGACTGCTTTTTACGTCTGTCGGCATAGCCGTCCTGCGAGCCGACAGGGCCGGAATTGAGCCCCTCGCCCTTCTTTCTGGCGTTACCTTCGCCCTCCGCCGTGAAGACCTCTCTTGCACGGGGTTTCTTTTTCTGTTCCATATATATCCCTCCGAATGAAGAATAAACGGAAAGGCTGCAAAAAGAACCTGTCCGTCCGTATGATCCTTACATTTAATATTACACGATATGGTGTTCATTGTCAAGTGAAGTATCTGAATTATGAGCGTAAAATATTACAAAAGGTTACAGACTCCGGCGGCTGCTGTAACTGTTTTTTGCTGAAATTATTAACCGAGATCTGCACCTTAATCGTTTACTGTGCAATTTTTCGCGGGGGATGAATGACAAGCAGAAAACTTGTCAATATTGAAAGTACAGATAATCGTACTTCAAAACGAATATATGTTTATACAGGAGAACTTACATTCGACAAATTGAACTTTTTTGAGGGTGTTTTTTTGTACAAAATATCCAATCATGTTTGTTGAAAACAGAGAAAATGACAAAATGCTGTTGCCATTTTGTAACCGGTGTGATACTATATAAATACGCCGCCGCCTGCTGAACGTTTGCAAAGCGGCATGACCTTCACTTCCCGCAGTCAAAGCTTACTACTGTCCGCGCGGGAACACAGCACTTATCTTAGGAAGGAGATCAGGATGAAAAAACTCCGAACAAAGCTTCTCTCGCTGCTTAGCGCAGCGGCAATGCTCTTCACCGCCCTGCCGGCCGTTTCTGCATCGGCCGAGACCTCCGATCTTACACAGAAGAACGTTTTCATCACCTACACTGGTCAAGTGGTGGACTCCTTCATGGGCGTTGACGCTATCTATTCGACCTATTACAGCTGGTCGGGATACTACTCCTGCGCAGCTTATATCGATAAGTTCTACAACAAGTTTTGGGATGTGAACCTTTACGATATCAACAACTATCAAGGCAAGCCCCGGGTCTATTATCCCATAAGCGGCCACACCGCAGAGCTAAGAACAGTTTCGCAGCCTATTCCCGGCGATATCATGCAGGACAAGGAATACTCCCACGTTGCTATCGTCAAGGCAGTCAGCGGCTCACAGGTCACACTTATTGAGCAGAACTGGAAATGGGACGACTGGGCTACCGGCGACCTTGTCTGCACGGTAAACCGCAAGGTCAATGTCAGCGACAACTACTTCTACCGCCTGTATATCGACGGAAAGCCTCAAGTCCTGCAGGAGGCTCAATCATCTGCGCCCACACTTACAAGTGCTTCCGCCTCCTCGATAACAAAGGACGGCTTTACCGTTAAGGCCTCTGCCAAGGACGAAGTCGGCCTCGACCGCTTTGAGATAACGACCTATCCCCAAAGCAAGGGCGCCTCTGCCGGAAAGAAGGTCACCGTCAAGAAGAGCGGCACCTCGGCATCGGCCAGCACCGCCGTAAAGGTATCTGATTTCGGCAGCCTGAGCGACACCTATGTTTCCGTTGTGGATGTTTATAACACCAGCGGTCTCAAGGCGACTAAGACTATCTACACCGTAGTCAGCCGCAGCGCTCCTGTCATTTCGGGCATCACCGTAACCAACAAATCAGCCTCCGGCTATACCGTAAAATGCACTGTATCCACACAGAACTCTATCAAGACAGTAAAGTTCCCCACGTGGACATCCTACAATGCGACCGATGACCTTAACCCCGGCTGGTCAACCGGGACTGTCTGCAACGGCAGCATCTCCGGAAGCACTGCCTCCTTTACCGTAAAGACCTCTGACCACAACAAGGAGCTGGGCGAATACAACACCTATATTTACGCTTATGACAGCTTCGGCAACTGCTCCACAAAGGCTGTGCAGGTAAATCTTTCCAAGTCAGTTGACACTTTGGATGTAGCCGCGATCTCGGCGCAGAACTTCACCGGCAAGGCACTTACTCCCGCCGTTACGGTTTCCGACAGCGGCCGCGTGCTTGCCAAGGACGTTGACTACAAGCTTACATATTCCAACAATACCAAGGTCGGCAAGGCATCTGTAAGGATCACCGGAATGGGCGACTACTCCGGCTCGCGCATAGTAAACTTCAACATCAAACCCGCAAAGGTAACGGGCATGAAGGTAGTAAAGGCAACGACCTCGAGCGTGCAGATCAAATGGAACGAGAACGCCAATGCAGACGGCTACTACGTTTACCGCAAGGTTGACGGAAGCTGGGTAAAGGTCGGCTCGACCTCCGGTCTGACCTATACAGTAACAGGACTTCCGATCGGCGAGAACTTTGAATTCGCTGTGATAGCACACAAGAAGGTGGCCGGCATCAACTACAACAGCCGCTACCCCACTGCTCTAAAGAGCGTGACAAAGACAGCAAAGGTCGCAAAGCTCACTGCCTCGAAATACATAGTGAACGGCGCCGGAAGGATCACATGGAGCAAGCTTGACAAGACCGACGGCTACGCGATCTACACCTCTAAGGACGGCAAGACCTTCACCCGTCTGACCTGTATCGACGATCCCTCTGCAACAGTATATATGATCGAGGGCATCACCGGCACGACCTATGCAAAGGTCAGAGGCTACAAGCTTATCGGAAACACTCACTACTACGGTGCAGACAGTCCGATAGTGAAATTATCATAAGACTGCTAAGGGCGGAGACCGATCTCCGCCCTTTTATTCTTCCTTAGATCTAAGCTTTGTCCTGCAGACAGAGGCGGCAATAACATCAGCCGCACCGAGAGACAGGAGGATCGCCGCACAGGCCGAAACAGTGGCTCCCGTTGTTATAACGTCATCGACAAGGATGATGCGCCTGCCCCTAATATCCGGGGGCGCTTTAGCGGCAGTGTACTGCTCCTCCGCAAAGCCGGCTCTCCCCGCCGCTGTAAGGCTGTGCTGCTCGGTGCGGGAATACTTGCGCCGCAGTATCTTACTGCTGCAGTCCACGCCCATAGCCTTGGCCAGCTCGCGGGCTATGACCTCTGCCTGGTTCCAGCCCCGGTCGGACTTCTTCCTGTAGGGCATCGGCACGCAGGTGATAAGGTCGGCACCGCAGCCGTCAAGGCGCTGTGCCAAAAGCCGGGCGGCATACCCCGCAAAGGCTCTTCCCTGCCCGTCCTTCAGAGAATATATCCCCTGCTTTGCAGGACCGTCGAAGTCAAACACGCTGACGGAGGCCGAACATCCCTTGGGAGGGGCATCCTCCTCGTTACAAAGCGGAAGGCTCTCCATGCAGCTGCTGCACAGCTTTTCGTACCATTTCAGAAAGCAGCCGCAGCAGGGGCAGCGGTTGGGCATAAATATATCAAGGACGTAATCCTTGACCTTCACCATTCTGCCGTTCATGCTTTTCTTACGGGATGACGGATGACGGTCCTGAGCTTAGCCGGCTCGGTCTTCCGCGGGTCGGAGAGATATATCTCGTGGTGGAGGCGCTCGCCCTCAAGCTCCGGCACATAGCCTGCCGAGGCGATGAAATCATGCATAAGCTTCACGGTTGCAGGCTCGTCGTCATAGCTGCCGATATGCATACACTGGACACACATTCCCTCGCTGTAGGTGAAGAACTCTGCTTTTGAGGTGTCCAGCTTTTTCTTTTTTGCAGCCTCTTCAGCTGCCCAGCAGAAGTCCTCCCGGGTGACGAAATCCGGCAGGCGTATCATAGAAACGAACTCGAACTTATCCTTGCGGGAGTAATCGACTCCGACAGTGCCCTCCTGCCGCCAAAGTCCCTCAAGAGGCGGCACAACGAAATCAAAATAGCCCTTGATCTCACGGCTGCCCTTTTTGGACATTTTGACCGTATAGGCTATAGCATACAGGATCGAAACGGCCTGCTTGTACTCGCCGTTTTCGTCATTCGGGTCGCCGCAGCCGCGGACGGCGATATAGTTCATCGGCGGCAGGTCGATCATCACCGGCTTTTGCGGCGGAAGATAAAACTCCTTATACTCCTTTTTGAAATCGAAAGCCAAAGCGAGCCCCCCTTTTAAGGCAGAAATACAAAGAAAGCCGCGCATCTGCACGGCTCACGTTCTGGAGCAGATAACGGGAGTCGAACCCGCATCCTCGGCTTGGGAAGCCAATATAATAACCGTTATACTATATCTGCACAATATGATTATAACACAGCCCGAAGCTTTTGTCAAGGGAATTATCTGTCGGATTTTAAAAAGATCGATACGGGAGTGCATTACTGTAAATGACAATTTGCCGTGCTGTCTGCGGAAATTATTGGGGGAGACCCTTTTGAAAAAGGGTCATCCCCCAAACCCCCTCTCTAAAACTTTTAATTCTTTTTGGCGAGGGTACCTGCTGTTCCCCCAAAAAGCACTATCTTTAAAGTCTGATGACTTTAGCGGAAATACAGGTACCCTCGCCAAAAAGAGTCAGAAGTCTTTGGAAAGGGGTCT
>JAFSSS010000080.1 GCA_017450925.1 Ruminococcus sp. | reverse complement strand
TCCAGCTTTTCGTCAGATTGCCTAAATTCGACGCAGGCTTGCTGACGCAAGTCAAGGAGAATTTGGGTAATATGACGGAAAGCTGGCAAGCAGATGATGTGCAGAGGCGTTAGCCGCGGGTCGTGCGGTGTTGCCTTAACAGTTGACAATTTGTTAATCCTATGTTATAATATATACACGATTTCAGAATGATGCTGCATTGCAGTGCTATCAGGAGGGAAAAATTAATGGAAAACAGATCTCAAAGCATAGAAAGCAACAAGAACCGCCGTATAAAGATAAATATTATACCCGGACATTTTGCCACTAACCACTCTCACGTCAACTATTATGTTGATATGACCTCTATCAAGACCAGCCACAAAATGGCTAAGGAGGCCGCCGTGGAGTTGGCTTCTAATTATGCCACCACGCATATCGACACTATAATCTGCATGGAGGGCACCGAGATGCTGGGCGCGTTCCTTGCCGAGACCCTGTCCGAGACAGGCATCAACTCCGGCTCGGATATCGCAGTCGTAACTCCCGAGCTGAATATGAACAATCAGCTGCTTTTCCGCGACAACACCCAAAAGAAGATCTGGGGCAAGCAGATACTGCTGCTGATCTCCTCGGCCTCCACCGGCAAGAGCATCACCCGCGCTGTTGACTGCCTTCAGTATTACAACGGAAGCCTTGCGGCTATCGGCGCTATCTTTTCGGCTATCAAGGAATCTCACGGCATCACCGTTAACGCTATCTTCCACGATGACGATCTGCCGAAATACGACAGCTACAGCTCCAACGCCTGCCCAATGTGCAAGAGCGGACAGAAGGTGGATGCGCTTATCAACAGCTTCGGCTATTCCAAGATCTGACTAAAACCGGCGCTCCGGGCGGGCGCCGTTTTTGACGTTAATAACTATTGAGAGGAACATAAATCTATGAGTGAACAGAATAGCAAGAAGGATAAGACCATGGTCGGCTTCGTGCTGATGACAGACGCGAATTTCGACTGGCCGCGCTTTAGACATAATCTGAAGGAGGACTGGGGCATCTCGTTCTCTGACGAGATCAAGGACGGCGCTGTGGTCTTCCCGGTGGATGACTATAACTGTGCAATATCCATAATGCCGCTGCCTATCCCCGACGGCGAGGCCGAGGCCTGCGCCGGAAATAACGTCCTGTGGAAGGATGCCAAGGAGGAGGTCGCCAAGCACGGCGCCCATGTCATGGTGGCAGTCATGAACAATGACGAGGATTTCTATGACCCGGTAGATGCAAAGCTGCTCTTCTGCAAGCTGGCATCGGCTGTTGCCAAGCTGAAAAACTGCATTGGCGTTTACTGCAATCCCACTGTGTTCGAGAAGAATTTCTTCGTCGATGTCGCCGAGCATATCAAGGAGGATCAGCTCCCGGTACCGATCATGTTCCATGCAGGAATGTATCTCAATAAGGACAGCCTGCTCTGCGGCTTTACCTACGGCCTAAAGGCCTACGGCAAGGAGGAGATCGAGGTCATCGGCTCAAAGGCACAGCCCCCGCAGATGTTCAACTTCCTTATGGCCGTGGGCGATTATGTTCTGAACGGAGATGTTACTCTCAAGGACGGCGAAACTATCGGCTTTACCGACGACCAGCATCTTTCGGTGACCTATTCAAAGGCCGTTTCCTTTGAAGGCATGAGCCTCAAGATAGGCTTTATGACAGAATGATACGGACAGCGTACCCCTGCGCGGGGTGCGCTGTTTTTGCTCTGTGTTCAAGACGGGTCATAGGCCGGAAAAAGTATGTTGAAATTGAAAACTTTTCGATACAGTCTTGATTTTTATCGGCGTATATTATATAATAGATAAGGCGGGGTCTGTCCCCGCGGAAAAGTTATTGATTCGGGTCTCCCGAAAATTTATAATGAGAGGATGTCACATCATGGCAGGTTTAAACAAGGTTTCAGTCGATGACATTAATGTCAAGGGCAAAAAGGTCCTCGTAAGAGTTGACTTCAACGTTCCGCTGAAGGACGGCGTTATCACTAACGATAACCGTATCACAGCGGCTCTGCCTACTATCAATAAGCTGGTCGCAGACGGCGGCAAGGTCGTTCTCTGCTCCCACCTCGGCAAGCCCAAGAACGGTCCCGAGGATAAGTTTTCGCTGGCTCCCGCAGCCGCAAGACTGGCAGAGCTGGTAAGCGCAAAGGTAACCTTCGCAAAGGATGATACAGTCGTAGGCGACAACGCCAAGAAGGCCGTTGCTGAAATGGCAGAGGGCGAGATCGTGGTCCTCGAGAATACCCGCTTCCGCGGCGCTGAGGAAACCAAGAACGGCGAGGGCTTCGCCAAGGAGCTGGCTGATCTGGTTGACGGCGAGGTGTTCGTAATGGACGCCTTCGGCTCCGCTCACAGAGCCCATGCTTCCACAGCAGGCGTTACCAAGTTCGTTAAGGAGACTGCCGTTGGCTATCTGATGCAGAAGGAGATCAACTTCCTCGGCAACGCTGTTGAGGATCCTGTTCGTCCCTTCGTTGCTATCCTCGGCGGTGCCAAGGTGGCTGACAAGCTGAACGTTATCAACAACCTGATCGAGAAGTGTGACACCCTTATCATCGGCGGCGGCATGGCCTATACCTTCCTGAAGGCACAGGGCAAGGAGGTCGGAACATCTCTCGTTGACGATACCAAGATCGACTACTGCAAGGAGATGATCGAAAAGGCTGCTGCTGCCGGAAAGAAGCTGCTCCTGCCTGTTGATACCACCGTTGCGGCCGGCTTCCCCGATCCTATCGACGCTCCTATCGAGGTCGAGGTAGTTGACGCTATCCCCGCTGACAAAATGGGTCTTGACATCGGCACCAAGACTGCCGAGCTTTATGCCGAGGCTGTAAAGAGCGCTAAGACAGTCGTTTGGAACGGTCCTATGGGCGTGTTCGAGAACCCTGTTCTCGCTAAGGGAACTATCGCGGTTGCCAAGAGCCTTGCCGAGACCGATGCAACAACGATCATCGGCGGCGGCGACAGCGCTGCGGCTGTTATCCAGCTGGGCTTCGCTGACAAGATGAGCCACATATCCACAGGCGGCGGCGCATCCCTTGAGTATCTCGAGGGCAAGGTGCTTCCCGGCATCGACGTTATCGCCGACAAGTAATAAGGGACATTTTCTGCCCCTGATGCGGTAAATTTTCGGGGCAGACTAAGTTTGCAGTCTGCCCCTTTTTTATTGGTGAGTTTATGGAAATGACAGTAATGCGCCTCCTGGCTGCTGCCGAGGAGGAAAAGACCGATATCGAGACCGCCGGCTTCTTCAAGGACTATATGTGGATCGTCGGCATCGTGCTGATCGTGGTGGGACTGCTGCTTTTGTACTTCGGGATAAAGGTCGGCAAGGGCTACCGCTTCATGCCCGAGGAGAACCAGACGCAGATCGTCGAGGACGAGCTGCCCTCGCTGAACGCCGATGTGGTCGAGCGCCGCAGCACCGAGATCCCCGATTACTCCGACAAGGGCGAGGGGAAGATCGTGTTCAGAGAGATGCTTATCCGCTTTTCGGTGGAGGGGCAAAGCTTTGAGGAGTGGATCAACGACTCCGGTGAGTTCGGAGATACGGTGCCGATCAAGTATAATCCCAATAACCCCCAGGAGTTCCATGTCTATGAAGGGGACGAGGATTTTCAAGGCATACCCGATGAAAACGGCGACCTTGCAGGAAACGAGGAGCCGGAGGCTGATGCAGAGGGCGGAAACAATGCCGTGAAGATTACGCTTATAGGCATCGGTCTTATAATCCTCGGAATAGGCATTTTTGTGCTTATCGAGGGACTTACAAAGTAAATACAAAACGTATAAAGGAGTAATTCATAATGAAAAAGAGCGTTAGAAAGGCTATAATTGCCGGAAACTGGAAAATGAACAAAACAAGACCCGAGGCCAAGGAGCTTATCGAGGCTATCAAGCCGCTGGTGGCTAATGCCGAGGGCAAGGTCGAGGTCATCACCTGCGTGCCCTTTACCAATCTGGAGACTGCGATCAATGCGACAGCCGGCAGCAATGTCAAGGTCGGTGCCGAGAACGTTCACTTTGAGAAGAGCGGTGCCTTCACCGGCGAGATCTCTGCCGATATGCTCACCGAGCTGGGCGTTGAATATGTCATCATCGGCCACAGCGAGAGAAGACAGTATTTCGGTGAGACTGACGAGACCGTGAACAAGAGAACAAAGGCTGCTCTGGCTGCCGGTCTCAAGCCTATCGTTTGCGTAGGCGAGCTGCTTTGGGAGCGTGAGTGCGGCATCACCGAGGAGGTAATTGCCCGTCAGATCAAGCTTGACCTGTGGGATGTTTCCGCCGAGGACGTTAAGAAGACCGTTATCGCCTACGAGCCTGTATGGGCTATCGGCACCGGCAAGACTGCTACCGCAGACCAGGCCGAGGAGGTATGCGCATTCATCCGCGCACAGCTGGCCAAGAAGTATGACGAGGCTACCGCACAGGCTGTTACTATCCAGTACGGCGGCTCTATGAACGCCGGCAACGCTGCAGAGCTGCTCTCAAAGGAGAATGTTGACGGCGGCCTTATCGGCGGCGCTTCACTGAAGGCCAACGACTTCAACGTTATCGTACAGGCTGCCGTTGAGGGCTGATCCTGCCGGCAGCTGACAGACTGTTTGCCTTGAAGAACAATCCTCCTTTGAAAAGAGGTGACCGCTGTGGCAGTGCGTGATATAAAGATCATAGACGGCGAATATACCGGCAAGCCGCCGAGACCGGTGCGGCGCATCATTGATGTGATAGTCGGAGTGTGCCTTATAGCATCACCGCTTTGGGCTGTGCTGACTTATATCAGGATCACTGTCATCGCGGCAGGCTTCGGACTGGTGTTCATCATCGTTCAGAGGATCATCAACCGCGGCGAGCCCTCTGACGGAGTCAGACGGCTGTCAATGGGGCTGCGTATTTTTGCGGCAGTGCTGCTGGCAGTGACGGTATTTGTCGTAGCTGACCTCGACCGCGGGATGAAGAGCTTCTATTCCATGAAAAAAAGCCTCTTCTGTTTCGGGAACGGCATAGACAGCGCTGAACTGGATTTCATGCCCGACAGCATCCCCGACGGGAGCAGCGAGTTCTATATGATGTTCACCCCCGGCGCAAAAAGCGGCGTTCCCGAGGCAAGGATACATTTCAAGGCCGACGAGGACTGCATCAAGGAGCTGCGCGAGGCGGCTCTTTCAAAGGGCGGACAGCTTGCGGAAAAGGACAGCTTCGTACATAAAAAGCTCCGCGTCTATTGCGAGAGGATAGGCGGAACTATCGGTGAGGCCGAGGTCTATTCCTTCGGCGAGGCCGGAAGAAACTGTCCTGCTTATATGATAGACCCGGAAACGGGACTCTGCATCGTATATTGGTGATGTAATATCACTGCAAATAGAAAGGAAATTTATATGGCAAAAAAGAAAACTGTTGTACTTGTAGTTATGGACGGCGTGGGCTTTTCCGTGACAGGTCTCGGCGATGCTGTTACCGAGGCTAACACCCCCACACTGGATATGCTGCTGAAAAACTATCCCAACACCTCGCTGAAGGCTCACGGCGATGCCGTAGGTCTCCCCTCGGACGAGGATATGGGAAACTCCGAGGTAGGCCACAACGCTCTCGGCTGCGGACAGATCTACTCCCAGGGCGCTAAGCTGGTAAACGAGTCCCTTGAAAGCGGGAAGATGTTTGAAAGCGCTACCTGGAAGCTGCTTATCGACAACGTTAAGACCAAGGATTCCACTCTGCATTTTCTCGGCCTGCTCTCTGACGGAAACGTTCACTCCAACATCCACCACCTTGAAAAGATGCTGGCCAAGGCTAAGGAGGAGGGCGTTAAGAAGGTGCGCTGCCATATCCTGCTGGACGGCAGAGATGTTCCCGCTACCTCTGCTCCGATATATATCAAGGAGCTTGAGGACTGCATCGCTGCACTGAACGATGCCTCGTTTGATGCGCAGATCGCTTCCGGCGGCGGAAGAATGAAGATCACTATGGACAGATATCAGGCTGACTGGGGCATGGTCGAGCGCGGCTGGAATACTCACGTTCACGGCGAAGGCAGACAGTTTGACAGCGCTCTTGAGGCTGTTGAGACTCTCCGTAACGAGACCGGCGCTATCGATCAGGATCTGCCGGAGTTCGTTATCGCCAAGGACGGCAAGCCCGTCGGCAAGGTGGATGACGGCGACAGCGTTATCCTCTTCAACTTCCGCGGCGACCGCGCTATAGAGATCTCTATGGCCTTTGACGGCGGCGAGGAGTTCAAGCACTTTGACCGCGGTGTTATCCCGGATGTTATCTATGCCGGTATGCTGGAGTATGACGGCGATCTGAAGATACCCAAGAAGTATCTGGTAAATCCCCCGGAGATCAAGAACACTCTCTCCGAGCTGCTTGTCAAGAACGGCCTTTACAGCTACGCCGTTTCCGAGACCCAAAAGTACGGTCACGTTACATATTTCTGGAACGGCAACCGCTCCGAGCGCTTTGATGACGAGCTGGAGACCTGGAAGGAGATCCCCTCTGACCGTGTTTCCTTTGACGAGCGTCCCTGGATGAAGTCCGCCGAGATCACCGATGATCTGATCGCTGCTATCCGCTCCGGAAAGTACGATTTCATCCGATGCAACTATCCCAACGGCGATATGGTAGGCCACACCGGCAACATGGATGCAACTATCACCGGTGTTGAGGCCGTTGACCTTGGCCTTGCAAGACTTCTCAAGGTCTGTGACGAGTGCAACTGCACCCTCCTTGTTACCGCCGACCACGGCAATGCCGACGAGATGCTGGAGAAGAACAAGAAGGGCGAGATACAGGTGCGTACCGCTCACTCCCTTAACCGCGTTCCCTTTATCATCTGGGATAAGGAGACCCGCCACGAGATCATTGATGCCGACAGCACAAAGTACGGTCTGGCTAATGTAGCCCCCACCGTTGCCAAGCTGCTCGGTCTGGAAGCTCCCGATTGCTGGGAAGACCCCATGATCTGATAAGCGTATTTTGAACTATTTGCCCGGGAGGCTCTCCCGGGCATTTTTTGTGCTTGACATTACGGGCTGCTGTGGTTATAATGAAATCAGAACAGGCAGCAGATGTACAGGATGCACATATATGATGCAGAAAGTTTGTGCAGTATGCCACCATAAATCCGAGGGCTTTGAAACGTATATTATACAGCTATATGCAGAAAGGAGCCGATACTATGAAAAAGACCAAAAGGACAGCTATGATAGCGGCGGCATTCGCGGCGGCTGTGAGCCTTACCGCCTGCAGCGGCGGCAGCAGCTCGGGCAAGGCGGATGACGTTACTCCCGGCGCGGCTGTTTCAAACAACAGCTTCGATGCCTCCTCCGAGGAGCCGCAGGAGGTCTATGGGCCGCCCACGGATTTTGATGCGTCCTCTGAGGAGGTGCAGGACGTTTACGGCCCGCCGGTCGATTACGATCCCTCCTCCGACAATATTCAGACCGAGTACGAGGCACCGGTGGATTACGAGGAGTCTGACACGGAGTCAGGTCTTTACGATCCCGAGACAGACTCGGGCGAGATACAGACGGTCTATGGCCCTCCTACAGAGGCATTGGACTCTGCTCAGTGAGGTGTGAGAATGCTGAACGTTCAAGTCAAAAATCAGAATATGCAGACCCTTGCGGATTACCGGCGGGGGCTGATGAAAAAGCCGGAGCTTAGAAATCTCTTCCTTGAGCTGACGCTGCGCTGCAACGAAAGATGCACCCACTGCGGCTCAAGCTGCGGCGATGTTCCCAGCGAGGAGCTGGAGGTCTCTGACTACGACAGGCTGCTGCGGGAGGTAAAGGAGGATCTCGGCACAGGACACAAAATGCTCTGCATCACCGGCGGCGAGCCACTGCTGCGGAGGGAGTTTTTCGAGATCACCGACATAGCACACCGGCTCGGCTTCAGCTGGGGAATGACCTCGAACGGCACGCTGATAACAAAGGACGTTGCCCGCGATCAGAAGCGGGTAGGTATGCGGACGATATCCGTCAGCATCGACGGACTGGAGGAGACCCACGACAGGTTTCGCCGCACTCCCGGCGGCTATTCCAAGGCAATGCAGGGGATAGAGAACCTGCTGGAGGTCGGCGGCTGGGGAGCAGTGCAGATCACCACAGTGGTGACTCACGAGAACATCTCACAGCTTGACGAGCTCTACCGCATCTTCGACAAAATGGACATCGACTCCTGGCGGGTAATCAACATCGAGCCCATAGGGCGGGCAAAGGCGCACCCTGAGCTGCTGCTTACGCCGGAGGATTACAGGTATATGTTTGAGTTCATCCGTAACAAGCGCATCGGCGGCGAGCCGGTCTGCTACGGCTGCAGCCACTACCTCGGCACAGAGTACGAGCGGGAGGTGCGGGACTGGTATTTCCTCTGCACCGCCGGCCTCTACACCGCCAGCATCATGTGCAACGGCGATATTACCGCCTGCCTTGACATCGAGCGCCGCCCGGAATTCATCCAAGGCAACATAAAGCGCGACCGCTTCAGCAAGGTCTGGAAGGAGGGCTTTCAGATCTTCCGCCGTGATCTTTCCGATGAAGCGGAGATGTGTCGCGACTGCAAGGAGGCGGAGTTCTGCCACGGCGGAGCCTACCACAGCTTCAACTTCGACGAGCATCGCCCGGAGGTGTGCTTTAAAGGTATGCTGTTCTGAACACACCCGGCATATTGCACAAGGCAGCAGCCTGCAGATTGTGCATATCTACAAAGTTTTGTATCCTGCTTAATGATATGCTCACGAAAAAGGATATTATTTTGTTATTACCGGTAGAGGGAGTTCTCCCTTTATCGGTAATTTTCTTTAGGAGGAATACAAATGAAGCGTATTTTTACAGCGGCTCTTGCCCTGCTGCTGGCGGGATGCTCGGGCGGCGGAGAAACAAGCAGCGGCTATGCCGGGGAAATGCGGCTGACAAGCGAGATAGCTGCGCAGTTTGATGATGACGTCCGGCGCTGCCGTGAAACGGAGTATGACAATCTCGATATGTCGCAGGCGCAGTTTGCAATGCCGGAGACGGAGGACATACATATCTTGACTGTCAGACAGACAAAGACGGAGTATAAGCCCTCCTATCTGTACGAAAGCATCAGGCGCTTCGGAAAGGCGCTGGTTGAGGACTTCAATGAATCAAATATCGGTTTTACCGCCGAGGGCATTGAGGGAGAGTTGATCGGATATTCGACCGAGGAGGACGGCAGCTTTATTACGGATGAAAACGGAGATAAGATGCCCGTATATGCCGATCCGAAGGCTCTTGACCACCTTGATCTGATAAACAGCGACGACCCCCGCATCTATATGATGACCTACGAGGATAAAAAGAACAACCGTCATGTATTTCAGACTAAGTGGGATAAGTATCCGCTGTCCTTCAACCGGGGGCGGATGATGTTGGCAGTGGGTGCAGAGGAGGGAACAAGCACGGCCTGGTTCCCGGATGTTGACCTTGAGGAAAAAGACAGGTGCATTTATTCCTCCGGTACAGCGGATAAGCTATTCCCTCTGCCGTCGGGGAATGTGTCTGTAAGGGCAGCGGCGGACTATCTTGAAAAGCAATTTGCCGCTGATATTGGCTTTGAGCTTGACAGAAACATCACCTTGAAGGTGAACGAGTACGGTATTGCCGACTTTGACAAGAACAGCAGTGCGCTTATCATGCACTGCTCCCTCGCATGGAAGGGACTGCCCTTCGATTATTACCGTGAGGGCGTAATGGGCAGCAGCGACTTCCGTTTTGACAGCTTCGATACCAGATGCACAGCGCTGATGCTCGGGCAGGACGAGGTGGATAGTTTTCGTGGGAGACTGTGTATGAACAATACGGTCGAGGAGACGGGAGAGCCGGTCACGGAGATCATATCCCTTTCACAGGCGGCTGAAAGGGTCAGCGAAAAGCTGGCCGAGTACATCTCGGCCGCAGGAGATACCGTCCAGCTTGTCTATAGCGGGAAGCAGCCCTCTGACGAGTCGCCCGAAGTGGTTTTGCGCCCCTGCTGGAAATTCTCCCTGCACGACAAATACGATATGCTGAACTATGTGGTCACTGTAGATGCACTGAACGGAGAGTGCGGCTTCTACAGCTACAGCAGCCGAAACAGGACAAGGCAGCAGGTATCTGCGCAGTAAAAAAGATCGGGAACATCTTACAAGGTGTTCCCGATCTTGATCTTTATTGAGACTGCTTTAGTCCCCGCCGATAGAGGCGCCGGACAGCTCGCTGTCGATCATGCTTTTGTAGTAGTCGGAGAGCTGCCCCGCCAGCCTGTTCAGCAGCAGCATAGCCTCTGACCGCACAGAGGAGTTGGCAAATATCCCCCCCTCGGACAGCTGCGCTGCTTTTTTGGCATACTCCGCCGCCTGCTGGAGGGCTGCGATATCGCTGCTGTCGGCAGCAGAGGCCAGCGCAAGATAGCTCCTTGCGCGGAGGGCGTTCTGCTCGTCGGCATAGCCGGGGATATCCGGAGCTTGGGTCACCCGGCTGTAGGCACCCTTGAGATATTGAGCCCGCAGCTCCAAATAATCTGCGGAACCGTCGCCTTCCGGGGAGGCTTCTTCCTCCGGCATAAGCTGGGACATAGGCACCTCCAGCACCCGGCTTAGATACTGCAGCGTTTTCACCGAGGGCAGGGCAGCCCCGCTCTCTATCTGACTAAGCATATTCCTTGTAATAAAATCACCGACCACCTCGGCCTGGGTCAGCTTTTTTGCAAGCCGCGCCTCCTTGATGCGCCGCCCCAATTCGTTGCTGTTCATAGGTATCGCTCCTTTCCTGCGGCATCTGACGTAAATATTATTTACATTTATTATAAACACAGAACGCAGATTTGTCAATAGGAAAGCGAAAAATCAGTTTAAAAAACTTGCATAAAACCGCGATTTTGTGAATACTGTACAAATTGTGAACGGAAAATTTTTGCAAAAAGCTATTGACAAATGAACGAAAACGTTATATAATCTATGTAAATGAGATTTACATAAAACAAAGGAGGGTCAACTATGAGTGAATGGTGGGAGGGGCTTAGCACAGTCCTGAAGGTGCTTTACTGCATCGCGCTGCCCTCGACGCTGCTGCTGCTGATACAGACGCTGCTGGCGCTGTTCGGTATGCACGACGGCGGTGCGGGCTTTGATGTGTCCGACACCTCGGGCATTGACTTTGACGGCGGCGGTATGCACGGCGGCTTTGATGTTCCGGCGGATATGTCCTCTGTTGATCTTAGCCACGATCTGACTCTCGGCCACGATGCCTCCGGCGGTCATTCGGTGGACGGCGGCAATCCCGGGGATTTCTCCTCGATGCGGATGTTCACCCTGCAGACTATCGTGGCATTCCTCACAGTGTTCAGCTGGACGACTATTGTGGCGATGCACGGCGGGCTGCCTACAGGGCTGGCCTTCGGCATAGGCCTTGCGCTGGGCTTTATAGTTATGTTCGCGGTGGCGAAGATCGTTCAGCTTTCCGCAAGGCTGGCAGAGAACGGCACTCTTGACGTGCGCAACTGTCTCGGTCTGACAGGAACGGTCTATATCCCGATCCCGCCGAAGGGGCAGGGCGAGGGCAAGGTGAACGTTACCGTGCAGGGTCAGCTAAGGGAGCTTTCGGCGGTCACAGTCGGAGAGGAGATGCTCAAGACCGGCACACAGGTGCGCATCACCGACATTAGAGGGGATACGGTGGTCGTGGAGAGCGAGGACTGACAGAAATCTGTGCAAAACAAAAAGCCGTGTGTGAACACGGCTTGATCGCGGGTCTGGGCAGATCCGAACAGCTTTTCAGTTCTCTGAAAATGCGGCTTTGAGCTTTGCAGTGCCCTCGCCGAGCTTTAGTGTCTCGCCCAGCTTCATTTCGCAGAAATCCTCTCTGCCGTACAGCAGCGAGATGCTTATCTCCCCGCCGTTGTCTGCAAGCAGGAAACGGCTGTCGCTAAGCTCCGGAACTGATACTACAGCAGTCTTGTCTGCCTTAGAGGCGCAGCTTTTCAGAAGCGACGAGGTTTCAGACGGTGTCATCATAACACGCTTCCACTGATCCTCCGGCATTGCAGGAGAAGCTGCTTCAAGCACTGTAAAGGCGCCGTCAATCTTCTGAAGAGTTATTTCATTGAGTTTGTCGGTATCAACGTACCACAGGCTGCTGCCGGTGATACTGTCAAGGCTTTCAAGGGAATAGAGCTGATCGGCGCTGATGCTTACAGCACTGTAAACTGCAGCGTCCTCAAGGTCATCGCTGATGCCGGCGACCCTGACCAGCTCGCTTTCAAGAACAGCCTTTTTGACAGCGGCTGTGTCAGCATCAGCCTCGGTAGCAGTGTCTGTGACCTGTGCAGCAGGCTCGGCGTTTTTGATGTTTTCTGCTCCGTCCGATGTCTGACCGCATGAAGCCATACCGACCGTTACGGCTCCTGCAAGGAGCAGGGAAAGTATTCTGGTTTTCATAGATGTCATCCTCCTTGATAATATAATTAAATTTTTCGCACTGTTCTGACATATCTGTACACTGCGGCAGCATTGGCATTGTAAAATGATTCTAAGGTCGTTAAATCAGAACTACCAGTAACAGGCGAATAATATCTCACATAGGGCGTAGAATTATCGTAGTATGCTTCATATACTATTACCATTTTTTTGTGTGGGGTTGGTTCCTCATATATATTATAGTATTGTAACTCAGCCTGTACAAGATAACCTACAGAAAGACATGAAAATATCTCACTGCTTGACAATGGTGAACTGTAGCCTGCAAACGTTTTATAGTTGTTACAGCCATAATTAACTCCGCTGGCTATATTCGTAATACTGCTTGGATAAACATCGGTATAATTTCCTAAGACGTAGCCGGCTATATCGCTTTGATCGTGATAATTTGCGGGACAGGCAAGCATAGCGTTCATCTGGTCGCAAGCCGCCCAACTCCACTTATTCTTGTTTTGCTGAATGTGTGTAAAAGACACCGTTACAGCAGAAACATTGAAACTAATCATACAAGCCGATAGAACTATTGTCAGCGCAATTGTAACACATTTTTTCCACATAAATAATTCACACTCCTTTCTACTACTCTAATTATATGAAAAATCCTAACATTTGTCAATATACACATTAAATGAATTTCAACAGTGCTTTTTGTTCACACTGCCGAAAGGCTGCTTTGCACAGGAATACCGTGCCGGCCGAAGACTCAAATTTTTTGAGGTCAGCCTATTGCAATTGATCGGTGAATAATGTATAATAGTGTAGAACAAGTAAAAAATGACGGGAAGTACCCGGCCGATCGGCAAAGGAGAAAAAACAATGACAGTTACATCTGATATCGTACACATCAACAGCGATCTCAAGGGCAAGGAGGCGGCGGTGCTGGCCGTCGATGACTTCAACCGCATCAACAGGCTGGAGGGCAAGGACGCTCTGCATATTCGCCTTATAACCGAGGAGCTTATCTGTCTGGTGCATGATATAATGAAGGGCTTTATCGGCAACCTCTGGCTTGAAAGAAAGGACACCCGGCAGGGAACCCTCTGCAGCGTATGCCTTTCAGCACAGAGAGCGGCCACCCCCGAGCAGGAGGAGCAGCTCCTTGCGCTGGCAAGCAGCCACAGGAACGAGAACAGCATGGGTCTGATCGGCAGGATAAGAGAGGCTATCAGACTGAATATGCAGCTCTCCTCCGGCGGGAGCATCCCCGCTGAATACAGCGCCGAGGATAACTGGTACAAGCTGGGGCAGGGAGACAGGGGTATCACCGACGATGCAAAGGTCGGAGAGATACTTTGGAGCCTTGAGCAGTACCGCAGAAATCTTTCAGAAAAAAATGATGCCTCTGAAGAGGTCGAGGAGCTGGAAAGGTCTATCATCGCAAGGCTCTCGGACGAGGTGAAGATCTGGATAACCAATGACACAACAGAGGTCATCATTGAAAAGTTTGTGAAGAACTGACTGTGAGATACAGTCATAAAGGAGGACAAGAATATGCCTATGGAGACGATCATCATTGTGTGTGTGGTAGCTGTGGTATTGTTCGCGGCGATCGCGGCGATACTTTCAAGATACCGCAAATGCCCCTCGGACAAGGTGCTGGTAATCTACGGTAAAGTCGGCACCGACAAGAACGGACAGACCAAGAGCGCAAAGTGTATCCACGGCGGTGCGGCATTCATCGTGCCTGTGCTGCAGAGCTATCAGTATATGGATCTTACGCCCATATCTATCAACGTGGATCTGAAAAACGCGCTTTCAAAGCAAAATATCCGTATCAACGTGCCCTCGAGATTTACAGTCGGCATCTCTACCGAGCCGGGCATCATGCAGAACGCCGCCGAGCGTCTGCTGGGTCTGAAAATGATCGAGGTGCAGGAGCTGGCAAAGGATATCATCTTCGGTCAGCTGCGTCTTATCATCGCAACTATGGACATCGAGGAGATCAACTCCGACCGTGACAAGTTCCTTATCGCTGTTTCAAACAACGTGGAGATCGAGCTGAAAAAGATCGGCTTGAGGCTTATAAACGTAAACGTAACGGATATCACCGACGAGTCGGGATATTTGGAGTCTCTCGGTAAGGAGGCCGCTGCAAAGGCTATCAACGACGCGAAGAAATCCGTTGCCGAGAAGCACCGCGACGGTGAGATCGGCCAGGCCAATGCCCAGAAGGATCAGCGTATTCAGGTGGCATCAGCCAATGCCGAGGCTATCGACGGTGAAAACACCGCTAAGATCGAGGTAGCTATGTCCGAGGCCAAGAGGCGTGAGGCCGAGGCCGAGGCTCTGCGTATCGCAACTGCTGCCGAGGCAGTACAGGCTGCAAAGGCCAAGCAGGATGCCTACATCGCCCAGCAGGAGGCCGAGCTTACCCGTGCCGAGCTGGAAAGAGCTACACAGCAGGCTGATATCATCGTAAAGGCTCAGGTCGCCAAGCAGCAGGCTGAGATCGCTGCCGAGGCCGAGGCCGAGGTCGCCCGCCGCAAGGCACGAGGCGAAGCCGATGCTATCTTCGCTAAAATGGAGGCCGAGGCTAAGGGTAATCAAGAGATACTCACCAAGCAGGCCGAGGGTATGCGCAGACTGGTGCAGGCTGCCGGCGGCGATGCTGATGCAGCAGTAAGACTTATCGTGGCCGATAAGCTGGAGCAGCTGGTGGCTATCCAAGTCGAGGCTATCAAGAATATCAAGATCGACAAGATCACCGTTTGGGACACCGGCACAGGTGCAGGCGGAAAAAGCTCTACCGCAAATTTCCTAAGCGGCCTTATGCAGAGCGTTCCTCCTCTCGGAGACCTCTTCAAGCAGGCAGGTATGGAGCTGCCGGACTTTTTGGGCAAGGATATCTCCGAGGCTCTTGACAAGTCCCGCGAGGAGGCTGCCAAGCGTGTGGCCGAGGAAGCCGAAAGCGCCGACGGCATTGCCGAGATAGTTGACAAGGACTGATATGTTACGCAGGGTCACTTCTGCCTGTGAGCGCAGAAGTGACCCTTTTATTTTGTCCCGGCAGCGGATGACCTGTTGCATTATCGGAAGAAATGTGATATAATATATAGGTGCAAAACAAGTCCAAATATGAACATTCTGTTAAATTTGCTATGCTACCCTGCGTAGGGTCTTGCTCGTGACGCTGCGTAACAGTGTATTATAGGGGCATAGGAGGTGAAAAGCTGTGTCACAGTATTCAACAGGAGAGCTGGCAAAGCTCTGCGGAGTGTCGGTAAGAACAGTTCAGTATTACGACAGCAGGGGCATACTTCCGCCCACGGAATTATCAGAGGGCGGAAGAAGACTCTACTCCGAGGACGATCTTTCCAAAATGAAAATGATCTGCTTTCTCCGGGAGCTGGGGCTGTCGATCAACGACATCGGCCGGCTGCTTTCGGAGCCGGAGCCGGAGAAGATCATCGACCTTATCTTATGCGAGCAGGAAAAGGCTCTGCGTGAGGAGATCGAGGACGCCGGTGAAAAGCTTGACAAGACCGTTTTCTTCCGCTCGGAGCTTGCAAAGAGAATGGAGCTTTCTCCGCAAAACGTGGGTGACATAGCGTACAGAATGAAAACAAGAACAGCACTTTTCCGCATCAGAAGGAGGCTGATCATCGAGGCGGTGATCCTGGGGCTCGTGGAGTACAGCACTCTGCTGCTCTGGATCTTCAAGGGCATCTGGCTGCCCTTTGTCATAGGCTACTGCCTTGTCATCATCGCATCTATACCATTGTCAAAGAATTACTACGATCACATCGCTTATATCTGCCCGGAGTGTCATAAGGTATTCGTCCCCGGCTTCAAGGAAGTTGTGTTCGCAATGCATACTCCCAAGACCCGCAGACTGCGCTGCCCCTGGTGCGGCGTGAAGAAATACTGTGTCGAGACCGTAAGGGAGGAGGCAGTGAGCAATGGATAACATTACTGAATATCTGCCGCTGCTTATCCCTCTTGCGGTGATCGAGCTGGCTTTGCTGGGCTATTCGCTCTATCATATCTTCACGCATACCAAATACAAGACCGGAAGCAGGACGGTGTGGGTCATTGTCTGCTTGGTCCTGTCGGGCTTTATCGGACCGATACTCTATCTTGCTCTCGGTAAGGAGGACAGCTGAAATGGGCATTCTTGAGATAAGCGGCCTCTGCAAGTCCTTCGGTGCTAAAAAGGTGCTTGAGGGGCTCGACCTTGACATCCCGGAGCATAGTGTGTTCGGGTTCATAGGGAAAAACGGCTCCGGCAAAACCACCACCATGAAGCTTATCCTCGGGCTGATGAAAGCCGATGCCGGTGAGATCAGAGTGGCGGGTGAGCGGGTGCGCTTCGGTCATACCGATACGAACCGATATATCGGCTATCTTCCCGATGTGCCGGAGTTTTACAGCTATATGACCGCAGCGGAGTATCTCCGCTTCTGCGGAGATATCACTGGTCTGCCGGAGGCTGACATCCGCACCCGCACCGCCGAGCTGCTGGAGGCCGTGGGTCTTGCAGAGGAGAAGCGGCGCATCAAGGGCTGGTCGAGAGGCATGAAGCAGCGCCTCGGCATCGCACAGGCTCTCCTCGGGAGACCGCGGCTGCTGATCTGTGACGAGCCCACCTCCGCTCTTGACCCGGTGGGACGGCATGACATACTTGAGATCCTACGCGGGGCAAGGGAGCAGACCACCGTGCTGTTTTCGACCCATATACTTTCGGACATAGAGTCCGTCAGCACCGATGCGGCTTTCCTCAACGGCGGGAGGATAGTTCTTTCCGGGAATATTGCCGAACTGCGCGGCGGAATGGGCGAGCATAGGTACGAGGCGGTGTTCGGTTCAGCGGAGGAGGCTGCTGCGGCGGCGGAGCATTTCGGACTGATACCCTACCGCGAAAAGCTGCGCTTCCCGGAGGACAGGGTGCCGGATATGCTGCGGTATCTGGCGGATAAGGGCACCGTCCCGCTGAAGCTGGAGCGCTGCGAGCGCTCCCTTGACGAGCTGTTCGGGGAGGTGATCTCGGTATGAGAGCCTTTAGTGCTTTTCTGCGCAAGGAGCTGACGGCTCAAAAACGGACTGGCAAGCTTTACATTCTTGCAGCCGCTGCTGTCATTCTGGGAATATTGGCTCCTGCCACAGCAAAGCTGCTGCCTAAGCTGCTGGAGGCTGTCGGGACAGAGGGCTCCGGCATGACTATCACACTGGGAGAGGTCACTGCCTTCAGCTCCTTCCAGCAGTTCTTCGGTAACGCATCTATGGGGCTTATCGCATTTCTTGCCGTGGAGGCGGGGATACTCACAGGCGAATACCGCTCCGGGACGCTGGTGCTGGCGCTGACAAAGGGTCTGCCGCGGAGCAAGGTCATTGCTGCCAAGACATTGACTCTGGTGCTGATCTGGTCTGTATTCTGGTGGATAAGCTTCGGCATCTCCTACGGCTTTACTGCCTTTTATTGGAGCATGGACACCGTAAGTCATCCGCTTTTTGCAGGCTTTGCCTACTGGCTTTTCGGGATGATGATGACCGCGGTGATACTGCTGTTCTCCTCCTTCTCAAAGGGGATCGGAGGGGTCGTCGGCGGGCTGGCGGGAGTATATTTCGGCTATTCGCTGCTGGGGATGATCCCGAAGCTGGGAAAGTATCTGCCTGTTAAGCTGACAGCTCCCGACGCGCTGATGAAGGGCTCTGAACAGATCGGGGATATCCTGCCCGCAGTGATCATCACCGCTGCGGCAACAGCGGCAGCACTGACAGCAGCCTATATCATTTTCGGCAGACGCAGCATGGACTGATCCTTTTGCCGTAAGAGAGGATGAATTTATGATCGAGGCGTTGAACAAGCCTATAACATACGTCAAGGGCGTGGGACCCAAGCGGGCGGAGGTCTATGAAAAGCTTGGTATCTCGGACGCCTTTGATCTGTTGTGTCATTTTCCGAGGGACTATGTGGATTATTCGGTGCAGGTGCCGATCGCGCAGGCACCGACGGATGAACCCTGCTGCGTAAAGGCAAGGGTGGTAAAAAAGCTGGCGCCTGCCTTTATCCGCAAGGGGCTGACGGTGTATAAGGCCGTGCTTACCGACGGCAGCGACGATCTTACGCTGATAATCTACAATGCAGAGTATCAGTTCCGCAGCCTTTGCGACGGCAGGGAGTATATCCTTTTCGGAAAGCTGTCCGGGAATGCGGTAAGGCGGGAGATCAGCTCGCCTCTTATCCTGCCGGCAGACAGCCCCGATCTTATACAGCCGGTATATCGGCTCACCGAGGGGCTTTCTCAAAATATGATACGCCAGAATATCCACTCTGTTCTTGACAGCATCGGCGGGACGATCTACGAGCCGCTGCCGAAGGAGATCATGCAGCGGTATTCCCTCTGCTCGCTTGATTATGCGCTGGAGAACATCCACTTCCCCCGGGACAGCCACGCCCTTGCCGTTGCGAAGCGAAGGCTCGTGTTTGACGAGCTGCTGACCCTGCGCCTCGGCATGACGCTGCTGCGGCTAAAGGGACTGAAGGCTACCAGCTGCCGGATGAAAGAGTACGATATTTCGGACTATTACAGCTCGCTGCCCTTTGAGCTGACCGGCTGTCAGCGGCGGGCGATAGAGGACTGCTGCGCGGATATGTGCCGGGACTACCCGATGAACAGGCTGATACAGGGCGATGTTGGCTCCGGCAAGACTGCCGTGGCTGCGGGCGCTGCCTGCTTTGCGGCAGGCAACGGCTATCAGACCGCGCTTATGGCTCCCACCGAGATACTTGCACACCAGCATTTTGAGACCCTCTCCGGCTTTCTTGAACCGCTGGGGATAAAGGTGGCACTGCTGACGGGCTCGCTGTCTGCAAAGAAGAAATCAGCTTTAAAGGAGCAGATCAAAAACGGCGAGTATAATGTGGTGGTGGGAACTCACGCGCTGGTGCAGCAAAGCACTGAATTTCAGCATCTCGGGCTGGTCATTACCGACGAGCAGCACCGCTTCGGCGTCGGCCAGCGGGACACCCTTGCCGCCAAGGGCAATAATCCTCACAAGCTGGTAATGTCCGCAACGCCTATCCCCCGGACACTGGCAATGATGATCTACGGCGACCTTGACCTCTCTGTGCTGGACGAGCTGCCCAAGGGACGGCAGGGCATTGAGACCTATGCCGTTACGGGAAAGCTCCGCCAGCGGGCTTTCGGCTTCATCCGCGGCCAGCTGGATCAAGGCAGGCAGGGGTATATCGTATGTCCCATGATTGAGGAGAACGATATGGAGCTGCAAAGCGTCCGGGAGTATTCGGAGCGCCTGCAGGCCGATGATTTCAGAGACTACCGGGTGGGACTGCTCCACGGGCGGCTCTCGCCCGCAGACAAGGATAAGGTCATGCGGGAGTTCAAGGATCACGAGCTTGATCTGCTGGTCTCCACAACTGTTGTTGAGGTGGGCGTGGATGTGCCGAATGCGGTCATCATGCTGGTCGAGAACGCCGACCGCTTCGGACTTTCACAGCTGCACCAGCTTAGAGGCCGCGTGGGGCGGGGCAAATACAAAAGCTACTGCATCCTTGTGACCGACAACGTCACTGAAGAGAGCGTCAAGCGGCTGAAAATACTGTCCTCCACCTCCGACGGCTTCAAGGTCTCGGAGGAGGATCTGAAGCTGCGGGGCCCTGGAGATTTCTTCGGCAGCCGTCAGCACGGCCTGCCGCCGCTGAGGATCGCGGATATGTCCTCGGACACGGAGCTGCTCCGGCTGGCACAGACCGCTGCGGACGGCATAACTGCCGTTGACCCGGAGCTTAACAGACCCGAACACAAGGGTCTCCGCGAGCTGGCACAGCGGCTTTTCAAGGAAGACAGGCAGGAGAAATAGTCTATCAGTTTAGTAATCGGAAAGGAACCTTATGCAAGAAGAAAACACCAAACCCAGGGCAGCTATCCTAAACAAAAAATGGTATCTCTATCTTACGGAGTTTTTCTCCGGAATGTCCGTCATGGCGGTGGAGCTGGGAGCCAGCCGTCTGCTGGCGCCTTATTTCAGCTCCTCACAGATCGTCTGGACTATAATCATCGGCACGATCATGATCGCTATGGCTCTTGGAAACTATTTCGGCGGCCGCTGGGCGGACAAGAACCCCGACCCGGACAGGCTTTATAAGCGCATACTGCTCTCGGCAGTATGGATCGCAGCTATACCCTTTGTGGGCAAGCTGATAATCGTGGGAGTCTCGGGACTGCTGATCGTTACCGTCAGCACCAATTTTCTGATATGGGCGGCATTTCTGGCCTGTATGCTTATCTTCGTCTTCCCGCTGTTCCTCCTCGGAACAGTGACACCCTCGCTGGTAAAATACACCACCGACAGTCTTGAGGACAACGGCCGCACCGTGGGAACTCTCGGTGCCTTCAACACCATAGGCAGCATCATCGGCACCTTTGCGCCGACCTTTATCACCATTCCCGCCGTGGGAACTGCGGTTACGTTCATGATATTCTCCGGCATCCTGCTGCTGCTGGGCATTGTGTATTTTGTTTCCTGCGGACGCAGCAAGATCAGAACGGCGGTATGCACTGTGCTGTTCATCGGCTTTTGCGTGGCGGGAACTACCCTTGGCTTTGCCTTTTGGGAGAAGGCGCTGGCCTTTGAGGGCGAGAGCGTCTATAACTACCTGCAGGTCAAGGAGGATGACCGCAAGGCGGTGCTTTCCACTAACGTGCTTTTCGGTGTGCAGTCGGTCTATATGAAGGACGGGGGGCTTTCCGGCCTTTACTACGATACCGCTATGGCAGCCCCGCTGATGTCGTCGGCAGGGGAGCGATCCTCGCTGCTTGTGCTGGGAATGGGAACTGGCACCTATGCGACCCAGTGCAGCCGCTTCTATCCCGAGATGACCACCGAGGGCGTGGAGATAGACGAGAGCATAACCGAGCTTGCAAGAGAGTATTTCGCCCTTGACGAGAAGATAAACGTTGTGACCTATGACGGACGGGCGTACCTCAACGCTCTGCGCTCCGGCAGGGAGGGTCGGAAGTTCGATGTCATCATGGTGGATGCCTATCAGGATATCACCATTCCCTTTCAGATGTCCTCAAAGGAGTTTTTCACTCTCGTCCGGGACAGCCTCAACGAGGGTGGTGTCATGGTGGTGAATATGAATATGCGCTCTGACAGTCCCGAGGGCATCAACGCTTACCTGTCGGACACCATAGCTTCGGTGTTTTCCGAGGTTTGGACGGCGGATGTGCGGGGCTCCACCAACCGCGAGCTTTTCGCCTCCAATTCTCCCGAAATGATGACTAACCTTGCCAAGGGCATCAATGCCCTGCAGAACGAGGATCTCCGCTCCACGCTGACGGATGTATCGTCGGAGCTTGTGAGATACGAGGCAGGAGACCTTATCCTCACTGACGACAATGCCCCGGTGGAGCTTCTCGGTATGCGGGCGATAGACGGTCTTATCGGCAAGGAGCTTTCCTACTACAAGGAGATCTTCGAGCGCGACGGACTGACCGGCCTGCTGGAGTCGCTGCGCTGAAATACCCGGTTTGCTAACTGACGTGAACAACAGCAAGCATATATAAAAAATGCCCCGGAGCGTATTGAACGCTTCGGGGCATATCATATTCGGCAGGTTTATCAGTTGTTGATAAGCTTGTCCTCGTCGCTCCAGCTGTAGAGCTTTCTGATCTCGGCACCGACCTTCTCGGAGGGATGCTCGGCAGCAAGCTTTCTCATAGCCTTGAAGTGTACCTGTCCGCCGGCGCTGCTCATGTCAAGCAGGAAGTCCTTGGCGAAGGCACCGCTCTGGATGTCTGCCAGAACCTTCTTCATAGCCTTCTTGGTGTCCTCGGTGATGATCTTGGGGCCGGTGGTGTAGTCACCGTATTCAGCAGTGTTGGAGATAGAATATCTCATGCCTGCGAAGCCGGACTGATAGATAAGGTCAACGATCAGCTTCATCTCGTGGATGCACTCGAAGTAAGCGTTTCTCTCGTCATAGCCGGCCTCGACAAGAGTTTCAAAGCCAGCCTGCATCAGAGCGCATACGCCGCCGCAGAGAACAGCCTGCTCGCCGAAGAGGTCAGTCTCGGTCTCGGTGCGGAAGGTAGTCTCCAGAACGCCCGCTCTTGCACCGCCGATACCCAGCGCGTAAGCAAGACCCAGCTCCTGTGCGTTGCCGGTAGCGTCCTGCTCAACAGCGATAAGGCAGGGAACGCCCTTGCCGGCCTGATACTCGCTTCTTACAGTATGGCCGGGTCCCTTGGGAGCGATCATTACAACGTTTACGTCCTTGGGCGGAACGATGCAGCCGAAGTGGATGTTGAAGCCGTGAGCAAACATAAGGGTCTTGCCTGCGGTGAGGTTGGGCTCGATATCGCTCTTGTAAAGAGCAGCCTGCTTCTCGTCGGGGATAAGGATCATGATAAGGTCGGCAGCCTTGGTAGCCTCTGCAACAGAAAGCACCTCAAGACCCTGCTCCTTAGCCTTTGCAGCGCTCTTGGAGCCTGCATACAGACCGACCACAACGTCAACGCCGCTGTCCTTAAGGTTCAGAGCGTGAGCGTGACCCTGTGAGCCGTAGCCGATGATAGCGACCTTCTTGCCCTTCAGCACGTTGAGGTCACAGTCCTGCTGATAAAAGATCTTTGCCATTTTAACATTCCTCCAATAAAGAATAATATATGTTGCAGCCTTGTGCCGCTGTGCAGCTCGGGCAAACAATACATTGCGAAAGCGGAAGCTTACTTCTTCCTGTCCATAGTCTCGGAGCCCTTCTGTATCGCGATAGTACCGGTGCGCACCAGCTCGGTGATGCCGTAGGGTGCTACGATCTCGATGAAGCGTTCCAGCTTCTGATAGCGGGCGCAGATCTCCAGCGTTACTGTTGTGAGAGTAACATCAACGATCTTTGCCTCGGTCATTTCGGCGATAGTCATGATCTCACTGCGCTTTTCAGCGGGGCAGCTGACCTTTACCAGCATAAGCTCTCTTGCAAAGCATTCGTCCTTGGTGAGAGTTCTCACCTTGATGACCTCGATCAGCTTGTTGAGCTGCTTTTCTATCTGCTCGACCGTATGCTCGTCGCCGTCAGCGATAATCGTGATGCGGGACACCTCGGGATCCTGCGTCGGACCCACTGCAAGGCTCTCGATATTGAAGCCGCGCCTTGAAAACAGTCCCGTGATGCGTGAAAGCACGCCGCTGTGGTTTTCAACAAGTACAGAAATCGTATGCTTCATATTTAATCCTCCGTAAACTTGAACGTCTTCATTACCTTTTCGGTCTCGCTAAGGAAATCATCGTACATATCCCCGGGGATCGAGAAGGAAATAACATATTCCTTGTCGCCGTTGAGGGCAAAGAACTGTCTTGCCTTAGCGACCTGTGAGTCCAGACTGTACTCGGTATAAAGCTCAAGGAAATCGGTGCCGTTGTAGTTGACGATGCCCTTGCTTTCCAGCTTGAAGCCCTCCTGTCCGGCCATTTGCTGCTGCATAGCTAAGGTGAGCGCACTTTCAAGGTCGGCTATCTTAACGCTCTTGAAAAGTGAATTCACAACAGGCTCTACCACGCTGAATACGGGTGCCTGTGAACCGCCCTGGGGCTTATAGGCGCAGACGCTGTTCATGCCTGTAAAGCTGCTGGCATCCAGACCGTACTCCTGTTTGGCGGCTTCAGCCGTCTTGCTGCTGATCTTATCCTTGTATTCGGCCATGTCAGTCCAGTCGCTGCTGAACTCGACCGTATAGCCTGTACCCTTTATGGTAAAGCCGCCCTCGGAGGGGACTGTCTCCGCCTCGGAAGCAGCGGGCTCTGCCTCGGAAATGGTGATCTCTGCCTCGCTCTCTGCAGGCTCCTCGGCCTTACTCTCCTCTGCGGCTCCGGCCTTGGACTCCTCCGCTTTTGACTCCTCGGCCTTGGATTCTTCTGCCTTGGACTCCTCCGCCACAGACTCCTCCGCCTTGGACTCCTCTGCCTTGCTCTCGGCAGCGGATGATACCTGCTCGGCAGCAGAGGATGCTGCACTGTCGAAACTGCCTGAAGAAGAGTCGCTGCTTCCGCAGGAGGCAAGTGCAAAGCACATTACGATAGCGGCGGCTGCCGCAAGGATCTTCTTGGTCATATCAGTTTACCCCTTTACTTTATTGTAACACTGCAGCTTACAGTGTCGCTTCGTTTTCGTCAACGATGACCTCAACGAGGGCAATGCCGTCGTATTCGGCCAGCAGGCTTATAGCCTCGTCGGCGCTCCTGTCGTCGGTCACGCGGCAGCTTCTGATGCCGTAGGCCTCTGCCAGCTTGATGAAGTCCGGCGAGCCGTCAAGGAACACGGCGGTCTCACGGCCGTTATAGCCCTTGGTCTGCAGCTCGCGCACCATTCCGAGGCGCTTGTTAGTCATTACCACCAGCTTGACTCTGACATCGTTCTGCACAGCCGTAGCCAGCTCCATCATGCACATCTGCAGCGAGCCGTCGCCGCAGATCGCAATCACAGGCCGCTTCGGGTCAGCGATCTTAGCGCCTATCGCAGCGGGCAGGGAATAGCCCATAGTGCCCATCCCGCCGGAGGTCATAAACCTTCCGCCCTCACCGATATGGAAGCTTGTGGCTGTCCAGATCTGGTTCTGACCAACGTCCGCCACTACCACCGTATTATCCGGCAGCCGGCGGGAAAGCTTGTCGATGAACTGCCTCGGCACTACAGTGCCTTTCTTGGCGGTAGCGAATTTCCGCTCCACGCGCCAGCTTTCAAGCTGGGCGAGCCACTCGTCGTGCTGCATGGGCTTAGCTCTTTCCAGCAGCTGGGTGAGTACGTTCTTGGCATCTCCCACCAGCGGGAAATCAACTCTGATATTCTTCCCCAGCTCGGCGGGGTCGATATCTATATGAAGTATCTTTGTAGTCTGCTCCAGTGCAAGGGGAGTTCTGACGGCTCTGTCGCCCACTCTTGCTCCCACAAGGAAAAGCACGTCGCATTCATTGACAGCTCTGTTCGCGGCGGGAACGCCGTGACTTCCCAGCATACCGAAGAACAGGGGGTCGTCGTCCGAGAATACGGAGATACCCATCATGGTTGTGATAACGGGGATGTTCATGGTATGTGACAGCTTGACCACCTCATCCTGTGCATTAGCGGCAAAAACTCCGCCGCCGATGCAGATAAGGGGCTTCTTCGCCTTTTCCAGCTCCGCCATTACCCGCTTGACTTGAAAAGCGTTGCCTTTGAGCGTAGGCTTATAGCTTCTGATATCCGCCTTTTTGGGATACTCAAAATCTATCTCCGCCTTCTGTACATCCATAGGCATATCTATCAGCACGGGGCCCGGTCTGCCGGAGCCTGCGATATAGAAGGCCTCCTTGAAAACGCGGGGGATGTCATTGGGATCCTTTACGAGGTAGCTGTGCTTGACAAAGGGCTCTGCCGCTCCGGTGATGTCTGCCTCCTGGAAAACATCCGAGCCTATCTGATCTGTATTGACCTGCCCGGTGATGCAGACGATAGGTATCGAATCGGCATAAGCGGTAGCAATAGCGGTGATAAGGTTGACAGCACCCGGCCCCGACGTTACGACGCAGACTGCCGGCTTGCCGGTCATCCTTGCCATGCCGCTGGCCTCGTGGCCTGCATTGGCTTCATGCCGTACAAGAACGTGCTTTATGCCAGAGTCCATAAGAGCGTCATAGAAGGGGCATATCGCCGCTCCGGGATAGCCGAAGACGACCTTGATATTCTCTGCTTTAAGACATTCTACCATGGCTTGGCAGGCTTTCATTTTCATATCCTTCGCCTCCGACATAAGATTTTCACTGCTAAGAAATTATTATAGCACATTAATGCGTTGAAATCAATAGTTAATTTATTAAAATTCGCGGGTCTGTCCGGGGATGACTTATACACTATGTCAGTCAGCCCGCAGGTCAAGGAACACATGGGAGAAATGCACGCAGAGAAACACGGCTGCAGTGCCTGCAAGGATATAGTTTTCTCTCCACAGTCCGATGAACAGATAATACAGCGGCGGCATCGCCACGATGAAGATAAGCATCACCGCAGCCGTTCTTATCCCGGCGAAATATATCCCCCAGCCGATGAAGTTGAGCGCAAGCGCTGTGCAGGCAAGGATGAAGAACACCCTCCCGGCACCCTCGCCGGTGCCGAACAGGGGAGCGTTCTTATTCACCACCAGCAGCATCAGCGTGATACAGGCCGAGCCCAGCATGCCCTCTGCGACGGCGAGGGGCTTGCAATGCTCCGGCAGGTTCATTATCGGGTTGGGGTCGGGCTTTATAAGCGGCATCAGCATATAAGGCAGCTCCTGCACTGCAAAGAGTATCAGCGCGGGAAACCAGAGCCCGAGCCAGTGGCTGCCGAACAGCTTGAAAAAAATCTTCATAGCATCGTCTGACCGTCCTTCATGATGCCGAGGTGCTTATAGGCCAGCAGAGTAGCGCAGCGTCCCCTCGGGGTGCGGGAGATAAATCCGAGCTGCATAAGATATGGCTCACAGACATCCTCGAGGGTAACTGCCTCCTCGCCTATAGCCGAGGCTATGGTTTCGAGACCCACGGGGCCGCCGCCGTAGCCGTTGATTATCATTTCCAGCATACGCCTGTCCATTTTATCGAGCCCCAGCTCGTCAATATCCAGCTTATCGAGTGAGAGCTTAGCTATCTCCTTGGTGATGCGTCCGTCGCCCATGACATCGGCGAAATCTCTGACCCGCTTTAAGAACCTGTTGGCGATACGGGGGGTACCTCTTGAGCGTGAGGCCATCTCCATAGCGCCCTCCTTATCGCAGGGGACGCCGAGGATGACGGCGGAGCGCATGATTATCTCGCAGAGCTGCTCGGGGGAATATAGCTCCAGTCTTTCTATGACGCCGAAGCGGTCTCTTAGCGGAGCTGAAAGCTGGCCCGAGCGTGTGGTAGCTCCTATAAGGGTGAACTTATTCAATTCTATGCGGATGCTTCTTGCGGCCGGGCCTTTTCCCATGATGATATCGAGGGCGTAGTCCTCCAGCGCAGGATACAGCACCTCCTCCACCTGCCGGGAGAGCCTGTGTATCTCGTCGATAAACAGCACGTCGCCCTTTTCGAGGTTGGTGAGGATAGCGGCGAGGTCGCCGGGCTTTTCGATAGCGGGGCCGGAGGTGGTGCGGATATTGACGCCCATTTCGTGGGCTATTATGGTCGAGAGAGTGGTCTTGCCGAGGCCGGGAGGGCCGTAGAGCAGGATGTGGTCAAGACTGTCTCCTCTCTTTTTGGCCGCCTGGATATACACCGACATATTCTCCTTGACCTTGTCCTGCCCGATATACTCCGAGAGGGATTTTGGGCGCAGTGAGATATCGAAGTCATCCGGCTCGTCCGAGCGTATCGGCTCCGGCGAGACGTATCTGTTGTCAAAATCAAAATCGCTGTTTTCTATCATAGCTTTTCTCCGTTATTCTTTCAGTATCTTTGACCATTCGTATTCCCTGTTCTCGGCGATCTTCGGGAAGAGGCTGTCCCTTGTCCATCCCCGGGGATTGTTCCTTATGTACGATGCAAGGGCTTCTGCCTCTTCGCTGTTTCGCACGATGCGGTCGATGTATGTCCTTGCCCACACGGATGCTCCGAGATGCTTGGTCATTGCCTGCTTCATCTGCTGGATGATCGTGGGGAGGTTTGTCTGGGCGGCTATCAGCCGCCCGGAGGGTGCGTAAACGCCGAAGCGTATAAGCATATGCACATGGTTTGGCAGGATAGCAAGCTCCTCGACCTTGATGCCCGCATAGTGATGCTCTATCTCGCCGATGAAATGCTCTGCCGCAAGGCCGCATTCGGATAGGATCGGTTTTTCGTCATAAGGCTCCCGGCGGCTAATAGCCGCCAATACGCTCCGCCAGTCCCAAAGGACACAGGCTCCCTTCCGTGTGATAAGCGTCACATAGTAGAGTGCCGATGCTCCGTAGTCGAAGCCCGCCAGCCTGCGGGGTCTGCCGAAGCCCTCACGCTGCCCGGGCATATCAGTACCTCGCCAGAGACTTCAGCGCTCCCTTGATAAGCTCCTCCACGGAAAGTGAGGGATCCAGCTTTGAAACTGCCCCGGCAGCTTCAGCAGCGGAATAGCCCAGCACCTCGAGAGCGGTGATAGCCTCGCCGATGTTGCCGCCGCCTATAGGAGCGGCTATCGCTTTCTGACCGCGGACGGAGATCGTCTCGCCGGCGACCTTGTCCCGCAGCTCAAGGCAGATGCGCTCGGCTGTCTTCTTGCCGATGCCCTTGACCTGCGTGAAGCTTTTGTCATCCCCGGTCGCTACGGCCAGTGCGAACTGCTGTGAGGTCATTGCCGAAAGTATGGATATCGCCGCCTTGGGGCCTACGCCGGAGACGGATATCAGCAGTCTGAAGCTTCTAAGCTCCTCCTGGTCGGCAAAGCCGAAAAGCTCAACTCCGTCCTCCCGCACCGAAAGATGCGTCAGCAGCGTGACTTCCTCCTTGCCTGCAATGCGCTGCAGGGTCGAAAGGCTCGTCCGGCAGGCGTATCCGACTCCTGCACATTCTACCACCGCAAGCTCTTGATCCGTGTGAATAAGTTTTCCTGTTACCGAGTATATCATTTCTTCACCCTCTGTGTGTTATTGTCTAAGGTCGTTTTTTCTTTCCAGCTGCCGCCTGCCCAGCGACAGCCCGTGGGTTATCGCCAGCGCTACCGCGTCAGCTGTGTCATCCGGCTTGATGATGTCCTGCAGATGCAGCATATTCTTTACCATTTCCTGCACTTGGTGTTTCTCCGCTCTGCCGTAGCCTACGATAGAGCTTTTTACCTGCAGGGGAGTGTATTCAAATATCGGAACACCTGCCTGTATCGCCGGCAGCAGTGTGACGCCTCTTGCCTGCGCTACGTCTATCGCCGTCTTTTGGTTGCTGTTGAAGAACAGCTTTTCAACACTAAGCTGCTCCGGCTTGAAACGTCTGATGATCTCGCACATATCATCAAATATGATCTTCAGACGCCTGTCAAAGGGAGTGCCTGCATCGGTGGTTATCCTGCCGCAGGTGGTCAGCGAAAAGTGCCCGCTCTCGCATTCGACCACGCCGTAGCCGATTATCGCATATCCCGGGTCGATGCCGAGAACTCTCATCCGTAAGCCCCCTTGTCTTATCAACATATTAAAATACATTATACCATATCCTGCGGTTTATTGCAATAGCCTGCATGGGATGTTTTTTGCCCGTCATATCCCGCTTGAGAAAAGCATTGTTGACTTATCCGCCGAAGTGGGTTATAATATCATTACCGGGGTGATTGTATGCTTTCAGCTTATATGGCGATGATCGACGATAAAACTCTCTGTTCGGAGTTCGAGCGGTTCTATTTCGAGAACCGCAGCCTTGCTATGCATACTGCCCTCGGCATACTGCATTCCGATGCGCTGGCAGAGGATGCCGTCAGCGAGAGCTTTATGAAGCTGGCAAAATGTTTTCAAAAAGTTCACAATTTGGAACCTCACGATCTGACCTCCTATTTTGTTATTACTGTTAGGAACACCTCTTTGAATATGCTCAAAAAAGAGACTAACGACGACGTGGAGTATATCGACTCCTATGACCACACCGAGCTGCCGGATGCGGACGAGGCTCTGCTGCGGGAGTGCATCGCCGCACTGCCGCAGGGGGACAGAGAGCTGCTTTTCATGCGCTATACCCTCTGCCTCGGCAGCAGGGAGATCGGCGGCGCGCTGGGCATATCCGACGAGGCGGCAAGAAAGCGTGTGGAGTACGTTCGCCGCAAGCTTAAAACGCTAATGGAGGAGAAAGCCAATGAATGACATCAGACTTGGCACAGCAGTCAGAAACGTCTGTGAGCCGGAGCTTGAACGGCTTTGCTCGTATGACGGAGAGGAATATGAGTTCTCGGACGGGTTTGAAAGCCGTATGCGTGAGATCTTCAAGCCGAAGAAACACATCAGCATCCGCCGGAGGATAAAGACCGGGCTGCTGATCGCGGCAATATTCGCGGCGGGATTCTGCCTTGGGATGACCAACCGCCAGCTGTGGGATTACAGTACCGAGGAACAGGACGGCGGCAGAATGCTGAACTTCAATATCGACTCGGTAGAGGACAGGAAAAAGCACATCGAGGAGATCTATACCCTTACAGGCCTGCCGCAGGAGTTCAAGCGGGTCATCGTTGAAAACAAGTCCTATTCCTCGATGCAGATATGGATGAACAATCCGGATCGGGGCAAGTCGGTGTTCTTCGACCAGTGCGTGCCGGCAGCCTACAGAGATGCCTTTTATTCAGAGGAGACAGAGATCTCCATACAGACGGAGAATGGCATACAGTATATGATAGGTGAGACCCCCGGACAGGAATACCGGTCGCTGGTGTGGTACCAGCACGGCTATGTGTTCTTCATATCCGGCGAGTTGAGCCGCGAGGAGCTTATGCATCTTAGCCGGACGATAGCGATAGAAAAGCAGTAAAGCAAATATGTGCAGTCCCGGCTGCACCTGTTTTGTCATGTGTGGGATATGAAAAAACGGCAGAGGTCGTCTGCCGCTTTTGTCTGTGATCAAGGTTGTTGGTTATCAATGCAGCCGTATGATGTGCAGCTGCCGCCTATATCTCCCTCGTTGTTTCCGGTCATGGACGTTACGATAGCGTCCTCTGCGCTGAAGGCCGCTCCTTTATCATCAGCTTACATTCAGCAAATAAGATCAAAGGTGGTGTCGTCATGCTGCTCTATCATACAAGCGATATCGAGATAAGAAGACCCGATATACATTTCGGCAGGAAAAACGCCGATTTCGGCTGGGGCTTTTATCTTTCTCCCGACAGGGAATTTACCTACCGCTGGGCGAGGGAAAATGCGGTGGTGAATGAATACGAGCTTGACCTCTCCGGGCTGGAGGTGCGCGGCTTTTCCCGCGATATCGACTGGTTTATGTACATCTTCAATAACCGCAGGGGCTGCGACAGCCTCTCTGCCGATGTGATAAAGGGGCCTATCGCCAACGATACCATATTTGACACCCTGGGGATAATAAGCAGCGGCTTTCTGAAGCCGGAGGATGCGCTGGCGCTTTTGATGATCGGCCCGGAATATACGCAGGTGGCACTAAAGACGCAGCGGGCAGCGGATAACCTTAGGTGGCTTGGGTCGGAGCGGATAAGCCGCGCCGGCGGCGAGCAGCTAAAGTCAGAGCAGGAGAGCTACCGTGAGGCATTTTTAGCCGAGCTTGAAAGGATCGTGGAATGATCCCGCAGCCGGAGAAGAGGTAATCTATGACAAAAGCAGATATTTCAAGGCGTTCTCTTCCGACGGATATAATGACCGGCATCATCATAGCGCTGGTCTCGATACCTATATCAATGGGCTATGCGCAGGTGGCGGGGCTGCCGGCGGCATACGGCCTTTACGGCTCGGTGTTCCCCATACTGATATTCGGTCTGATGTCCGGGTCGAGGGAATTCATCTTCGGCGTGGATGCGGCTCCCGCTGCGCTGGTGGGGGCTTTTCTTGCAAGCAAGGGCATAGAGGCCGGTTCGGAGCGTGCCGTTCAAGTCGTTCCGATGATAACTCTGTTTGCTGCGGTGTGGCTGCTTATCATGCGGCTGCTCCATGCCGGAAAGCTGGCGGGGTATATCTCTACCCCTGTTATGGGAGGCTTTATCAGCGGCATATCCACCACCATAATCCTAATGCAGCTGCCCAAGCTTATGGGCGGCAGCAGCGGCAGCGGCGAGCTGATCGAGCTGTCCGCCCATATTGTCAAGACGGCAAAGGAAAGCTTCAACGGCACCTCGCTGCTGC
This sequence comes from Ruminococcus sp., assembly GCA_017450925.1. Taxonomy (GTDB): domain Bacteria; phylum Bacillota; class Clostridia; order Oscillospirales; family Ruminococcaceae; genus FB2012. Next base: position 22,900 of record JAFSSS010000080.1, on the reverse strand, counting down.
TGGGAGGAGCTTCACTGGCAGTGCTGCTTGTCTCAAAGAGGTTTATCCCGAGGGTGCCCATGTCGCTTTTTGTTATGGCAGGCGGCGCAGTGCTGGGATATTCCGGCTTTACCGAGGAGCGTTCCGTTGCTATGCTGGGAGAGGTCAGCAGGGGACTGCCGGCCTGGAGCCTGCCTCATATCGACGTTGATATACTGACGGACGTGCTTTCCGTAAGTCTGACGATAGCAGTGGTGATCATGGCGGAGACGCTGCTGGCATCGGGCTCAATGGCTGAAAAGAACGGCTATAAGCTGAACAGTGACCGCGAGGTGCTGACCTATTCTCTCGGCAATCTTGCCGCAGCCTTGACCGGCTGCTGCCCGGTGAACGGTTCTGTATCCCGCAGCTCAATGGGCGCACAGTACGGCGGCAGGTCGCAGGTGATGTCGCTGACGGCCTCGGCGGCGATGATCGTGATACTGCTGTTCTTCACGGGCTTTATCAGATATCTCCCGGTGCCGGTGCTTACGGCGATAGTCATATCGGCGCTTTTGGGAGCGGTGGAGTTCCGCCTTGCCCGGCGGCTTTTCCGGCAGGACAGGAAGGAGCTGGTCATATTCCTTGCGGCTTTCCTTGGGGTGCTGATATTTGGGACGGTCTATGGAGTGCTTATCGGAGTGACGCTTTCCTTTGTGTCCATGATAATCAGGACCTCCAACCCCAAGCGCTCCTTTTTGGGAGTCATCCCCGGTCACGAGGGCTTTCACAGCCTTGAGCGCAACACCTTTTCTGTGCCGGTCAAGGGGGCGGTGATCTACCGCTTTTCGGGAAATCTGTACTTTGCCAACATAAACCTGTTCATTGACGATATCGAGCAGTCACTGACCGACGAGACCCGATGTGTCATTGTGGATTCCGGTGCGATATGCAGCTTTGACATAACCGCCGCCGACAGGATAGGCGCTCTTGAAAGGTCGCTGCTGACAAAGGGGATAAAGCTGTATTTCGCCTCGCACATCGGCTCCCTCAACGACCGCTTCCGTACTCTCGGGATAGGCTATATGGTGGAGCAGGGTCACTGCCGCAGGACTATATCCGACGCACTGCTCGATGCCGGCTTTGTGCCGCCCTATCAGCTTGAAAACGGCGACCACAGCGGCGAGGTGCTTTCTCCCGGCAGCATCGACCGGCTGGAGTTCGAGTGGGCCTTCGGTGACGAGGCAGAGGCCGAAATGGAGAGATTCACCTCCGTTCTGATCGACCAGATAAAGCAGGACGACCCCGACAAGGAGCATCAGCTTCTGGACGTTATCCACGCCAGAGGCCTGTGGAAGGGCATGAGCATCCTCGACCAGGAGGGGCTTCTTGTGCATCTCTCCCAGCATATCCCCGAGCTTGCCGGAAGGCTCGGCATCGAAGAGGAAAAGGTATCGGCGGCTATCAGCCGCCGGATCAAGCGGCTTGAAGAAAAGCATCAAGCAGAGGAGCATGGGACAGGCCCGGCCGCCCGGTGATCTCCCAAGCGCGGTGCTGTTGATATGGTCTTACCCCGACACTTCTGCTGTATCACAGCAGAAGTGTCTTTGCGTATCCGGCTATCAACGATAAAACTCTTGTTGTCAACTATATGCTTCTGCCTGTCAACTATATGCTTCTGCCTGTCTTGACTTTACGGCGAAATGGTGTTATAATAATATAGTATGTTATTTTTCGGAGGAATGAATATGTCACAACGGTTTCTTATGGGTAACGAGGCTATTGCCCTCGGCGCTCTGCACGCAGGGGTGAATGTGGTCTCCGGCTACCCCGGCACACCCTCTACAGAAATACTTGAAACTATTGCAAAGAATAATAAGGACCGCTCGGTCTATGTTGAATGGTCTGTAAATGAAAAGGCTGCCCTTGAGGTGGGCGCGGGGGCTGCCTATTCCGGCGCAAGAGCGCTCGTCACCATGAAGCAGGTGGGACTAAACGTGGCCTCTGACCCGCTGATGAGCCTTGCATATGTGGGCGTAAAGGGCGGCATGGTCATTGTCTCGGCGGATGACCCCGGGCCGATCTCCTCCCAGACGGAGCAGGACACCCGCAGGTTCGCCCAGTTCGCTAAGCTGCCGGTCTTTGACCCCTCCTTTCCCGAGGAGGCTTACCGCATGATACAGGATGCCTTTGAGCTTTCGGAAAAGTACGGCACTCCCGTGCTGTTCCGCCCCACCACCCGGGTATGCCACGGCTGTGCCAACGTTGAGGTGGCGGACAGCTTCGCTCCCCATAAGCCGGAGGGCTTTGTCAAGGACACTATGCGCTGGGTCATCTTCCCTCGCACCTCCTACCTCAATCACTGTAAGATCGAAAAGCGTGACCCGCTGCTGGGGGAGGATCTTTCCTCCTACCGCTATAATCAGCTTACAGGCTCCGGAAAGCGCGGCATCGCTACCCACGGCATCAGCTATGCCTATACCCGCGAGGCACTGGAGGGCAGCGGCGCGGAATGCAGGCTGCTGAAGATCTCCACCCCCAACCCCTTCCCCGAAAAGCTGGCACTGGAATTTTTAGAGGGGCTGGATGAGGTCGTCTGCATTGAGGAGCTTGACCCGGTCATTGAAAAGGAGCTTACCTATATCTGCGGCAAGCATAACTTGAATGTGAAGATACACGGCAAGCTGGACGGCACAGTTCAGCCTGCGGGAGAGAACACGGTCGAGTCGGTAAAGACTGTTCTGTCCGAATTTTTGGACATCAGATATAAAAACGTCGATTACCCCGCACCGCCGGAGCTGCCGGTAAGGCCGCCGGTGCTGTGCGCAGGCTGCCCCCACAGAGCCTCGTTCTATGCGGTCAAGCAGGCCGCTAAGGGAAGGAAGGCGGTATTCAGCGGAGATATCGGCTGCTACACTCTCGGAAACGCACAGCCCCTTGACATGGTCGATACCTGCCTGTGCATGGGTGCAGACGTTACTATCGCACAGGGCATCCACCGGGTCAAGCCGGACACGCTGAACTTCTCGTTCATCGGCGACTCAACGTTCTTTGCCTCGGGTATTACGGGGGTCGTGAATGCGGTCTATAATCAGACGGATATCGTGCTGATCGTGCTGGACAATTCCACCACTGCTATGACAGGTCATCAGCCTCACCCCGGAACGGGCGTTACCATGATGGGCGATATCTGCAATGCGGTGTCGATCGAGAAGATACTGAATGCAGTGGGCTGCACCTATGTAAAGACTGTTGACCCCCTTGACCTTTCGGCAGCAGAGGCCGCCGTCAAGGAAGCGGCAGATATGAAGGGCGTAAAGGCTGTCATCATGAAGTCGCCCTGTATCGCTGTGACAAAGCCGGATAAGCTGTATTCGATCAATAAGGAAAAATGTATCGGCTGCAAAAAGTGCATCCGCGAGCTGGGCTGCCCTGCTATCGTATTGGAGGAGGGCAGGCCGGTGATAGAAAAGAGCCTCTGCTACGGCTGCGGAGTGTGCGCACAGGTCTGCCCTGTGGATGCGATAGGGAGGTGAGCCGGATGAACAATATCCTGTTATGCGGAGTCGGCGGTCAAGGAACTGTGCTGGCATCAAAGCTTATTGCCTTTGCGGCTATGGAAAAGGGTGAGGACGTCCGCACCTCGGAAACTATCGGCATGAGCCAGAGAGGCGGCTGCGTGGTCTCACACGTCAGAGCCGGAAGGGACATCGCTTCTCCTATGCTGCCAAAGGGCTCGGCGGACGTGATAATCGCCTTTGAGCCTGCCGAGGCAGTAAGGAACATTGCCTATCTGAAAAAGGGCGGCACAGTGGTCGTGAACAAGAAAGCCGTAAAGCCGGTAACGGCATCGCTGATCGGTTCTGCCTATGACGGCAGTGAGGCGATAGGTTATCTGAAAGAGAACGTGGAGGATCTTAGGGTCATCGACGGCGATGACATATGCGAGAAGTGCGGCTCTGCCAAGGTGCTGAACATCGCTCTTTTGGCGGCGGCTGCCAAATCGGGTGCTTTGGGCATGACCGTTGAGGAGCTGAAAAGCGCTATAGTCAAGCGCATCCCGGAGAGGTTCCACGAGATAAATCTGCGGGCGGTAGAGCTGGCTTAAAGGCCGGAATCTGATAATAGAGGGAAAGTAAGAAAATGTCAGTTATCAAAACTGAAAATTTGAGCTTTGTTTACGGCGAGGGCACACCCTTTCGCAAGGTGGCGGTGGATAACGTTGATCTTGAGATCGGTGAGGGCGAGTTCATCGGAGTCATCGGACATACAGGCTCGGGAAAAAGCACACTGATACAGCACTTCAACGGCCTGCTGAAGCCCACCTCCGGCAGTGTATATATTGACGGCGAAAGACTGTGGGACGATAAGGCAAGGCTTAGAGCGATACGCTTCAAGGTGGGGCTGGTGTTCCAGTATCCCGAATATCAGCTGTTTGAGGAGACCTGCTATAAGGATATCGCCTTCGGCCCCCGGAATATGGGGCTTTCGGAGGAGGAGATCGACAAGCGGGTGCGTGAGACGGCAAGGCTTATCGGCATATCCGATGCGATGCTGGAGAAATCTCCCTTTGAGCTGTCCGGCGGACAGAAGCGGAGAGTGGCTATCGCCGGAGTCATGGCTATGGAGCCAAAGGTGCTTATACTTGACGAGCCCGCATCGGGGCTTGACCCGAAGGGGCGGGCAAAGATACTGGGGCTTATCAGAGAATATCACAAGGAAAAGAAAAACACGGTAATGCTGGTGTCGCATTCCATGGAGGATGTGGCAAAGCACTGCTCAAAGATACTTGTCATGAACAACGCGAAGGTGTTCTGTTACGACACGCCGGTGAATGTGTTCCGGCGGGCGCAGGAGCTGGAGAGCATGGGTCTTGCAGTGCCGCAGGTGACAAGGGTGTTCAACCGGCTGCGGGCAATGGGCTGCGCCGTGGATGACGAGGTCTATACAGTGGGCTTCGGCAAGGAGCTTATAATGAAAGCGCTGGCAGGACGGAGGGCAGAGCCTTGATGACAGGAAAACGACAGATGTCCGAGACCTATATCGTGGCTGCGATACTGGCTTCGGCGGGCGGCTTCCTCGATGCCTACAGCTATATCGTCAGAGGACACGTTTTTGCAAATGCCCAAACGGGCAACATCGTGCTTCTCGGAATGAATTTCTTTGACAGGGACTGGCTCGGCTGTGCGAAATATCTGATGCCGATACTGATGTTCGTGGCAGGAGTCCTCTTAGCGGACAGGATGCGGATAAAGCTGGCAAATTCAGCGCTCCACTGGCGGCAGTACATAATCCTTATCGAGGCTGTCGTGCTGGGCGCGGTGGTGTTCATGCCGGTAGGCGGCGGCGCTGACCTTATCGCAAACACGCTGATATCCTTCGTCTGCTCGCTGCAGGTGGAGAGCTTCAGAAAGGTACATTCCATCAGCTTTGCAACGACCATGTGTACCGGTAATCTCCGGACAGCCACGGAACACGTTTCGCTTTACATAACCGAAAAGGATAGGGAGCATCTTAAGGCTGCCTTCAAGCTTTACGGCATAATCGCCTTCTTCGTACTCGGTGTCATCATCGGCAGCCTGCTGTGCAGAGCGCTTGAACGGGCGGGGCTGATATTTGTTATAATTCAGCTTATCGCGGTGTTCGTGCTGATGTTTATTGATGTGGAAAGGTCGGAGAAAAAAAGCTGAACCCGCGGCATACATAACTGGTAAGGATATGCGTTCAAGGAAAGTATAAAGGAGAAAAGCTTGTTAAAGGATATTACTATCGGACAGTTCTTCCCGGGAACATCACCGATACACCGAATGGACAGCCGCGTTAAGCTGCTGCTGACTATCGCGTTCATCGTGATGCTGTTTTTGGCGGGAAATATATACAGCCTGTGCGTTGGGGTGGCTTTTACTATCTTGATCTATGTGATCTCACGGATCCCGTTTAGGATGATACTCAAAAGCCTTAAGCCCATAATGCCTATCATTATTTTCACATCCATACTGAACCTGTTCTTTGTAAGATCTGGTGATGTTTACTGGGAGTGGAAATTCATAAAGATAACCTCCGAGGGCGTGAATACGGCAGTGTTCATGAGCATTAGGATTATCTGCTTGATAATCGGCAGCTCACTGCTGACCTACACCACCTCGCCCATTGATCTGACCGACGGACTGGAGCGGCTGCTCTCGCCGCTGAAAAAGATTAAAGTGCCGGTGCATGAGCTGGCAATGATGATGACTATTGCTTTGCGGTTCATCCCGACACTTATCGAAGAGACTGACAAGATCATGTCGGCACAGAAGGCAAGAGGCGCCGATATGGAGACAGGGTCGGTGTTCAAGCGGGCAAAGGCGCTGATACCCATACTGATACCGCTGTTCGTGTCGTCGTTTCGGCGGGCAGAGGAGCTGGCGCTGGCTATGGAATGCCGCTGCTATCACGGCGGCGAGGGCAGAACGCGGATGAAGCAGCTGAAAATGCACCTCGTCGATCTGATCGGTGCGCTTGTTGTGGCGGCCTTCATTGCGGGAGTAGTAGTGGTGAACCGCCTTGTGTCACAGGGAGCGGCGGTATGAGGAACCTGCTGCTTACACTGGCATATAACGGGTCTGCATACCACGGGTGGCAGCGTCAGAACAATGCTCTCACCGTCCAGCAGGTGGTGGAGGAGTCGCTTTCGGGGCTGCTCGGCGAGGATATCACTGTGAACGGCTGTTCGCGGACAGATGCCGGCGTTCACGCAAAGACCTATTGCCTTACCTTCGGCACGGAGACGACTATCCCGCCTATGGGTCTGATAAGAGGGCTGAATGACCGTCTGCCCGGAGATATCGCCGTCCGGGAATGCAGAGAGATGCCTGCGGATTTCCACGCGCGGTTCAGCTGCAGGGGCAAGGAGTATCTATATATCGTCCATAACAGCGAGATAAAGGATCCGTTTTATAAGGATACGGCTATGCGGTGGAGATACCCCATAGATGCGGAGCTTCTGGACAGAGAGGCAAAGGACTTCATCGGCGAGCATGACTTCAAGGCCTTTTGCAGCGCTGACTGCGACAAGGAGAATACCGTAAGAGAGATATATTCCTATGATGTCCGCCGCGAGGGTGATCTGGTCAGGTTCACCGTTTCGGGCAGCGGTTTTTTGTACAATATGGTAAGGATAACAGTGGGAACGCTTTTGTATATCGGCGAGGGAAAGCTCCCGAAGGGTAGCATACCGCGGCTGATAGAGAGCCGTGACCGAACACTGGCGGGAAAGACCGTCGAGCCCGGCGGGCTGTACCTTAACAGAGTGTTCTACTGAAATAAACAGAGGCAGGAAATATGAACGACAACGAAAATGTAAACAATACTCCCGAGGAGGAGACCGAAAAGGATCGGGAAGCCTCTGCGGAGGTGACAATAGATACAGAGCCCGAGGAGATCCTTGCCGAGACCGATGCCCCGGCGGAGGAGACTGCCGTCCCGGCAAGCGCCAAGCTGCCGTCGGAGGAGGCTGATGCCGGCAAAAAGCTGGTCAATATCTTTTCTGAACTGGACAGCCCGGATGCCGAGCAGGACGAACCGGCGCATCACGAAACAGCCGACGAGCCGGAGCCTGTTAATGAGCCGGAGCCCGAAAGGGAATCTGTGGATGAGGCGGAGGTCCGCCGCAGGATGATCGAACACCGGCGCAACACAGCGCTTTCGGCCGACGAGATCGCCGACCGTAAAAGAGCCCATGCCGAGCGTCATGCAAAGGGACAGGGCAGCGGCAAAAAGAAAAAGAAGAAGGGCTCTCCTTCGTCCGGCAAAAAGCAGACAGGCAGCAGGAAGGCCTCGGCTGAAAGGCCGGGCAGGGGAAAGGATCACCCTGCGGGAAGGAAGAAAACCAAGCCCGGTTCCTCTCCCGCCGCGAAAAAGGCGGCGGAGGAGACCGTTGATATGGAGGATTTCCGCCGGGCAAGGAATAAGCTGAAGTCCAAAAAGCGGACTAAACGGCTTATCATACTGCTGGCGGTCGCTGCCGTGGCTGCGGGGGTGTTCTTCACAAAAGGACTTTGGATCCCGAAGCTGGAGGGCATACTTGACAAGCCGCATGAAACTATCGTCAACGACAGCACCGAGCAGGCCGGAAATTTCCCGCTCGATACGGGCGATTCGACTGTAAGACAGCTCATCAGTCTGGACGGCAGCATCGTTTCTGCCGATGCCAGTCATATAACGACCTATGACACGGGCGGCAAGCTAAGAGACTCCGTTTATCACGGCTGCGGCAGCCCGGAGATACGCTCCAGCGGCAAGAGGATGCTCTGCTTTGATTTCGGCGGCACCGGCTTCAAGCTCTACAGCAAGAGCGGGCTTATGTTCGAGAAGCAGGTGAACGGCACCGTGCTGCTGGGGAGCATAGCCTCCAACGGGAACGTGGCTGTTGTTTCACAGGACAGCAAGTATATCGTCACCGTGAATGTTTACGACAAGAACGGCGAGGATGTGTATCACTGGTCCAACGGCGACCGCGTCCTTGATGTATGCTTCACCGGCGACGGCAGCGGCCTTATCGTCACTACCTTCAGTGCTGCCGGCGGAAAGCTTTCATCGGTGATCCACAGGATAGATATGACCAAAAGCGGCAGCGTTTCCGAAAGCGACAAGCTTGAGGGCTTTATACTAAGGGCCTGTGAGACCAAGGACGGTAACATCTGGGCTATGGGCGAGGACAGACTGTGGCTGCTTTCTCAAAGCTGCCGTTCACTTAGCAGCTATGAATTCAACGTTACGCCGGCCTCGTTTGACCTTAGCGCGGAGTGCGTGTGTGCTGCCTGCAATAATGTGAGCGGCGGAACAAATGTCTATATGTTCTCGGCAGATAATTTGGAGCTGAAGCCCAAGATCATTGAAAGCAGCGAGGGCAGCATCAAAAAGGTACACTGCTTTGACGGCATGGCCTTTGTGCTTGGCTCGGATAAGCTGGATGCCTACGGCCCCGACGGCTCGCTGGTATCGACTGCGGCTGTTTCTAACGATCACAGCGATTTCGTTTACAGCGAGAACGCGGCTTACTTTATCGACAGGCACGAGATCAGCAAGCTGATCTTCAAGACATGATGAAAGGATAAGCTATGTCAATATTGCTGGATGTACTGGTATTTGTAATTATTGCGGTTACCGCTTTCATCGGATACAGAAGGGGCTTTATCCGCTATGTTATCAGAATGCTGGGAACAGTGGCCTGCGTTGTGGTCGCCCTTGTGATATCTGATATGGCAGCGGGGCCTGCATACAATAATATAGTGGCGCCGAAAATGGAAAAGTCGCTGCTGGGAAAGTTCGACGATTTCAGCATAACGGACGCTGTCAGAGGGGCGCTTAGGGACATGGGCGTGAACGTTCAGCTTGACGATAAGCAGCTGAAAAAAGCTCTTTCCGACCCGGGAAGCATCCCGGCGGCGCTTGAGCGGACAGTGAAGTCCGCCGGTGCCAGCGACAAGCAGGCGGCGGAGCTGAAGGAAAAGTCCGAAAGCTTTTTCGACAAGGGCTTCGGCAGCATCCTTGCCAAGGAGGCAGAGGTCAAGGATCACGAAACTATCGGCGAGAGGCTGTCGCTTTCAGCCGGCAAGGCCTATGATCTGGTGAGAGCCTTTGCATCTGATAACGGTAACGAAAAGGGCGTTCACTATCTTGTCTATAATATCATTGACGGCGTTATGACGACTGTTATCAGATATGTGATCTTCATATTGCTGTTTATCCTGCTGGAGATCGTTGTGTCTATAGTGTTCAGGCTGGCGGGAGTGCTGGATCACCTGCCGGTGATATCGGGTGCCAACAAGTGGCTGGGACTTATTGCGGGAATTGTCAAGGGACTGCTTTATGTGCTGCTGCTGGCGGCAATATTCTCGGCGATCGTCAAGTCGGATACCGTCATTGACCCGCAGGTGTTTGAGGACAGCAAGGTGTTCGGTTTATTCTTCGGCCTGTTTTATAAGTAAAGGCCGATGATCCATACAGCGAAAACAACAGGGAAAGGAGAAATATATGGAACAGGTTTTATGTTCAAAATGCGGAAAGAGACCGGCGGTAATGTTCATATCGCAGCTTGATCCCAACAATCCAAAGGAGAAAAAGCATCAGGCACTGTGCCTGCAGTGCGCCTGTGAGCTGGGAGTTACCCAGTCGGAGGATTTCAAAAAAATGCTCGGTATCTCTGATGAAGAGATAAAGAATATGACCGACCAGCTTATGGAGCTGAATGACGGGAATGATTTTGAAATGGGGGGCAGCGGCACTATGCCCGGCTTCCTTAGTCAGCTTTTCGGAGGGCTGGGCGGCGTTCCCGTAAATTCCGATGCCCAGCCGCCTGCAAAGCAGGGCGGACGTGACGAGGGCGGCCAGACCAAGCGCAGCCGCGAAGCAAAGAAGGATAAGAAAAAGGAACTCAAATTCCTAAACAACTACTGCACAAATCTTACCGAGAAGGCCAGAAACGGTGAGCTTGACAACATCATCGGCCGTGACACCGAGATCGCCCGGGTGGTTCAGATACTCTCCCGTCGGCAGAAGAACAATCCCTGTCTGATAGGCGAGCCCGGCGTGGGCAAGACGGCTATTGCCGAGGGCATCGCCCAGAGGATCGTTGCGGGTGACGTGCCCTTCCGCATAAAGGGCAAGGAGATATATCTGCTTGATCTGACTGCTTTGGTAGCGGGGACGCAGTTCCGCGGACAGTTCGAGAGCCGCTGCAAGGGCCTTGTTGAGGAGGTCAAGCGCGAGGGAAATGTTATCCTGTTTATCGACGAGGTACACAATCTTGTGGGCGCAGGCGACAGCGAGGGCTCCATGAACGCGGCAAACATCTTGAAGCCTGCTCTTTCGAGAGGCGAGGTGCAGGTCATCGGAGCCACCACCTTCAAGGAATACAGAAAGTATATTGAAAAGGACTCGGCGTTGGAGAGGCGCTTTCAGCCGGTGACGGTCGGAGAGCCGACAGTTGAGGACACGGTCGAGGTGCTGAAGGGTATAGCTAAATACTATACAGCACATCATCGGGTGAACATTTCGGAGCATTGTCTGCGGATGTGTGCAGTCCTGTCCGAGAGATACATCAACGACCGTTTTCTTCCGGACAAGGCTATAGACCTGCTGGATGAAGCCTGTGCCGTGGCGAGCATAGGCAGCAAGGAGCTGGCGGAGTATGACCGCCTTAACATCGAGCTTAAGGCTCACCGCGAGGCGGCGGATGCTATCGAGGGCAGCTCCGAGCCGGACTACGAAAAGCTGGCAGAGGAAAAGGCCGAGATAATGCGTCTGGAAAACCGCCTCAAGGAGGTCGAAAGGGCGGTGACCGATCTTCAAGTGACGGATGCGGATATATCCACCGTTATCGAGATGTGGACGGGCATCCCTGCGAACAAGATCGTTGAGACGCAGTATGAGAAGATCAGAGGCCTCAAGGCGGCTATGAGCAAGCGGATCATCGGACAGGACAGGGCAGTTGACAAGGTGGTTAAGGCTATCAAGCGGACGAGAGTCCAGCTTTCAAAGCGTCGGAGACCGGCATCATTCATCTTTGTGGGACCCACCGGCGTCGGAAAGACGGAGCTTGTAAAGGTGCTGGGCGAGGAGCTGTTTGATGCTACCGAGCCTATAATCCGCATAGATATGTCGGAGTACATGGAGAAGCATTCGGTGTCGAAGCTGATCGGCTCGCCTCCGGGATATGTGGGCTTTGACGAGGCTGGGCAGCTTACGGAGAAGGTTCGCAGGAGACCCTATTCGGTGATACTGTTCGACGAGATAGAGAAGGCGCATCCCGACGTAATGAACATCATGCTGCAGATCCTTGACGAGGGTCGTCTGCGGGACTCACAGGGTCGGAGCGTTTCCTTTGAGAACACGGTGATCGTTATGACATCAAACGCCGGCTCGACCTCCAAAGAATCGGGAGTCGGGTTCAACAAGTCGGATGCGGAGATCTCGGAGGAGCGAGCCACAAAGGCGCTGCGTGAGTTCCTGCGTCCTGAGTTCCTCGGACGTGTGGATGAGATCGTGGTATTCGACCCGCTGACCGAGGAGGATTACGCCAAGATCGCAGGACTTATGCTTGACGAGATGAAGCAGCCGCTTTCTGAGAACGGTATCTCCTTTGCCTACGATGACAAGGCAAAGGCTCTTATCGCCTCAAAGACCCACGGCGGCAAGCTGGGCGCCCGTGATATCAGGCATTACATCCGCGCCGAGGTGGAGGACAAGGTGGCCGAGCTGCTTATCGACAAGGGCGAGGGCAGTGTGAATGCCGTTGGACTTACTGCCGAGGACGGAGAGCTTAGGCTGGATATTCTGTAAATTGGCAAATTGTTTTGTATAGGCGGCTAATAGCCGCCTATACACCAGAAAGGAAGATAAAAATGACCTACAAGGAAGAATTCATCAAGTTCATGACAGAAAGCGGAGTGCTGACCTTCGGAGACTTCACTCTGAAAAGCGGACGAAAGGCACCCTATTTCATCAACTGCGGCAACTATAAGACCGGCGAGCAGCTTGCAAAGCTGGGCGGGTTCTATGCTGACTGTATCGCAGAGAACAAGATCCCTGCAGAGACGCTCTTCGGGCCTGCCTATAAGGGCATCCCGCTGGCGGTGTCGGCAGTGGTGGCACTGTCACAGAAGTACGGCATCAACTGCTCCTACTGCTTTGACCGCAAGGAGGCCAAGGATCACGGCGAGGGCGGTATGTTCGTAGGCAAAAAGCTGACCGACGGCGAAAAGGTCATCATCATCGACGATGTCATGACCTCCGGCAAGGCGCTTAGAGAGTCGCTGCCAAAGCTGAAGAGCGCTGCTGACGTGGATGTTACCGCTATGGTCATCACCGTTGACAGAATGGAGAAGTCCCTTACCTCTGACAATTCCGCAGTGCAGGATGCACTGGCAGAGTTTGGCATCAAGGTCTTTTCTATAGTCACGATCAAGGATATCATAAAGGCTATCGAGGACGGCATCGTTGAGGGCAGGGAGTATCTCGATGCCATGAAGAAGTACAGAGAGGACTACGGTGTGGATTATTGATGTCCGTGTAACTGATTTGTAGTAAAATGTAACTGCGTTGTTCTTGAATTTATTGCTGCAATGAGTATAATAGTATATGTAGAACAATAGAAAAGAACAAGAAATTGTAAACTGCTAAGGATCCCCTTAGCTCGTTTCATCCTCTCCAAAATTTTTACACAAGCAAGAAGGCAGCCAATAGGCTGTCTTTTTCGCGTATATAGGACAAAAACAGGCATCCCGCTGTTTGGCAGGATGCCTGTTTATAATTGATATGTCAGTCGTTGCCGTGATTTTTCCTGTACTGCGTTTTCAGATAGTGCAGATAAACTATGTGGATCACAAGCGTTGATATTATAAGCACAAATCCTATAATTGCAAGAATGATCTGTACTCTCATTATCTTGTCAAGAGCAAGATTGAACATTCCCGTGACCGAGTTGTAGATGTATTCGTTGCGTATCGCAAAGGTGCTGAAGAAATCGGTGCTTTTCAGTATGACCGATGGCACCAGCCAGAAGCATCCGGTTACTGCAAGCAGCAGGCCGCCCCAGTAGGGGAAGTCCCGCGGGTGGTGGCGGTCGATGATGACCATGATGACAAGCATTATGACCGTAAGCCCGATGAATACGTTTGAACCTATCCCGAACAGCCACGAGTAATTGTGCAGCTTTTCCGCACCCGAGGTCTTGGACAGGGTGTAAAGCATCATTACGTCAAAACGGCTCTCAATCTGCTTTTTGGCAGTGTTGACCGTGTTATCAACAAGCTTTTGATACTCCTCGTTCTTCTCGATATTATTCTCCTCGGCGTGCTTTGAGATATAGTCGGTTATGCTTTTCTCGACCTTGGAGTAGTCGTAGTTGATCGTGGGCTTGGGAGAATTCTTGTCCTTCAGATAGTTTATGGACTCCTGCAGAAGCTTGAATGAAGAGGTGTAAAGCTCCTCCTTGTCCAGCGGATCGGTGAACACCTCGGTGGGTATTCCCGTCGCATGGGAGAGAGAATCAAAGTAGGTACACAGCTCATCATACATTGAATCTGTAACGTTCTTCTCGTTCATTGCCTGCATATAGATGTCAGAGTCAAGAAAAACGTTATCCACGAAAATACAGGCCTCGGCAAGTATCAGAAAGATCACCGCAAAAAGCGAAAGCACAAGCATCGGCACGAAATGATAAAGTCTTTTCATTCCTTGGGCACCTCAACTTCCTTCCACTCCCGTGAAACAAGGTCGCAGATCACGCCGAGACGCTCATCACTCATGCCCAGCATTCCGTTGTTCCAGCAGGTGAACATCGTCAGCCTGTCGGTACCGTCCATAGGCATAACATAGGTCAAGTCGCTCTTGTGATAAATGACCTTCTCCTTGACGATATAGGTCATCTTGACATAGCTGGTCTCAAGGGTAACGATGTCGCCCTCCTTGACCTGCGGCAGCAGATAGAAATAGGTGTGGTTATGGGCAGCTAAAACTACGTTGCCGACTTTGCCGATGTAGTTGGAGCCGTTGAACCAGCCGACTCCCTTTTCAAGCAGGTCATCGGCACAGCCGCAATAGACGGGAAGATCCTTCATGCCCGCGTTCTCAATGTTGAGTGTAGCATACAGATCGCCGTAATAAGGATATACGATCGTGTGGCTCTCCTTTACTTCGTCCTTTTCGATCTCGATCTCCTTGACATTCAGCTCCAGATCGTCGGGGCGGTAGAGGTTGACTTGAGAGTCGCCGTTAGTCCTTGTTACCTCGTTGCTGAATACCAGCTTGATGTAAGGCTTTGCGTCATTGTAAGGCTTGAGCAGAACAAGCAGAAATACACCTAAAACAAATAATAACATCAAAAAAGGTGTGAGAACAAATGTAACTGTTCTCAGCACCTTATTCGACGAAGAATGTTTACGGTGATGAGCGTGTTCTGCTTTAGCAGAATTTCTCTCACTCATTTTAAAACTCCGAAATTAGTTTTCCTTGTTCTTCTTAGCAACAACTACGATGCCAGCACCAGCAAGCATGATAGCCATAGCAGCCATTACAGCAGCAGCAGAGTTAACGCTGTTAACGTCACCGGTGTTAGGCAGAGTGTCAACCTTAGTTGTACCGCCCTTGCTCTCGTTGCCCTTGCTGTCGGTCTTCTTCATGGTAGCGAAAACATCGTAACCGAAGTTGGAATCGCTCTTCTTATAGGTAACTTCAACGTTTACCTTTTCGCCCATAGCAACCATCTTGTCAAGGATAGTCTTCTTGTCAGCCTCACTCATGTCGTGAAGAATCTGGCCTCTCTCATCCTCGGTAAGATCAGCAAGAGTCTTGTCGGTGTAGGTAGCAACGATCTTGCCGCACTCCTCGATAGCCTTGACCATTTCCTCGCGCTGTGCATCGTTGAACTCTTCAGCGTTAGCGAAGATGAAGTTCTCCAGCTGCTTTACGTTGTGAGCCTGTACGCCGTTGTCCTGAGCAGCAGTGATTACATCGTCAGTAGTTGTCTCTGCAGATACAGAGAAAGCCATTGTTGCAGCAAGAGCAGCAGATACTACAGCAGCACTTACTTTCTTGATAAGTTTCATGTTAGTTTCCTCCCAATTTTATAATCTTAGCAGATATAGAAATCTTACGGATAAATTATAACACATTCGTCACGAAAATGCAAGATATTTATTGACATCTCACAACATTTCGGCATTTCACACAAATATGCTCAAGAATTCTCGTTGAATTCTCACACTTCTGAACGATGCATTATGATCTTCCGATATACTGTAATGAATCACAGCACATATTGCCGCCGGGGGTGCATCTGATCAAACACTGCCGGTGCTTATCTGCTAAAAAATCATGATAGCACATCTTCAAGTAAAAATCAAGTGTTTTTCTCACTTTTGTTACATTTGCCAAAAAGAATCTGTCTGCTGTAGTTAAACTGTATATGTTTTAAATGTATTATTGTAAACCACAGGTTAATTCAATGCACAATACAAAACCGAATCGTATAATTTGTTAAGCAGAAAGTCCTGCATTTGTAAAATAAATATGAACTTCAAAAAGAATACGTTTACAATCCATTCTTAATCGTTTTCTGAAAAATCGGGGGGCTTGCAAAATTTTTGAAAATGTGTTTTAATATATTAGAGGCCGGTGCAGGGCGTATCCCGCCGGCTGATAATAAGGAAATATTATAATAATGAAAGGCGGAATCACTTATGAGCGTAGAGATCATCAACGGTCAGTCAATTCCCAACATTCCCTGGCAGGACAAGCCCGCGGGCTGCAATGACGTTATCTGGAGATATAACGCAAACCCCATTATCCCCAGAAACCTGCTGCCCACCTCGAATTCCATTTTCAACAGCGCCGTGGTTACCTTCAACGGCAAGTTCGCAGGCGTTTTCCGTGTTGACGATAAGGTAAGAAACATGGAGCTGCACGCCGGCTTCTCTGATGACGGCATCCACTGGAACATCAACCCCGACCGCATTGTTTTCGAGCAGGCTGAAAAATCCACCGAAGAGGTCAATCAGTGGGGCTACGGCTACGATCCCCGCGTTTGCTGGATCGAGGACAGATATTGGGTGACCTGGTGCAACGCTTACGGCTGGAAGCCCACTATCGGCGTTGGCTATACCTTTGATTTCAAGACCTTCTATCAGTGCGAGAATGCATTCCTGCCCTTCAACAGAAACGGAGTTCTGTTCCCGAGAAAGATCGACGGCAAGTATGTGATGTTCTCCCGTCCCTCCGACAGCGGCCACACCCCGTTCGGCGATATGTATATCTCCCAGTCTCTCGATATGAAGTATTGGGGCGAGCACAGACACGTTATGGGACCCCTCAAGGCGTGGGAGTCCAAGAAGATCGGCGCAGGTCCTATCCCGATAGAGACCTCCGAGGGCTGGCTCTGCTTCTATCACGGCGTTCTCGAAAGCTGCAACGGCTTTGTATATAGCTTCTCGGCCTGCATCCTTGATAAGGATCAGCCCTGGAAGGTCAAGTACCGCTGCGCTGAATATCTGTTGAGCCCGCAGGAGATCTACGAGTGCGTGGGCGACGTTCAGAACGTTACCTTCCCCTGCGCTACACTGGTCGATGCCGATACAGGCCGCATAGCTATCTACTACGGCTGCGCCGATACCTGCGTATCTATGGCATTCACCACTGTTGACTCCGTTGTTGAGTATGTAAAGTCTCATTCCTCGGTTTAACCGCATAAATCCGACCATAAAGGCATCCGTCACGGCGGGTGCCTTTTTGCTGTTGATCTTTTGTTTACAAAATGTTAACACTTTGTTATGATGTTTTCCTCTTGCGTATCGGTATTAGTTAGTGAGACGGAAAACAAACCGTCCTGTGAAAGTACTTTCAATTTCCGGTGGTGATGAATATGACCGATAGAGATATGCTGGAGCTGCTGAGATCCGACGGCGACGAGGGCTTGAAGCGGGTAATGTCAGCATATTCGGGGCTTGTGTATTCCATAGCTGCGGGCATTCTCTCCGACAACGAGGACAGGCGCGAGGCTGTGAGCGATACCTTCTATAAAGTATGGCGGGCAAGGGAGGACATTGATCTCTCCCGGGCAAGCCTCAAAGGTTATATCGCAATGGCGGCGCGGAGCTGTGCTCTCAACAAGCTGAAAAGCCTCAGGCAGTATGAGCCTCTTCCCGAGAACGAGGCCGATCTGGGCATCGACGTGGATTTCGACAGCGACGAGTCCGCTAAGATCAACGAGGATATAATCAAAGAATGTGTAAGCTCCATGCCCTCTCCCGACAGGGAAATATTCATCAGCCGGTACTACTACGAAAAGCCTGTGGCAGTCATAGCGAGTGAACAGGGGCTCAAGGAGAGGCGTGTGGAATACATCCTCTCAAAGGGCAAGCGAAGGCTGCGGAAGGCACTTCTAAAAGGAGGGATACTTTTATGAGAAATATAAATGAAATGATGAAGCTTATTCCTCCCGATGAACTGAACGGAGGTATCACTATGAAAAGTACAAACAGAACGGATGATAACAAGTCCAATATTTCGGACAGCAGAAGGGAAGTTAAGCTGAAAAGAGGAACATCGGGACTGGTGGCGGCAGCACTGGTGCTGGCTGTGGGCGGCGGAGCGCTGGCAGTTTCGCTCAACAGGAGCGGAGCAAAGTCTGACGTATCGGGAGCAGAGAGCATCACGGCGGCGGCAGGGCAGTCTCAGTCGGAAGCCGACGAAGCCGCAAAGAACATCTACAAGCTGATAACCGCTAATATCGCTGCCCGCGTCGAGGACGGCTATTTGAACCAGGTCGCAACAGGGGCGCACACAGCCGATCTTTCCGCCCCGGATAAAAGCGTGAAGAATATGCTTGCCCGGAGCCTTGATCCCGAAAAGTTCACTTATAAAGAGACTATTCAGCATTTCAGCGAAGCCACGGCAGACATCGGAGCGCTCCCCGCGAGCGGCGAGGTGTTCTACCGCATCAATGCGCAGTATAAGGTGGATTTCGTCCAGTACCGCAGCACAAGCGGCGCAGTGGGACAGTTCAGCACCTTCACCGACGAGCGCACCGAGTTCGGCAAGCTGCCCAAGCTGCCGGAGACCGAAAATAAGCAGGAGAGCAGCATTGATTTTGATAACTGCTCCCGCGCCAAGGCGTTTTACGACATTTTCAACCGTATGCAGAACGACTATCTCAATGGCGAATATCCTGTCAATCAGAACTGGGCTATGCTGCCTCCCGGACAGCTTCTTGTGCTTGACCTTGACAACCGTTACCAGTACGCTGACACGATCTGGAGAATGGAGCAGTACAACACCGAGAACGTGGAGTTCACGGGCAAGCTGTTCATCGAATATGCCTTGGGAAATGATCCCGACTTTGTGGCATGGCAGCCCGCAGAGGGCGGTTTGATCGAGGTCTGGTTCTGTAATGACGGTGCTACCAGTTTCAACCCCGGAGATTATCCCGATAACGAAACGGCGTGGAATCTGAAACAGGGTTCGGGCTATTCTTATGATGAAGCAGATATAGAAATGATAGCGAACGAAATGGGCTGCGAGAGATGTATCCTCGGAGCCGGCAGGTATGTTAAAGGCACCATCACCGAGCGCAGCAATATGCCGGAGGTGTTCGAGTGGTACGAGAGCTTCCTTGCAGGGAATTTCCAGCCGGTCAAATTTAATGCCAAAAAGCTTATCTCTCCCGAAAAGCTGGACAAGTTCGTGAAATACGACTGGATCGACACAGAGAAGAAGGAGCCGGTCATCATCCGCACTTCGGATATTGAGGGCGCAAACATCTATGTGAACGGAAGATATTATAACGTTGAGGACACCTCGGTGCTTGAACTTCTTGAAAACGGTATGCCGCCCGCGATAAAAGCTGACTTCGACGACAGTTCAAAGCCGGAAGAAACAAACTGAATGCTCCCGCAGCAAATGAAAAACTATGTGAAGAACTGAACAAATGATGAAAGGGCGTTCCTCCCACGCAGAGGGCGCCCTTTTTTGTCTGTTGCAGGACGGGGGCTTGCCCCCGACGTGCTTGCCCCCGCCGGACTTGCTAAAAGCTCTCTCTGAGCTTTTCAAGGGCGGCTTTTTCTATGCGGGAAACGTATGACCGGGATATCCCCAGCCGGGAGGCCACCTCGCGCTGTGTCAGCGGACGCTTGCCGTAAAGGCCGTAGCGCAGGATCATTATTTCGCGCTCGCGGTCGGAAAGCATCGTTTCCACAAGGGCATAAAGCCGGCTCTGGTCAACATTCAGCTCCACGACCTCGTCAATGCAGCCGCCGTCAGAGATAAGATCGGTGAGAGTAAGTGCATTGCCGTTCTTGTCTGTTTCCACCGGCTCATCGAAGTGAAGCTCTGACGCCGTCTTTTTGAGGGTGCGGAAGTGCATGAGGATCTCATTTTCAATACACCTCGATGCATATGTGGCAAAGCGGCTGCCCTTGGTGCTGTCGAAGGTCCCGACGGCTTTGATAAGGCCGACGGTGCCTATGGAGATCAAGTCGTCGCGGTCGTGGTCGATAGCGTAATACTTCTTGACGATGTGCGCCACCAGCCGGAGATTATGCTCCACCAGTTCGTCCCGGGCTGATCTGTCGCCGGCGTTCAGCCGCTCAAAGCAGGCTCGCTCCTCCTTGGCTGAAAGCGGCCGCGGGAATACGGCTGCGCTTTCAAAGTGCAGGGCGAAGAACAGGAAATTTTGGGATAACAGTGTCAGCAGCAGATCAAGCATATACATACCTCCTTGATATCAAGACCATAAGACAGTATATGCGGAGCGTCGCTGCACAATGCAGGTCCGGCGGAGGGCAAAGCTAAAAAAGGGGAGGTTGTATAAATGGAAATTGTGCAAAATGCATTGAATTTTATAAGAATGCATTGTAACTTTTTGGGAATGGCTACATTGAAAAGTCCCGGGAAATATGGTATAATATAGAATAGTTTATGCGCGGAAGGAATGAGAGGCAGTGACCGGACCTAAAAGAGTTGCGGCTATACACGATATTTCAGGTGTGGGACGATGCTCGCTGACTGTAATTATCCCTGTGCTTTCCACTATGGGCGTGCAGGTCTGCCCGGTGCCGACGGCTGTGCTTTCGGCGCATACCGGCTACGGCGAATTCGTCATGCGGGATCTGACCGATTTCATCCCTGCGGCGCTGGAGAACTATAAGCGCATGGGCACTGAATTTGACTGCATCTACAGCGGCTTTTTGGCCTCGACGGAGCAGATAGATCACTGCCTTGAGTTTTTCTCAAGCTATCCGAGTGCGCTGAAGGTCGTTGACCCGGTAATGGGTGACAACGGCGAGAACTATAAGACCTATACTCCCGAGCTTTGCCGGAGAATGAGCGAGCTTGCGGCGGTGGCAGATATAATCACTCCGAACCTTACCGAGGCTGCTATCCTGCTGGGGGAGAGGTTCCCGGAGGGACCGGTGGATCATTCCGTGATGCGTTCGTGGCTTGTAAGGCTCTCGCAGCAGGGCCCGAGGATCGTGGTCATCACAAGCGTGCCTGTGGCCGGCTGCGGAATATGCAGCATCGGCTATGACAGGGAGAGGAACAGTTTCTGGAAAGTCAGCGGCGAGTATGTGCCGATAAGCTATTCCGGCAGCGGAGATATGTTTACCAGCATTCTTATAGGCGGCCTGCTGGGCGGGGACAGCCTGCCGATCGCTATGAACCGGGCGGCAGCCTTTACCCAGTCGGCGGTAAAGACCACCTACAGCTACGGAACTCCCTGGACTGAAGGCATAATGTTCGAGCCGCTGCTCCACAGGCTAAGGTCTGACCGGGAGCTTAATGACTACACCAATTTGTGAGGCCAAAGCAAAATGCACAGTCTGAACATAGTCCTGCTTGAGCCGCAGATACCGCAAAACACCGGCAATATCTCACGCACCTGCGCCGTTACCGGGGCTGCGCTGCATCTGATAAAGCCCTATGGCTTCGTGATCTCTGACAGGCATTTAAAGCGGGCGGGACTGGATTACTGGGATAAGCTTGATATATACGAGTACGAAAATTGGGACAGCTTTGCAGCAGCAAACGAAGGTGAGTTCTATTACTTCACCACCAAGGGCTTGAATGTCCACAGTGAGGTGTGGTATCCCGGGGACAGGGATGTGTATCTTATCTTCGGCAGAGAGGACAAGGGACTACCCGAGGAGCTGCTTTATGCCAACCGGGAACGCTGCGTGCGCATCCCGATGCGCAGCGAGCTGCGAAGCCTTAATCTTTCCAATTCGGCGGCGATAGCTGTCTATGAGGTCTTGCGACAGTGGGATTATCCCGACCTCGGCAGAGAGGGCAGGCTTACAAGGTATGTATGGTGAGCTGATATACAAAAATACAGAATCAAGGAGTAAAATGCAATGGCTAAGATAAAGCTGATAACTGATGCGGCGTCGGATATCTCGCCCGAGAACGAAAAGAAGCTGGACATCAGAGTGATCCCCTTCAAGGTAGCTATGGGCGACAAAAGCTATACCAGCGGCGTGGATTTTGACAACGAAAAGTTCTATCAGATGCTGGACGACTACAACGGCATCCCGACGACCTCGCAGATCACTGTTTTCGACTACGAGGAGATCTTCAAGGAATACTACGACAAGGGCTATTCCGACATCATCAACGTAACGATCAACAGCGAGGGAAGCGCCACCTACAACAACGCCTGCATGGCTGCTGACAACTTCTTTGAGAGCTGTCCCGAGGCAAAGGGTAAATTCAACATCTACAATATTGACAGCGAGGGCTATACCGGCACCTACGGCTGGCCGCTGATGCAGGCTGCGGAGAAGATCAAAAAGGGCATTCCCGCGGACGAGATAGCCGCTTATATCCAGGATTGGGTAAAGAACTGCGTTATCTATTTTGCAATGTACACGCTGAAATATGCCCGCAAGTCGGGGCGTATCCCGTCGGCGGCGGCATTTGTCGGCGAGGTAATGGGGCTTAGGCCTGTAATGCGCATCCACGATCATCAGATCAAGACCCACACCAAGGTGCGCGGCGACAAGGCAGTTATCCCGAAGATACTTGACCTTACCTGTGACGAGATCATCCCGCAGACTCCCTACTGCATAGTTTACGGCAAGGACGAGAGGGTGCGTGACGAGCTGGCAGAGGCTATGACCAAAAAGCTTGGCTATCCTCCGGCAGACTCTTTCCAGATCGGCGCCGCGATAGCTATTAACGCCGGCCCGCAGGTCGTAGGCGTGATATTCAAGTCGTCGAAGCCGTGACTGCCTGATCTGCAGTATTGATATTTGATAAAAAAGTGCGCCCTTAGCGCAGGCGCAATAAAGAAGTTTTTATTCCGACACTTCTGCTGTATCACGGCAGAAGTGTCTTTGCGTTACTTAGTGCAGCGCCTGCTAAAAGAAAAAAGAAGAAAGAATAAATAAGAAATAATAATCAAGGTATC
>JAFSSS010000079.1 GCA_017450925.1 Ruminococcus sp. | reverse complement strand
TGCACATCATCTGCTTGCCAGCTTTCCGTCATATTACCCAAATTCTCCTTGACTTGCGTCAGCAAGCCTGCGTCGAATTTAGGCAATCTGACGGAAAGCTGGACGGCGCATCTGATGCACAGGGGTCGTGCGGTGTTGCCTTAAGATAGCTACCGTCGGATGTAGCGCGAGGGGTTGCGCTTCTTTTTCTCGTACATCAGCTCGTCAGCCTTGGTGATAAGGCTGAACATGGTGTCGCTGTCGGTGATCTGCCGGCAGACAGTGCCGATGCTGGCAGAGATATCATAGGGTTTTTTGAGCAGCTTGTTTATTTGGTCGAGGCGTGTGCGGAAGACCGCCTCCAACTCCTCTGCATCCCTTTCGCTGCCGCCGGGGCCCAGCAGGATAAATTCGTCGCCGCCGAAGCGGGCACAGATCCAGCCCTCGCGGCAGCAATCCACAAGAACAGCCGAAAGCTGCTGCAGCGCAAGGTCGCCCTCGTTGTGGCCGAATTCATCGTTGATGTATTTCAGTCCGTCCATGTCAATGAACGAGATCAGCAGTGTCTCGCCGCTGCGGCGGCATTCACGGTATTTTGCATCTGCCGCACGGATAAAGCCGTTGCGGTTGTAGATGCTGCAAAGGGGATCAATGACATAAAGCCTGTCAAGCTCCTTGACCGCCGAGCTAAGGCTTATAAGCTTTCGCACGTTTTCCAGCGAGCTGGATATAAGCATCAGTATCGAGTGGCAGAGCATACTCTTTGCGGGGAAGTCGCCGTTGGTGGCAACGAAATATCCCTGACAGTGGTCGCGGTAATGCAGCGGCAGGAAATAGCTGATGCTGCCGGGTCTGTCGTGGGGGACAGGGTTCATCCGGCCGGAGTCAAAGCTGCCGAAATACCGCACCGCCCCTTGATCCCAAATAAGCGGGGCGTACATTTTCTTGGAATAGCCGGCAGAAAGCGAGCTGCTCTCCCAGTCCTTGTCCCACCCCTCGCAGAGGCATATGCAGCAGCGCTCACAGTTCATATTCCCGAGAAAGCCGGAGATAACGCTCATGCATTCCTCCTCGGTCTCGGCCTCTGCCAGCTGACAGTTCATCCTGTTGAGCATATTTATATCCTCGCGGCTGCGGTCGATAAGCTCATAGGTGCCGGTCTTATAGGCGGGGATATCCGTGTCCTCCGGGCAGCGGCAGCGACAGCTTTCGGCAAAGACGGGCTTTGAGTCCAGCTTCTGCACCCTGTCACAGGCCTCGCCGCGGAT
Source organism: Ruminococcus sp. (assembly GCA_017450925.1). Lineage (GTDB taxonomy): Bacteria > Bacillota > Clostridia > Oscillospirales > Ruminococcaceae > FB2012. Next base: position 24,041 of record JAFSSS010000079.1, on the reverse strand, counting down.
AAGCTTCATCAGTGTCTCGCAGGCAAGATAGCCTGCCCGGTTAAGGGGTCTCTCCACAGTGGAAAGAGAGGGATAGTGATGCCGGGCGTAATAGGTGTTGTCAAAGCCGGTGACGATCATATCCTCCGGGATCCTAATGCCGTGCCTTGAAAATTCGGCAATAGCCGTCAGAGCCATAGCATCGTTGGCACAGATCACAGCGTCCGGCAGCGTGGGGCATCGGCTGATGATCTCCTCCGCAGCGTGGCGGCCGTCGATCGAGCGGAAGTTCCCGTAGTGGATGCTGTTTTCCGACAGCTTGATGTTGTTTTCAAGGCAGACTCTCCTAAAGGCGGTCAGCCGCGCCTGAGCCTCGGGATTGGAGGCGGGGCCGGAGATGTATTCCAGCCGCCTTGCACCGTGTTCTCTGATGACATGACGCACCAGCTCCTCCATAGCAGCTGTGTTGTCGATAGTGATGTTATAGAAATCGGGATAGTCCGCACAGTCAAAGACCACCACCGGCAGCCCGGAGCTTCTTACACGGGTAACTATCTTCTGCTTCTGCGCCGAGTCGGAGATAGTGTTTATCATCAGCAGAACTCCGTCAAAGCGGTCATAGTTCACCAGCTCATAGATGTTGTATTCCCCGATGTCATAGCTTCTGCCGGAGATAACACCGCCGAAGGCGGAAAAGCAGGAGATCCCGGCACCCTGTTCCTTGGCGCAGGCGATTATCCCGTCGATGACGCTGTTCTGATATTCCTCGTCGATACCCGCCACGATAAGGGCAAGTTCCTTCATTCTGTTCATACCAGTCAGCCGCCTTTCATACAGATTTGGCAAATAGTTATGCTATGATCCCGATTCGGTCGTGTATTGCTGCAAATGACAGTTTCAATGCACACTGACTTGTCATTTGCAGCAATATACATTGAGATCCGGATAGATTATATAATATTATAACATAATGATTTGACTATTGCAATAGTATTTCGGAAGTTATTGCCAAAAGCCCGATATGTATCGCTTGAAGAAATACACATAGGGCTCGTGTTTTCTGCGGCGGTTGACTTTTTCATAGGGAAATAGTATAATATATTCAGTCCTGCGGACGGTGTAATGCAGTTGCCTTCAGCTTTGGTTGACCCGGGGCTGACAGTTGTTTAGAGCTATGAAAAAATATGAAAGGTGTGTTCCGATTGGAGATCCCAAACAGCTTTGAGCTTAGCCTCGTCAGCAAAACCTACAGAAAAACCATATGGTCAAAATTCCTCAAGGGGGTAAAGGACTATCAGCTAATCCAAGAGGGGGACAGGATAGCTGTCTGCATCTCCGGCGGCAAGGACTCCATGCTTATGGCTATGTGCATGAAGCGTTTGCAGCGCTACTCCAAATTTCCCTTTGAGGTGGTATTCCTCGTAATGGATCCCGGTTATAACCCCGCCAACCGGCAAAAGATCATAGATAACGCTGCCCGCCTTGAGATACCGATAAGGATATTTGACACGCAGATCTTCGGCGCTGTTGTCAACATCGAACAGAACCCCTGCTATCTCTGCGCCCGGATGCGGAGGGGCTGGCTGTACAAGACCGCAAAGGATATGGGCTGCAACAAGATAGCCCTCGGCCACCACTTTGACGACGTTATCGAAACGGTGCTTATGGGTATGCTTTACGGCTCACAGGTGCAGACCATGATGCCGAAGCTCCACAGCGAGCATTTTGAGGGAATGGAGCTTATCCGGCCGCTTTATCTTGTCCGCGAGGCGGATGTGATCGGCTGGTCGAAGCACAACGGGCTGGAATTTATCCAGTGCGCCTGCCGCTTCACGGATGAATACACCCACAGCGGCGACGGCATCGGTGACTCAAAGCGGCAGGAGGTAAAAATGCTGCTGGCGGAGCTTAGGAAAAAGACCCCCGCCGTGGATATGAACATCTTCCGAAGCGTTGAGAATGTTAACCTGCGGACTATCATCTCCTACCGCAAGGACGGCGAGCATCATCATTTTCTCGATGACTACGACGAGGGAAAAAGCGTTTACGGCACAGTTGCCGACGGCTCGGAGGTAGTTGATCTTGAGGCAAGGAACAGGAGCGTGTGACATGACAGGCAGCTTTTCACGGACGGAGCTTTTCTTTGGCAGAGAGGGAATGGAGCGGCTTTGGAGCAGCCGGGTGGCTGTTTTCGGCATCGGCGGAGTGGGCGGCTTTGCAGCAGAGGCCCTCGCCCGCAGCGGCATCGGCAGGCTGGAGCTTATCGACAGCGACACCGTGGCCGAATCCAATCTGAACCGTCAGATAATCGCCCTGCATTCCACAGTCGGCAGACCGAAGGTGGAGGTCATGCGGGAGCGCATAAGGGATATCTCCCCGGAGACGGAGGTCACTGCAAGGCAGTGCCTTTTCCTGCCGGAGACGGCGGAGGACTTTGATTTCGGCCGCTATGATTACGTCATCGACGCTATCGACAACATCACCGGGAAGATCGAGATCGTGCTGCGGGCACAGGCGGCGGGAGTGCCGGTGATCTCTGCAATGGGGGCCGGAAACAAGCTTGACCCCACGGCTCTGAAAACGGCGGATATCTACTCCACATCGGTCTGCCCGCTGGCAAGGGTAATGCGGCGGGAGCTTAAAAAGCGGGGAGTAAAGCGGCTGAAGGTGGTCTATTCGGAGGAGCCGCCCATTTCTGCCAATGCGGAGGAGCAGACCCACGCCGGCAGGAGCGTCCCCGCATCCAACGCCTTTGTGCCGTCGGTAATGGGACTTATTATAGCGGGCGAGGTCATCAAGGAGCTGGCAGCCCGCGGATAAAACGCACAGGAGGGATCGGAATGTCTGTTATTGCTGCATTTATGGTGCCGCATCCGCCGCTTATAGTGTCAGAGATCGGTCGCGGGCGGGAGCGGCAGGTGGCCGCGACCATAGCGGCCTACGAGCGCACAGCGGAGCTGATATCGGAGCTTCGCCCGGAGACGGTCATAATATCCAGCCCCCATGCGGTGATGTACCGGGACTGGTTCCACATCTCTCCGGGCAGGCGGGCAAAGGGCTCCTTTGCGGACTTCGGCGCCCCCAGTGTCCGCTTTGAGGAGGAATACGATACGGAGCTGGTAGGCAGGATAGAGGAGCTGTGCCGCCGGGAGGGTATCCCCGCCGGGACTATGGGCGAGCTTGACCCTGCCCTCGACCACGGAACTATGGTGCCGCTGTACTTCATCAGAAAGAGATACACCGGCGGCAGGATAGTCCGGCTGGGACTGTCGGGGCTGCCGCTTAAAGCTCACTATGCTCTCGGAAAGGTGATACAGCAGGCCGCCGCAGAAACATCCCGCCGCTGTGTTTTCGTCGCCAGCGGAGACCTCTCTCACAAGCTGCAGGACTACGGGCCCTACGGCTTTGCTCCCGAGGGGCCGGAATACGACCGCAGGATAATGGATGTCTGCTCCCGGGGAGCCTTTGAGGAGCTGCTCGATTTCGACGAGGGGTTCTGCCGCGAGGCCGCCGAGTGCGGACACCGCTCCTTTGTCATTATGTCGGGAGCGCTGGACGGGATGAACATCAAGGCCGAGCAGCTTTCCCACGAAGACGTTACCGGCGTGGGCTACGGCATCTGCACCTTCCTGCCGGCGGAGGACGCTTATGTCAGCCTTGCAAGGAGGACGATAGAGACATACGTCCGGGAGGGGAAGATCATATCCGTTCCGAAGGACACTCCGGAGCAGCTGCGCAAGACCCGCGCGGGAGCCTTTGTGTCCATACACAAAAACGGCAGCCTGCGGGGCTGCATCGGAACTATCCTTCCCACGAGGGATGATCTGGCGCAGGAGATAATCTCCAACGCCGTCAGCGCCTCAACAAGAGACCCCCGGTTCCCGGCAGTGACCGCCGATGAACTGGGGGAGCTGGAAATTAACGTGGATGTGCTTTCAGAGCCGGAGGAGATAGCCTCTCCCGACGAGCTGGATGTAAAGCGCTACGGTGTCATCGTTTCCTGCGGCCGGAGGCGGGGACTGCTGCTGCCCGATCTTGAGGGCGTTGACACCGTGGAGCAGCAGATAGCTATCGCTATGATGAAGGGCGGCATCTCAAAGGGTGAAAGGATCACCCTTCACAGGTTCGAGGTCATCAGACATAAGCAGGTGAGATAATGGTTCGTTGCGAGGTGTGCTTCAGAAAATGCAGACTGTCAGAGGGACAGGTCGGCTTCTGCGGCGGACGTGTCTGCCGGGGCGGCGAGGTCACAGCGCTGAATTACGGCAAAGTGACATCCGTCGCTCTTGACCCTATCGAAAAAAAGCCTCTGAACAGGTTTCATCCCGGCAGCATGATACTTTCCGTGGGAAGCTTCGGCTGCGATATGCGCTGCCCCTTCTGCCAGAATCATTCTATCAGCTGGTCGCAGGAGGCGGAGCGCTTCCGCGGGGAATGCGACACTCTCTCCCCGGAGCAGCTGGCAGAGCTGGCTTTGGCCTGCAGGCCGCGTGGGAACATCGGTGCGGCCTTCACCTATAACGAGCCGCTTATCGGCTTTGAGTATATCCGGGACGCAGCAAGGCTTGTGCGCGAGGCGGGGCTGATGAACGTCATCGTCACCAACGGCTCGGCGGAGCTGTGGGTGCTGGAGGAGCTGCTGCCCTATACCGATGCTATGAATATCGACCTTAAAAGCTTTGACGGGGACTGCTACCGCCGCACCCTCGGGGGCGAGCTTGAAACGGTGAAGCGGTTCATCGCCCGGGCGGTGCAGGGCTGTCACGTTGAGCTTACCACCCTTATCGTTCCCGGGATGAACGACAGCGAGGAGGAGCTTATCCGCATGACAGAATGGATAGCCTCTCTGACGGACGGAAACGGGAATGTCATCGGAGCGGATATCCCGCTGCATATCTCGCGGTTCTTCCCGCGCTTTAAGATGACCGACAGACCGCCTACGGATGTAAAGCTTATCTACCGTCTGGCAGGCCTCGCCCGCCGCCGGCTAAGGTTTGTCTATACCGGCAACTGCTGATACAGCCCCCGGGATAAAAAAATGCCGCCCGCTGCAGCGCGGACGGCTTTTTTATTACTTGATATCCTTTTTATTATAGAGCCTTGTGGTCAGGAACATCAAGACAATTATCGTGATCATGCCGGATAAAAGTCCTCTGAGGGCGGCACCCTCTCTGAAAAGATCGGTGCGGTAGAGGCTGTCCGGCATATAATCGCTGAGGGCAAAACTCTTTTCCGGCTTGAGCAGCTTGTTTATGCCGGCAGAGATGCCGGTGTAGAGAAGTCCGGTAAACCCTGCGCCGAACACAACAGCCACGATGGTTCCGGCAACGTTCGAGCCGACACCGGTCGTAAGCAGAAGTATCAGCGAGCAGACGCCCGACAGCAGCAGGAATTTTATGCCGAACTCGGCTGCGGCGTAAAGCATCGAGAAGGTCTGCTCTGTGCCTCTGGTCATTGTTTCAAGGTCAAGGTCGCCCGGATAGTACAGGTCGAACCTTATGCTTCTCCCGACGATGAACTGGCCGATAACATTGCCGATGACCGATACGAGATAGAATACAAGGATCGTGAACTGGATAACTGCGAACTTGGATACTACAGTGTGGCCTCTGCTGGGCAGCTGGCCGGCAATATTCTTGATATAGCCGTGCTGGATATCCGCATAGCAGAAATACACGATGCACAGCAGGAGCAGCACTGTGCAGAACATACCGAGATGCTCTGCGATCAGGTTCCCGAAATGGAATTCGGTCACCCACTCGCCCATCTCTGCCAGAGACTGCTTTGATTCCTCACTGTCAGAATTCTCGAGTATCATTTTGCTGATATTGAAGATCAGCTTGCTTACAGGGGCGCCGGCAAGATTGAAAAGGAACACAGCTCCGAGACATATCTTGAAGGAAAGAGAGGTCAGCAGCCTGTAGATGTCCATTCTGATTATACTACCCATTTTGCACACCCCCTGTAAGCTCAAGGTAGTAATCCTCAAGCGAGATGTTGTTGACAAAGACTTCCTTTACGGGAACGCCTGCCTTTACCATTGCAACGATCATCTTGTCGCTGTCGTCAAGCCTTTCATTGACTCTGATAACGCCGTTGTTATCGACCGAGGCCTGAGTTATCCCAATGCCCGAGAGCGCCTTCAGTGCGCTGCCGGTGTCGGGGGTCTTGATCGAAACGAACTGTCCGCAGCGTGCCAGAAGCTCCTCCTGAGTGAACTGCTCGATAAGCCTGCCCTCGTGTATGATCCCGTAGGAATCGGCCAGCTTTGAAAGCTCCTCGAGGATATGGCTCGAGATCATTATGGTTATGCCCTTTTCTTTTCTGAGCTGCTCAAGGGTGTGACGCACCTCAACGATGCCCTGGGGGTCGAGGCCGTTGATAGGCTCGTCAAGAATTATCATCGAGGGCTCGCCGACCAGCGCCAGAGCGATGCCGAGGCGCTGACGCATTCCCAGTGAAAACTCTCCTGCCTTTTTCTTGTCGGGCACGTCTTCGAGTCCCACGATCTTCAGCAGCCCGTCGATATAGTTGTTCTTCTTGTAGTCGATGTTCATGGCGATGCACTTGATCTTGAGATTGTCCCTTGCGGAGCGCTTGGGATAGAGACCGGGATGCTCGATAAGAACGCCGACCTTGTTCATCATCTTTTTCATTTCGCTGCCTGTCTTGCCAAAGAGGGAATAGGTCCCGCTGGTGGGGTTGGACAGGCCGCTTATAACTCGCATGATAGTAGTTTTTCCTGCACCGTTGCGCCCTATTAAGCCGTAGATCTCGCCCTCGCGGATGTTGATGTTGATATCCTTGCAGGCGTCCTTTTTGCCGTAGGTTTTGGTGAGGTTCTGTGTTTGCATAATATAAGACATTGCCTTACCTCCGATTTACGGTCTTAACCGTTATATGCACCTTCCTGGCCGCCTTGATCGCCCTTGTTGTTGGGATCGTTTCTCTTAACGAGGCAGTGGATAGATGTTATCATCAGAACGAAAAGAACGAGTATCGGCAGGAAATATCCGGCCAGAGCAGCACCGGCTTCGTCCTTGTTTACCAGAGTTTCAGCTACCTTTGCAGCATCGCCGCTGAAGTTGGCGTTGGTGAGTGCTGTCTGGATAGCCTCGGCGCTTGTGCCGTTGACAGTAAGGTTAGCAAGTCCGCCGCACGAGCCCAGTGCGCCTACATAGGTAAGGCCGCCTATCATCGTGATAAGGGTAAAGGCAAGGAACACGATCTTTGCAACGAACGATACGATACTTGTCTTGTATCTTGTCAGTATCGCAAGCAGGAGGCAGGCACCCACCATGCCGAGGGTGACATAGTAGAAAACGGTGTTGCTGCCGAAGTCGCCCAGCACCTCAAGGATACGGTCGGTGACATTATCCTTGTCAAGACCCTCTGTCTTGATGTTCTTCAGCCCTGTCATCATTGCGATGATGCTTACGTTGCTCATGAGCCATGTCAGTATTATGCAGACACGCAGAGCAATGTTCAATGACTTGTTTTCTTTGTTCATAATATATCCTTCTTTCCATATTGATTCCGTTCCCGCAAGAGCAGGAGCGGTTGCACTAATAATAATATAACATATTTTACCACACGTTGTCCAGCAAATTGTCCCCCAAATTATACCGATATCGGGCATTTTTTAAAATTTCTACATTTAGAATTAAAATAAAGGACACATCGCAGACGGTTATGTGCATTTTAACAATAGGGCGGGAGCATGAAAACCGCTTTATAACGCCCGCAAAAATAAAAAGTACAGACAAGGTATCGTCAAAGGCAATACCTTGCCTGTACTTTATTCTATATTATTCGTTCATTCGGCTTCAGCGGCCTTACTCCGCAGCCTTTATTTCCAGCCTTCTTGTCTTTGGCGGTTCGTTCTGTTTCTTCGGCAGATCAAGTGTCAGAATGCCGTTTTTGTATTCGGCAGTAACAGCCGAGGCATCAATGCCCGAGAGGTCAAAGCTCCTCTTGTATGAGCCGTAGCTGCGCTCGCGGCGGATATATCTGCCCTCCTTGTCCTTCTCGTCCGTTTCGGTCTTGTGCTCGGCGGAAAGGGTCAGCATCTCATCGGTCAAGTCGATGTTGATATCCTCCTTTTTAAAGCCCGGCAGCTCTGCCTCAAGAACAAATCTGTCGCCCTCGTCACGGATGTCGGTACGAATGTGTCTGCTGTTTTCAGCGGGTGCAAAGAATCCGCGTCCGAAGTCATCGAACATATCGAACAGGTCATAATCTCTCTTTCCGAACGGTGTCATAGCATACATAAATGGTTCCTCCTTTTCAAGTTCACACGTCTCTTTGCGGGACTGTATCTATTATTGTCTTTTTTTATCAGTGTATTCACTTTGCTCTGCTGCACTGCTTCAGCTTTCCATTGGATTCAGCTCCTTTTCTGTTTCTGATTATATGATAATCCTCTAATATGTCTTTTGTGTTATGCTTTTGTGAAAGACTGATGAAAATTAGCACTCGCAAGGCGAGAGTGCTAAAATGCTGCCCCCGGCTCCCGGCAGGAGCGTTATTATGCATAAAAATCAGCGAAAACAGGCCTCCCGTTTGTATTGTCAGACATTTGACAATATGACTTCAATAATGTATAATGATATCAATACTGCTTCAGCCTGGCTGACAGTGGATAATGAAGGTGCCGCCCAACGGGCGCTCCGTTAATTAAAAGAAAAGAGCGTTTTATGAAAGAACTTATCATCCGGCCGATAGCGGTGATACATACCGACTTCAAGGAGAAATTCGGCATCCCGCGTCAGAGCGGCCGCGCCCCCTCGGCCGAGGGGACCGTCGTCTTTGAGCCGGAGTTCCGTGTGCCGGAGGCGCTTAAGGAGATCGAGGGCTTTTCCCACCTTTGGCTGATATTCGATTTCTCCGAGGCTCACCGCGAGGAATGGTCTCCGACCGTCCGGCCGCCCAGACTCGGCGGCAACCGCCGTGTAGGCGTTTTTGCCAGCCGTTCACCCTTCAGACCTAACCCGCTGGGGCTTTCCTGCGTGAAGCTCATTCGGGTGGAGCATACCCCCGACCGGGGAGAGGTGCTGATAGTCTCCGGCTGCGACCTGCTGGACGGCACTCCGATCTTCGACATCAAGCCCTATCTGCCCACGGCGGATATCAGAGCCGATGCAGTCGGCGGCTATGCCGACGCTCCCGCCTCCTATAGGTTAGAGGTGGTGTTCCCGGAGGAGCTGCTGGAGAACATCCCGGCAGACAAGCGTGCAGCACTGCTCGAGTCGCTGGCGGATGACCCCAGACCCTCCTATCAGAACGACCCGGAGCGCGTCTATTCCATGCGCTACGGCAGCTTTGATGTGCGGTTTACCGTGGATAAGGGCGTCCTTCGCGTTACAGAAACAGAACAAAAGGAATGATAGAAGAAAGCATGAAAAGGTTAATACAAACCGCGCTGGTCTGTCTGACGGGGCTTGTGATGCTCGCCTCCTGCGGACAGGATGTGGGCGAGACCTCGCTTTTCGGCACTGCGGCAACAAGCGTTGTTTCAAGGACAGCTGCGGTCAGCACCGCTGCGGCGTCCGAGGTCACGACAAGGACTACCGTTACCGAGCCGACCGAGACCGTCACCACGACGGTGACTACCACCGCCGAGACCACCACCGTTACCGAGGCTCCGCCCCCGGAGGTAGTCATCGACGGCCCCTACTGCAGTGCAGCACTGCTCCTTTGCGATGACGACGGCAGCGTGAAGTACAGCAAGGCCGCAGACGAGCAGATCTCTCTGGCAAGCATCACCAAGCTGATGACGGCATCAGTGGCGCTGAAATATCTCTCCCCCGAAACAGAGCTGACCGTCGGCTCGGAGATCGGCCTCGTCAAGCCGGAGTCAACTATGGCTTATATCCACTACGGCGCCAAGATCAAGCTCAGGGATATGATCTATGCGATGCTGCTGCCCTCGGGCAACGACGCGGCCTATACCGTGGCGGTCTGCACCGCAAGACAGCTCACTCCCGGCGGCGGCCTTTCCGATACCGAGGCCGTGGAGCTGTTTGTGGGTCTTATGAACGGCATGGCAGAGGAGCTGGGCATGAATGACAGCCACTTCGCCAACCCCGAGGGCTGGGACGACTATCAGCACTATACCACCCTCAACGATCTGATGAAGCTGGTGAAGTATGCAATGTCACAGCCGGAGATAAGAGAGGCTGTCGGCACGCATCAGCAAATATATTACTACCCCGACGGAACATATAACGTCTGGACGAACACTAACCTCTTCCTTGACCCCTCGACCGGCTTTTACGATCCCGGCTGCATCGGCATCAAGACCGGCACCACCGCCGCTGCGGGCTGCTGCCTCGTGTCGGCATTCGCAAAGGACGGTAAGACCTACCTCTGCGCCGTTATGGGCTGCTACGAGAACCTTGACCGGTTTACCCTTACCCGCAGGCTGATCGACGCCTATACTTGATAAAGCATATTCTCCGATCTGATATCATATACTCTAATACAGACCCTTAGTATTGGAGTTGAGACAGATGACAGAGACAGAGAAAGAACGTGCTGTGATGCTGGCAGAATACGCACTGGCGAACAATGCCACGGTAAGGGCTGCGGCAAAGCATTTCGGGATAAGCAAATCAACTGTCCATAAAGATCTGACAGAAAGACTGCCAAAGACCTCCCCCGCACTGTGGAAGCAGGTGCGGGAGCTGCTGGAGCTGAACAAAAGAGAACGCCACATCCGGGGCGGGCTTGCCACAAAGCATAAGTACGAGCAGCTGACCCGTAAAAAACAAACGACCGAGAAATATTAACCCCCTTATACCCTCCCGCATAGAATGAAATATCTGTAAAGGAGGGTATAATTATGTCAGAGATCTATTTTCTCGGTGCAGTCAGCGGAGGCGTTTTCAGAACGGAATTCGGCAGGATAATAGCCGACAGCTCCTATTTCACCTACATTCTCAAGGGCGGAGCCGGAACGGGCAAGTCGTCGCGTATGAAGAGGATAGCGGAGCATTTTGAGAGCAGGTACAGGATAGTGCGTTTCTGCTGCTCCTCCGACCCGGATTCGCTGGATGCGGTGGTCATCCCGGAGCTGAAATGCGCGGTCTGCGACGGCACCTCGCCCCACGTTTTCGAGCCGCTCTATCCCGGGGTGTGTCAGAAATACATCAACCTCGGAGAATACTGGGACGAGGAAAGGCTGTCCTCCTGCCGCGGCGAGATCATCGACGCTGCCGACCGCAACAAGTCGCTGCTGGCGAGGGCGGGACGGTTTACGGCAGCTGCGGCGGACATCTGCTCCGACACCTGCCAGCTTGGGAACGACTGTCTGCTGACAGAAAAGCTGGAGGGCTTTGCGGCAAGGACGGCGAAGAAGCTGCTGGGCAAGCGCGGGAGCGCCGAGGGGGAGAAGCGGCTGCTTCGTCTGACAGCGCTGACGGAGCATGGGCAGCTCACGCAGCTTGAAACGCTGGAGGGCTGCAGTGAGGTCTGGCTCCTGCGGGACGAACTGCACGCAGCGGCTGACTATCTGCTGTCGAGGCTATCTGACGAGGCTTGTCTGCGGGGGTATGATGTGATACTTTCGCCGGATCAGATGCTGTCGGACGCGGCGTATCAGCACATCATCATCCCGGAGCTGGGGTTTGCGGCGATAAGCGGAACGGCGGCGGAGGAATGCGAGCATCCGGCGACCAAGAAGCTGAATCTTATGCGGTTTTATGACAAGGGGATGCTGACGGAGCGGCGCATAAGGATCAGAATGAACCGTCAGGCGGTAAAGGATCTGACTGAAGAGGCGGCTAAGACCTTACGGCAGGCGAAGCAGATCCATGACGTGCTGGAGAGCTATTACATCAAGGCAATGGATTTCAGCAAGCTGGATAAGCTGACGGAGCAGCTGATAGGGGAAATAGAGAAGATGCGGAAATGAACAAAGCTGGTGGTCCGTGTGCGGACGGCAGTCCTCGCCGGACGGGGTAATTCCGCCGGCGGGACGGACAAAGCGAGGGTAAAAGACCGCGAAGCGCATTCCGCAGTCCAGGGCGCGGTAGCCCTGGCGGGTCAAGGGCAGAGCCCTTGCGGGGTTTGGGGCCGAGCCCCATTCGGCGCGTAGCGACGACCGGCGCTGCACAAAGAACTAAAAGGGCGCAACAGTGGAAAACCGCATCTCAAGTAACGGGGACAAACCAAATGCAGCGCCGAAAAAAGTAGTCCTCCAGCACTCACAGGAAAGAGCGATAGCGATTTTCCGTCCGCAGAACACAAAAGCAGCAGCGCAAACAATCACCACACAGCGCCAAGCCGTCCGCGGCAAAACGGCTACAGCACAAAACAGACCCAAGCGCCCCAGAGGGGCGCGTAGCGTGAATTAAAAAGGAAAGGAAGTTTTTTGGTATGAAGGAATTTAAAATGCTTATCAATGCAGAGGACAGGATCTCCCATATCCAGCCGGAGATCTACGGACATTTCTCCGAGCATCTGGGAAGATGCATCTACGGCGGGATCTATGTCGGCGAGGATTCGCCTATACCCAATATCCACGGCATAAGAAAGGATATCGTCGAGGCGTTTAAGAATATCCGCCTCCCGGTGCTGCGGTGGCCGGGCGGATGCTTTGCCGATGAATATCACTGGAAGGACGGCATAGGCGAAAAGTCCTCCCGCAAGAAAATGGTAAATACCAACTGGGGCGGCGTGGTCGAGGATAACAGCTTCGGCACACACGAGTTCATGGAGCTTTGCGAGCTGGTGGGCTGTGAGCCATATATCGCAGGGAACGTCGGCAGCGGCACCGTAAGAGAGCTTTCCGAGTGGGTGGAGTATATGACCTTCGACGGCGTTTCGCCTATGGCAGAGCTTCGCCGTCAGAACGGCAGGGAAAAGCCCTGGAGGTTCAAATACCTCGGCATCGGCAACGAGAACTGGGGCTGCGGCGGAAATATGTCTCCCGAATATTATTCCGGTCAGTACAGACAGTTCAGAAGCTTCTGCAAGAATTATTCCGGCAACGAGCTATATTACGTCGCCTGCGGCCCCAGCGGAGCTGACTTCAACTGGACAGAGGTCATGATGAAAACGCTTAAGACTCCCGGCTGGTGGACTGCAAATGCGATCTCACTGCATTTCTATACCGTCCCCGAATGGAACAATAAGGGGCTTGCCACCGAGTTCACCGAGGAGGATTATTACACCCTGCTGAACCTCAACAACTATACCGACGAGCTTCTTACCCGTCATACCGAGATCATGAACCGCTATGACCCCGAGGGGAATGTGGCTCTCTTCGTGGATGAATGGGGCACATGGTATGATGTTGAGCCCGGCACCAACCCCGGCTTCCTCTATCAGCAGAATACCATGCGGGACGCTATGGTGGCGGCGATCTCCTTAAACATCTTCAACCGTCATTCAAAACGGGTGAAAATGGCAAATATCGCACAGGCGGTGAATGTCCTTCAGGCGCTTATACTCACCGAGGGCGAGAAGATGCTGAAAACTCCCACCTATCACGTTTTCGACCTCTATAAGGAGCATCAGGACGGCGACTGCATCTACTGCTATTCACAGAACGAGAACCTCGCCGAGGGTAAGAACGTTCCCATGCTGTCAACCTCGGCATCGGTGAAGAACGGCGTCCTCACCTTGACGGCGGCTAACTGCTCGCTTAAGGACGAGGCTAAGATCACCTGCGATGTGTGCAATTTCGAGGCCTCCTCCGTCAGCGCAAGAGTTCTGACAGGCGAGGTACACGCCCATAACACCTTCGAGGCACCCGAAGCAGTCGGGATCACCGGGCTGAAGGCCGAGATCTCCGGCGGAAAGCTGACGTTTACTCTGCCTGCCTGCGCAGTCGCAGAGATCTCTCTGAAGTAAGAAAAACAAAACCCCGCCCTGCCGGACATCCGGTAAGGCGGGGTGATCTTTTATGCTGTCAGATCATGCCGCGTGGCTGTTTCTCACAAAGGGAGTGCCTTGATAATAGGTGGTAAGGTCAGCCGGGAAGTTTACATGGGTTGAGCCGTCAGCGTAGCCGGTGATGCCGCACTCGATGACATAGACCTTGCCGTTGAGGGTGACCTCTGTCCAGTAATGCTGGTTGCCCTGTCTGTTGTAGTAGCCGATGATAAGCCTTGCATCATATCCGAGATAGTTGAGCATCTCGCATACCGCGCCGTTGTAGTCGTTGCACTGTCCGGCGTGTACCACAAGGGCGTTGTTGGCGTAGGACATACCCACATATTTGGAGTAGTAGGTCTTGAAGCCGTAGTTGTACTTGAAGTTCCTGCGGATGTAATCAACTGTCTTCTTGATCTTTTCACCGTCGCTCATATCAGCGGTGAAATTCTTCTTTGCAAAGGCCTCGATAGCGGCAATGCTCTTGCTGCTCATGGTGTGAGTGTATTTTATGTCCTTGGAGCCCTGTGTGTTCACCTCATAGTAGGCGGTGCGCTTTGAGGACTTGGCAGCGCCGTTTATCACAGCCGTAAGGCTTCCGGCATGGTCGGTATAGGCATAGTCGCCGTAAACTCTTTTGCCGTTGACGGTCTTGAATGCTCTGATGCCGTAGCCGTAATATTTGTTTGTGTCGTTCACTGTAAAGGATGTGCTTAGAGTAGAGGCGCTTGTGATAGTTTTAAAAAGCGATACGGGAGTGAATACGCTCGGCTTCCAGCTGCTCGTGTCTTGATACCAGTCAGCCAGCCAGATCTCGTAGCCGTCCGCTTGGGCGGCCTTTTTCCAGGAGAGAGTTACCCTGCTGTCCTTAGCGGAGATCTTAGCGGGCTTTACTCTTCCGGGCTTTACGGTAAAGGTGCGTGTAAGCCTGCCGGTGGCCTTTGATCCTCTGGCAGAAACGATGATGTTTGCTGTGCCGGGTATGATGTTATTGCTGTAGCTAACGGTATAGTGTTCAGCCGGGATGACCGTCGAACCGACCTTCAGCTTGACAGCGGGCTTTATAGCCGAGCCGGTGTAGGTATAGGATGCATAGGGGATGCTGGCTTTGCATTTGGAAACATCCAGCTTTGTGACCTGGAATGTCCTCCGGCGGGAGCCGGTAACATACTTGCCCTTGGCGGTGACGCTTATATAGGCCGTGCCGGGCTCGGTGTTGTTGGTGATGCGTACTGTATAATCAGCCGCCGGTATGACAGCAGAGCCCAGCTTTACGGTAACGGTGGGCTTGATGCCTCTTGCGCGGTACATATACGAGGTGCAGGGGATAGTCACCTTGACATTGCTGCTTGCAAGGTCGAGCTTGGTAACGGTGAAGTGCCGCTTGTATGTACCCGCGGCAAGTCCGTTTCTGCCGGTAACGGTGATGTCCGCAGTCCCGGGATAGGTGTTGTTGGCAAAGGAAACGGAATAAGCCGAGGAGTCGATCTTTACGCCGTCATACTTTACGGTGACCGTAGGCTTTATCCCTCTGCCTCTGTACATATAGGATGCACATGGGATAGTTACCTTTACCCTGTAGTCGGTAAGGTCAAGCGGCTTTACGCTGAAGTAATGGTTATAGGTGCCGTAATAATCTCCCATGCCTATTATCATCAGTGCGCTTTGTCCGACCTTGGTGTTCTGCGAATAGAACACCTTGTAGTCCGTACCCTCCTTAAGCACCCTTGAGCCGTACTTGATGCTGATGCTTTCGGCAGTCTTTGCCTTGCCTGTATAGGTCAAGTCGGGGAGCTTCACGTTAAATGTGCTTTTTGCAAAGTTATAGAAGGTCTTGGTCTTGTATTCAAGATAGTTCCTCTGACAGTATCTCTCTGCTGCCGAGCCCTTTTCCGTGGTCACGACAGGATAGTAAAGGGCGTTCTCGCCTATGGACTTTATGTTGGCGGGAATGCTTATCGCTTCAAGGGAATAGCAGCTGTCAAAGGATCTGTCTCCTATAGAATATGCACTTCCCAGAATCACTTCCTTAAGGCTGGTGCAGTAACAGAAGCAGCCCTCGGGGATAGCAAGGCGGCAGTTGATGTAAGCGCCGGTAAGGCTGCTGCACTCCGAAAAGGCGTAGCTGCCGATGCCGGTAACGGAGGACGGTATGATGACCGTGGTCAGACCGGAATATTTGAAGCATTCCGAGCCGATAGTTTTAAGCGTCTGGCTAAGGTCAACGCTTTTCAGTGAGGAGCAGTCCATAAACGCCCTGCTGCCAAGCTTTGTAAGCTTGGGGCCCAAGTCGATCGCTTTGAGCTGGCTGCAGCCGTAAAAGGCCTCGTCGCCGATAGTTGTTTCGTTCCTGCCGAGCTTTACGGTCTCCAGCTGATAGCAGTCGGCAAAGGCAGATTTTCCGATAGCTGTCAGAGTTGTGGGAAGCTCAACGGTCTTGAACTGACAGTTATAAAAGGCTTCCTCTCCGATCTCGGTATAGCCCTCGGGGATGACCAGCTTGTTCACATCGGTGTACCAGTAAAACATACTGTCCAGCACGTTCCTGCCGATCTTGGTAACGGTGTGACCGTCCACCTTTGTGGGAAGCTTAATGGTGGTCAAGCTGTCGTCGGTATATTCATAATTGATAGAAGTAAGCTGATAGGTCTTTCCGTCGGATGTCTTTTCAGCCGTATAGGTAACGGCCGAGGCTGTAACGGAAGCTATCAGCATTGCAGCAGCCGCTGCCGAAATAGCAGCCGCTGCCTTTAGCAGCTTTTTGAGCATAGTGTATTCCTCCGTTATTTGTTTTATACGAAATATGCCGGATCACAGCATCATCGAGTCGTCAACATCGTCCTCCAGCTCCTCGCCGTTAAGGAGAGCGCGAAGGCTGTTGATCTCTTCCTCGGTAAGAGTAACGCCCTTGCCCATGCGGGTGTGGTCGGGAGACCATTCTCTGATGTCATACTTGGGTTCATGCTCGTTCCAGCTTACCATATTAAGCTCCTTTGTCCAGCCCTTGGCGTTCTCGGAAAGCACGCCCAGTGATTTTGTGATCTCAAATTTCAGTTCTGCCATGACAAATTCCTCCATAATATCAGTTGTTTGTTATATCAGACCGCTTATCTGCGGTGAGATGTCTTTTTCCCTACAGGCCGTTTTCCCTGCGGCCTTTTTGTTCCCGGGGCGGATGCAGACCTACTTCGGGGCGCTTCGCCGCTGTGAGCCCTGCGCTTTTTCCTGCGCTTTTTGCGCTTCGGCTGCATACCGGGCAGCCTTCCTACGGCCTTGGCGATCTGCTTGCGCATCAGTATCAGCAGCAGTATCAGCTCACCGCAGATAACAAGCCCGCCTATGCCCCGTCCGAAATAGGTGCAGATGCATATATCCGCCGCCGTGGCCAGCAGCAGAGCGCAGCCGGGAGACTTGAAGGCTATAAGCATGATAAGCAGGCATACCGCCGCGGCAAAGCCCGCCGCACCCAGATTGAACTGTATCAGTCCGGCAAGAAAAACTATCAAGGTGCCGATATATGAAAACCTCCTGCTGCGGAGGATGACCCCCTGCGCCAAAAGAAGCCCGCCGATGAAATAGAACAGCCAGCCGCCCATATATACGCCGAAGGCGATCACAGATGCCGCAAACAGCACGGCCAGCATTATGCGGAAGATGCCCATACGTTCAAGCAGCCTAACGGCCTTTTTCGGCAGGCGGGCGGAAATCGGCTTCCACAGAGGCTTGTAGTTGATGATGAACACCACGATGAACAGCAGCGGCAGCAGAACAAAGGTCCATTCATGACCCTTGTTCATATCGTCATTGTTGATAAGCACCATTGCAAGCAGCAGGCTAACATTCACGATGATCTTCTTTATCTTCAGATCAAAGGGGATGATCTTCCGTGAGTCCATAGCGCGGATGATGAACACCACGCTGTAGCTTGCCACGGTAGAGAGGGCGGGTCCGTAAAGGCCGATGCGGGGTATCAGTATTATATTCAGCCCTACGTTTATTATACCCGAAAACAGGCTCGTCACCATTGAGCGGGTGGTCCTGCGGGAGGTAAGGTATATCGACCCCAGGAACGTAACAAAGCAGGAGAACACCGACGAGAATATCAGCAGGGGAGAGTACAGCGCCGATTCCTGGAACTCCGGCCCCAGCCAGATAAAGGTCAGCGGCCTTACCAGCATCAGACAGCCCGCCGCGATGATATACAGCAGGCATTGGTTCAGCTCAAATACGTTTGTATAGAATTCGTTCCTGTCGTCAGAGTCGTCCTCCATGATAGCCGACATATTCCACGCCTGTCCGAACATAAAATAGACCGTAGCCACAAGGTTCGGTATCTTATATGCAGCTGAAAGCACGCCGTTTGCGGCCGACCCCAGATAGGCGGTGGTCATGAAGGAGTCAGAGCTGTTGGTGATGAGCCACAGTATCTGCGCCGGTATCAGCGGAATGGAGTAATAGAGCATAGTCCGCAGCAGAGCCCTGTCCGGCCGGCGGAATTCTATATACCTCCACAGCTTTGCAGAGAAGGTCAGAAACACCACCGAAAGCCCGTCGGAGATGATGATCGACAGCAGGTAGCCAGTGTTCCCCATTTTGAACCCGATGATGAACACCACTGTTCCGATCAGCGTCAGCAGGGTGGTCAGTATGCCGTTTAACGCAAACAGCTTGACCTTTTCCAGCGCTCTCACAAAGGTGGAATAAACCAGCTTCAGCCCCGAGGTGACCACATATACATACAGCAGCAGCGAATAGCCGCTCAAATATTTGTCCGCCACTCCGGAGATCGCCACAATGGGCAGGATAAGCCCCAGCACGGCAAAGCCCGCCATGCAGATCATGTTGCCTATGGTAAAGACCTTTTTCTTGTCAAAGGCCTTATCCAGCCCGAAGCGGATCACCGCCTCGCTTATGGTTACCGTCACAATCGGCTGCAGCCAGTTGGCTATCTGCGTGATAACGTCATTGATGCCCAGCTCCTCGCGGGAGAGGTAGGTGGTATAGACCTTAACCAGCAGGATTATCAGCAGCTTTGAACTGAAGGATCCCACGGCAAAGATCACGGTATTTGAAAACAGCTTTTTATAGCTGCTCTTTTTAACAACAGCTTCCGACATATATCAGACCTCATTGACTAATTTTACGTTTACATTTTATTATAACACATATACAGCCATAATGCAATTATTATTTTTAACAATTTATTTCCTGTTAGTTTTTGCAGCCTTGACTGTTTTTATTGCCCATGATAGCATTGTTTTTCTGAAAATTCGGCAGAGATTTTGTGCAAAACATATAGAGTTTAATGTTTATCGTTAAAAAGTAGTTGACAAACATAAAACTCTATGCTATACTGTGACTACGCCGGGAGAGCAGCAGGCAACCGGCAGATGAAAGGAGACGGTAAATATGGAGAGAAACGATCCCGTAAACAGCATCATCAGCATCTGCAAAAAGGTGAGGATAGCCGCGGTGGTGCTGTTCTGCTTCTGCATACCCGCAGTGGCTGCACTGGCGGTAAAGATCATATCCGCCGCAAGGGATATGTCCCTTGCTCCGGAGGAGCTGGAGAAAAAGGGGCTTACGGGCAGCGCCCTATCCAGCGACCTTTCCAAGGGCATCGCAAGGCTGCTGTTTTTCGTGATATGCGCTGCCGCGTTCATGATCTGCATCCGGCTGTTCGGGCGAATCCTTGCTGACGGCACCCCCTTCCGGGAGGGGACGGCATCCTCTCTGAAAAAGATCTCGCTGCTGCTGCTCGTGTCGGCGGTGGTGCCCAGCTTTGTGGGCTTTATCTTCTACGCTCTGACCCTGCCGGTGCCGCTGTCGGAGCTGTCATATAAAACAGTTATCGAAGAAAGCGGTCTGACGGTCATGCTGGCGCCGCTGTTCCTGTCGGGGTTCATGTTCGCTATGACCGCCGTGTTCCGCTACGGCTGCCTGCTGCAGCAGGAGTCGGACGAGACCCTTTAAGGCGGTGGCAGCATGGCGATAATACTAAGGCTTGACCGCGTTATGGCAGACCGCAAGATCAGCCTGAATGAGCTTAGCGAGCGGGTGGGGGTAAGCAACGTGAACCTTTCCAAGCTCAAGACCGGCAAGGTGTCGGCAGTAAGGTTCTCGACCCTCAACGCTATCTGCAAGGCGCTTGACTGCCAGCCGGGGGATATCCTTGAATACTCCGAGGACCCTTTGCAGTTGACAGATGACAGTTGATAATGGATAGTTGACAGTTGATAATGAAGGCTTGCGACCTTGGCACACGGTTGCCCGTTCGGGCGCTCCTTTCATTATCAACTGTCAACTGTATTTGAATTGGGATTTTTCTTTTGTAAACTGTTGAAAAATCCGGCGGAGTATGATATAATAATTGTATGGTATGTTTATCAGATACGTTACAGAGAGGAGAATGCATAATGCTTGGAACAAAAAAGGCAGGAAGACTGCTGATCGGATTTGCGGCTGCTGTTGTGGCAGCGGCAGCAGGAGCTGTGGGCTCGGCGGCGCTTGATGCCGATACCGTTATCCTTACGGAGTATGAACAGCCGGCTGCAGAGGGCATGATAACAGTGGGAGTCAGAGGCGGCTATGTCACCGATGCCGACAACGCTCTGGCAAAGATAAATTCTGCAAGGTACGAGGCCTGCAAGGAGGGTGCGCCGGATCCCAACGATCCCGCCAGAAAGCTGACGCTCAACGATTTCGTTCCCGTTCAGTATTCCTCCGAGCTGGAGGAGCTGGCAAGACTTCGTTCCGCCGAGGCCGTGCTTATCTACGGCCACACCCGCCCCAACGGCGAAAGCTGCTTTTCGCTTAAAACAGAGTCGGAATTTGCTTATCAAGCGGAAAGCCTTGCGTGGAACAACAGCGGCTCGGTCACGAGCGGCATAGACCAGTTCCTGAAGGAGAAATCAGATTGGGTAAATCAGAAGTCCGGCACAGTCACGGGGCATTATACCCAGATCATAAACCCGGCCAACAGATATCTCGGCATCGGCTGCTTCAAGACCTCTGACACCACGGGCTATTCCACCGCTCTGTGTCTGCGCTTCGGCAGGTCGGAGGCAAATCTCGACGGCACCAAGGGCAAGGCTGTTGAGAGCTGCATCGTCCCGGTGCAGATACCCGAGGATAATTTCAGCGGCGTAAGGATACAGGCCGTCAGCGGCACCAAGACTATCCCCTCGGCGGAGTCCTCGGTGTTTGAGCTTAGAGGCACCGCCGGCTTTACCTATAAAAACGGCTCGACCGAAACAGTGTGGAAGTCTGATGTCATCCTCTATGACGCAAAGTGGACATCTGACAATACTGATGTTGCCACGGTGGATAAGTACGGCAGGGTCAGCGCCGTCAAGTCGGGAACTGCCCGCATCACAGCCGAGGGCGCCAGCGACTCTGTGGGCTTTAAGGTAACTGTAAAGCCCGGTATGGACGAATGCAGCATAACTATCCCCTATTCCTCCTATACCTATCGGGGACGGGGCATAAAGCCCACTGTCACCGTTAAATTCAGCGGCACAAAGCTGGTGAAGGATACGGACTTCACGGTGGAGTATTCCGACAACGTGAACGTCGGCACCGCCAAGATCACCGTCAAGGGCATCGGCAAGTATTCCGGCACCGCCGAAAAGACCTTTAAGGTAAAGCCGCTGAACGTTGATTCCTCCTATGCCAAGGTGACTATCCCCTATGCCTCCTATACCTTTACCGGCAAGGAGATAACTCCGGCAGTCAAGGTGAAGTTCAAGGACGGCTCGCTGATACCTGCGTCGGAATATACCGTGATCTACGGCGACAATGTAAAGGTCGGCAAGGCAAAGATAACAGTAACGGCCAGATCCTCCAACCTTACCGGGACAATGACCCGCAGCTTCGTGGTCAAGCCCGCAAAGAACAGGATCGTTTCCATAACCACCACCAAGGGTGCGTTCAGACTGAAATGGGAAAAGGCTACAGAGGGCGCTTCGGGATATCAAGTGCTTTACAGCAAGACCAAGGACTTTTCGGCCGATGTACACAGCTACACCTCGAAGGATCTTGAGGATCTGACCGAGAACTTCTCAAAGGTGCCTGTGTCCGGCGAGACATGGTATGTAAAGGTGCGCTCCTTCACCGAGCAGAACAATACACGCTACGGAAATTACAGCGCAGTAAGCGTTATAACAGTAAAATAAAACGGCAGGAGATGTTTGCATGAAAGTATTTCTTAGAATCGCAGCGATCATAGCTGCACTCTCACTGTGCGCTGCGGCGGCAAGCGCGGTCATAAGGATATTCAAGACCAGAATGACAAGATATTATAAGGTTTACTGACCGACAGGGGCGTGCAGGATGAACAGGATAAGAAAGATCATTCTCAAGCTGTCAGCGGCGGCGTCGGCGGCGGTCTGCGCGGCTGCTGCGGGCGCAGTGTGCAGCGCCGCCTTTGACGAGAGGTCGAATTTCATCTCGTCATATGAACACAAGGCCGACAGCAGCTGCATCAACGTGGCCTTTGAGGGCGATTACAACGCCGCGGTCAAGCAGGCACTGGATAGGATAAACGCCTTTAGGCTCGAGGCCTGCACCGAGGGCGTGCCCGACCCCAGAGACCCCGGCAGACGGCTGACCAAAAGCGATTATGTGCCTATCAAGTGGAGCTATGACCTTGAGCAGGTCGCAAGACTAAGGTCGGCCGAGGCGACCTATTACTTCTCCCACGGCCGTCCAAACGGAGAGAGCTGCTTTTCCGCTGATGTCGGTCTGTACGAGACCGGCTGGTCAGAGGTCATAGCTTGGACCGGCGATATGGTCAGCGGACTGGATATGTTCTACAGCGAAAAGAACGACTGGGTAAAACAGACCGGAGCCGTCACCGGGCATTATACCTCCATGATAAGTCCCAGCTATACCTATGTGGGACTGGGCTGCTTTTTCAACAAGTACGGCTGGGCATCCGTCTGCGGACGCTTCAGCTCTTCTGCAGGCACATCCACCAAGCAGAGCAGCTCGCTGAAGGACTGCTATGTTCCCGTTGAGGTGAAGAAGAACGAGCTTGTAAGCGCATCCCTTTCCTTTATAAAGGGCGGCAGCAGCCTCTTGAAGGGCGAAACGGCACAGCTTGAGCTGACCGGCTTCCTTGGACAGAACGGCGAAGAGGATATGCGGGTGCTACTGTATGATGCATCGTGGAAGTCCTCAAATACCACAGTTGCTACAGTGGATAAGTACGGCAGAGTCACTGCGAAGAGCATCGGCACTGCGACCGTAACAGCCTCCTGCGGCGGAAAGAGTAAGTCCGTGACTGTCAATGTTGTTCCCTCGATCGCCGACTGCACCGTGACTATACCCTATTCCTCCTACACCTACCGCGGCCGCGGCATCAAGCCGACCGTAACGGTAAAATACGGCAGCACAAAGCTGGTAAAGGGGACCGACTATACCGTTTCCTACTCCAATAATACAAACGTCGGAACAGCAGTCATAACAGTAAAGGGCAAGGGCAAGTATGCCGGCACCGCGACAAAGAAATTTACGGTGAAGCCGCTGAATGTGACCTCCTCCTATGCAAAGCTTTCCATTCCCTATGCTTCATATACCTACACCGGGAAAGCAATAACCCCCAAGGTGAGCTTTACCTTCAAGGACGGCACAGTGATACCCGCCTCGGATTTCAAGGTGACCTGCAGCTCCAATATAAAGGTAGGCAAGGCAAAGCTGACACTTGCTCCGCTGACCTCGAATGTGACAGGCACATGGACAAAGAGCTTTGTGGTCAAGCCCGCAAAGCAGACGATAAACAGGATAACCTCCTCAAGCGGCCTGTTCCGCATCTATTGGAACAAGGATACACAGGCAAGCGGCTATCAAGTGCTTTACTCCAAGGATAAGAATTTTGAAAAGGACGTTCACTCCTGGACGACCTTTGATCTGAACGATACCTCCGAGGGCTTCTCAAGAGTCCCGGCCTCCGGCGAGACCTGGTATGTTAAGGTGCGGTCGTTCACCGCACAGAACAATACCCGGTACGGCAACTACAGCGCCGTTAGCTCGATCAGAGTGAAATAAAGGCAACACCGCACGACCCGCGGCTAACGCCTCTGCACATCATCTGCTTGCCAGCTTTCCGTCATATTACCCAAATTCTCCTTGACTTGCGTCAGCAAGCCTGCGTCGAATTTAGGCAATCTGACGAAAAGCTGGAC
>JAFSSS010000078.1 GCA_017450925.1 Ruminococcus sp. | reverse complement strand
TTGCTTGCTTGCTTGCTTGCTTGCTTGCGCATTATACCGCATTGTCATACGCCTGTCAACCCCTTTTGCGAAATCAGTTGTAAACTTTTGGTGAACAAGAATACAACTATTCAATTTAATTCTACCATAAGAGGACAAAAATGTCAAGCGGTTTGGAGCGGTATTTCGGTATTATAGAAAAAGGTTGCTTCGGAAAAATCTGTTTCTACTGAACCTCTCTCATTAAAGCAACGCCGTCCTTGAAGCCTGCTTTGTATGCAGCTCTCATCTCAGCGGCGGCAGTTTCGCTCACGCAGTCGAGAATACGGTGGAATATATCAATCTGCTCCTCACTGAGCGACTCCTCGAACGGAATACAGAGAGCATTAAACTCGTCAGAGAACTCAGCGGAGTGAATATCACCCTGGCGGTAGTTGTAAAGTGCATCGATCATCGTACTATTTCCTTTCAAATACAGTTCTATCGGAAAAGACTGCATTGAAATCTTCGATAATTGGTGCTGACAAAGGTCGTTCCAAAAAAGACAACACATCTTTGGAGTGGAGATGGCGTAAGAAGAATGCTTCAGAATCAGATGTATCTCGGAGATCTCGTGCAGCTGAAAACCACGACGGTGTCGTATAAAAATCATAAGAATATATCCAAGGACAAGGACGAATGGGTTATTATCCCGAACACTCATGAGCCTATCATATCCCGTGAGCTTTGGGATAAGGTTCGTGAGGTCGAGGCATCGGTCAGTCAGGGGAAGAAAACAGCTTCGGGCTTTCTTGCACCGCTGAGCGGATTGATGTTCTGTGCAAACTGTGGACAGAAGATGCGGCTGATGTATAACAACACGACCAACGGCAGCAAGAAGAATCCCCGGAAATATGTTAGGCACAATTACAACTGCGGATACTATATGCGCTTCGGAAAGAGATTCTGCAACAGCCACTACATCAAAATGAAGGATATCAACGCTCTGGTGCTGTCGGACATCAAAATGAGGGCAAAGCTGGTCATCGCAGATGAGCAGGATGCGAGGGATTTCTTTCTTTCGCACAAGCAAAAGCACAGCAGCGAGCAGCTGTCGGCGGATTCAAAGCATCTGGACGCAGCAAGGAAGCGCCTTGCGGAGCTTGAAAAGCTGATACCCTCGATCTATGAGGACAAGCTCATTGGAAAGATACCCGAGGAAGTCTGCGTGAAGCTTTTAGAGAAGTATCAGGCAGAGCAGAAGGAGCTGTCAGCTGAGGCGGAAAAGATCGAGATCAAGCTCTCCGCCGCACGGCAGGACAAGCAGGATGTGGAGGAATACATCCGCCGCTTAAAGAAATATGCCGATGTCCCCGAGCTTACCCGGGAGATGTGCCTGGAGCTGATCGAGTACATCACCGTTGACGAATATGCAGCAGACAGGCCGAGGGATATACATATTTATTACAAGCTGCTTGACAAGCCGCTGCCGAATAAGATGAGGCTGGAGATCAACAATGACGATAAAACCGCGTGAATGCGCGGTTTCATCAAAAGCTATTTGTGTGTCCTTATGAGGTGTTGACAACGAGCAACGTCTATTCCCATGTTGACAGCGAGAGCAAGAAGATGTCCGCAAAGGCGATAGAGCAGGCGCTGGCCGAAAACGAGCCGGGGAAGGAGGGAGCATAGACTATACTATTATATAGGGCAGCAAAAATCCCTGCCGATAGGACAGGGAACTAAAAAAGCATAGGGCTTATAATGTTCAGCTCTGCACAAAGTAAGGCCCCGAGCCAAACAAAATGAAAAACCCTCGCCAATCTATATGGCGAGGGAGTTGGGTCCAGGGGCACGCCCCTGGTGGCGGAGACGGTGAGATTCGAACTCACGAGCCCGTTTAAGGGCTAACGCATTTCGAGTGCGCCCCGTTATGACCACTTCGATACGTCTCCGTTTGTTGTGTGGGGCTAATGCTTACAGTACCAATTTATTATACTACATCCGCGCCGGAATTGCAAGACTTATTGTCAAAAGTTGGATGTTAATTTTCTGTGAATGAAGAACGGGGCGCGGACTTGGCTTTTGCCTTTTTGGCAGAATTACCGAAAATCCGGTTTAGAAATTGTGCATTGTTTTTTGAAAAAATTCTGAATTTTCTCTTGCTAATATTCTTTTATTGTGATATAATACATTTATGAACCGCTTGACAACGTTTTTTTGTCGGGTATCACATCGAAAGGATTGATTTTTATGGCCTTAGGAAGAAAGAAAAAGGAAGAATCTACCAACGACAAGATCATCCGCCTCTTTCAAGAGGGTAAGTCGGTAGAGGATATAGTAGGAGAGGTAGCGCTTAGAGCAGATATCGTTACCGGCGTTATCCAGAGAAAGCTTGGTGCAGACGCTGTTCCCGATGCGGCCGTGCCTCATGAAAAATCTCAAGCTGCATCTGTCATCAATTCCGCAGCAGGCGCTCCCGCAGCGGCCGATGCCGGTTCCGATGATGTTGAGGGCATGAGCAAGCTTGAAAGATATATGTTTGAAAAGAAGAAGAAAATGGAAAGCGAAGCTGCCCCCGCTGCCCCTGCTGCTCCCGAGGTCGGTGAGATGCAGGGCATCTCTGCAAGCGAGATACCTGTAAGCGAGCCTGCTGCTCCGGCAGAGGAGCCTGTTCCGCTGGTGAGCGAGACTCCCAAGGAGCCCGAGGTACATAGAGTTTCACTTGTTGACGATTATAAGAAGCAGGTAGCTGAAAGAGAGCAAAGCGTTCCGCGCTCCACCTCTGAAATGGACGGCATCTCGCTGGAGAGCCCCACTGTACCGCCGGCACCGAGCGTTCCGTCTTATACAGTTCCGTCTCCCGGTGAGGAGTATGCCGAAATGGAGGCTCTTGTTCCTCCCGATGTTGAGTCTGCCGAGATCTCTGATGCTCCCATTCTTTCCTACAGCGGTGAGCCCGAGGCCGAGCCGGAGGAGCCCGTGGCTCCTGCCGAGAGCGTTTCTGATGCCGATGATGCCGCGGCTGCAGCTGCGGGCGATGTAGCAGGCAGAGCCGCAAACAAGATGAAGGCCTTTGCTATGAGCCAGATCGAGGCTAACAATGCCAAGATCGCCGAGCTTGAAAAGCAAAGCTCGCTTATCAAGAACGAGTATTCCTCCAAGATCGAGGAGGCGAATACAGCGCTGACACTTAGCCAGAGCAGCTTTGACACTGTTGAGAGCCAGCTCAACGAGGCTTACAAGGCCGGCGAAAGAGCAAGAGAAGAGCATACCCTTGCGATCGCGGCTATCGATGATGATTACAGACGCAAGCTGGCTGCACTTGATGAAGAATACAAGTCTGCTACCTTTGAGGCTAACAACAAGTACCAGGAATTTGACGACAAGAACCGTTTGGATATTGAGCGGCTTGACGGCGAAAAGACCGCTGCCCAGGCTGATCTGATCGCCAAGAGAAAGGCTGTTGCCGAGATACATTCGGTAATCGACACCGAGGGTGCAAAGCTCTCCGAGCAGATCAAGGCTCTCAAGGAAGAGAACGCCGGCTATCAGCAGTTCCTGAACTGATATGTAACATTTAAGGCGCACCCGCTCGGATGCGCCTTTTATGTTTTTACGGACAGGCATGATTCAGACCTTGCCCTCCGGGAGAGTTCTGCCGTACTTGCGGAAGAATGCCCTCACATCCTCGTCAGAGCGGACAAGCTCGGAGCAGAGGAGCTTTTTTGACGTCGGCTCGTAAAAGCCGATGATCCTTTCGCCGGTGCAGGTGCTGGATTCTGTTTTGATCTCCAGCCCCTCACAGCCCTTTGGGACGGGCAGAGGCTTAAAGCTTTTGAAGAGGCTCACGGTGCGCCTCCGTTATTTTTCATCCGAAAGCTCGGAGATTATCTGGATGAATGCATCCACGTTGTCGAAGTCCTTATAGACCGAAGCAAAGCGGACGTATGCTACAGAGTCCAGCTTTTTGAGGCCGGCAAGCACCCTGTCGCCGATCTCGCTCGTGGTGGTCTCGGTCTGCATGGCGTTGGCATAGGTGTTCTCGATGTCATCCACCAAAGCATTGACCTGCTCGACGCTGACGGGGCGCTTTTTGATAGCGGTCTGAAGTCCCTTGAACAGCTTGGCCTTGTCAAAGGGCTCAAAGCTGCCGTCCTTCTTATAGACCATAAGCAGGGGCTTTTCGACTACCTCGTAGGTCGTGAAACGCTTGCCGCAGTTGGTGCATTCACGTCTTCTGCGCTTTTTGCCCTCGCTGGGGCGGGAGTCAATGACCTTAGTATCTTCAAAATTACAAAACGGACATCTCATAATAATTTCTCCTTGTCAACAGATAGTATTCATCCGCTTACAATTATACCATAAATTGTACAGTTTGTCAAGGTCTTCGCGGTCCTCGCGCGGACGGCGCGGTTCCGCCGAGCCGCAGCTTGTGCAGGTGGCAGAGTTTGGATGTCGGCGGGACGGATGTAGGCGCAGGCTTGTTTGGATAATATAATTTTGTCCTCGCGGTCCTCGCGGTCCTCGCGCGGACGGCGCGGTTCCGCCGAGTCGTAGCTTGTGCGGGCGGCAGAGTTTGGATGTCGGCGGGACGGAGGCAGGAATAGGCTTGTTTGGGTGGTCTGACAGCCCCTTGAACTGCGGGGCGTGCATCTTCTGAAAGCTACTTGGCGAGCTGGAAGCCCACGATGCCTACGACGGTCACCGCACCGCCGATGATGCTCAAGGCGGGCAGCTTGCTGCGGCGGTCAAGGAGGGTCATGACGAACAGCACCACCAGTATCAGCGGCTGTATAAAGGAGTAGTTGGAGAGGCTGCGCTCTGCGGTATAGTTCTCGCCCAAGAGGCCTGCGGTGTTCGGCAGCTTTGCCAGCAGCACGATAAGTGCGCCCTTCCTGCCCTCGGGCTTTGAGAGCATGGTCTTAACATCTATGCAGAAAAAGGAGATCACCGCTATGATAACGAGGGCGAAGAACAGGGTGAGCGTGGTGGGCAGGATGCTGCCCGTGCTGCGCATGACAAGGCCGTAGGCGTATTTGGTAAGCACATACACTGCAAGGTGGAGCCAGATCTTCTTATAGTCGGTGCTGCGGCGGTCAGCCCTTGCAGCCAAGGCGAGCCCCGCAAAGGTGATGATTATAAATCCCAGCAGCAGCGCCGAAAGGGGCGAGGCGTAGAATATCACGTCCGTAAAGTAGGAGATGAACAGCGTAAGCCCCACCCATGATTTGAGCTGAAAGGGCGACATCTGCCGCAGTATGGTAGGCAGCACTGCGAACTCGGTATATTTAACAGCCGCAATGCCCCCCACCGGCAGGATGATGCGCCACGACCATTCAAAGCCAAGGTCGTAAAAGGGCAGTGTGGCTCCGAGGAATACGACCGTTCCGGCGGACATAAGGAACATCAGCTCATGACGGTCATACATACAGCGGCTGACGGCATATTTGTCGTTCAGCGAGCAAAGTGTATAGCAGAACACAACAAGCAGCATTACGGGCAAGACCAACATCTCCTAAACATAGCTACATGATATGATATCATACTTTTGTGAACAATTCAACATCGGGTGATAAAAATGAACGATAAATTTTCCTCTCTTTGGCTTGATTACAAGCCGCTCTTTCCCGGGTTCACCGGCAGGGCGGCTATACGCTGTCCCTCTCGGGTGGACAGGCAGGGCGCGGCGGTCAGCGAGCTTATTACTGCGCTGAAGGCGATGCTGCCCGCGGCGGAGCTGACCTTCGGCGCTGACAGCGCAGGGCTTATCTTTGAGCTTGACATCGGGGACTTCCTTGATGTAGAGGAGTACATGATAAGCGCCGACGAGCGGGGAGCAGCTGTCATCGGCGGAAGTGAGCGGGGGCTTATGTACGGCGTTTTCGCCTATCTGCGGGAGATAAGGACTGCGGGCAGCCTTGTGCGCATGAACAAGCGGGTGCGTCCCGCGCTGGGACTTCGTATGCTTGACCACTGGGACAATGCCGACGGAACCGTTGAGCGCGGCTATTCCGGCAGCTCCTTCTTTTTCCGCGAGGGAAAGCTTGTGGTGGATGAACGGACGGAGATGTACGCCCGGCTGATAGCCTCGGCCGGGATAAACGCCGCGGCGATAAACAATGTGAACGTCCGCGGTGATGCGGTGCGGCTTATCGCGGAGGAAAACCTTCCGGGGCTGGCAAGGCTTTCGGAGCTGTTCAGCCGCTGGGGGATAGCCCTTTATCTCTCCATAGATTTTTCCGCGCCCATATCCGTGGGAGGTATGCGCACCGCCGACCCCCTTGACCCGGCGGTAGGCTACTGGTGGTCGAATAAGGCAAGAGAGCTTTGGAAGGCTGCACCCGGACTGGGGGGCTTTCTTGTCAAGGCGGATTCGGAGGGTCAGCCAGGGCCTTATGCCTACGGCCGCGACCATGCCGACGGGGCGAATATGCTGGCTCGTGCCGTCAAGCCTTTCGGCGGCAGGATAATCTGGAGAGCCTTTGTCTATAACTGCACGCAGGACTGGCGCGATGAACGCACCGACCGCGCCTGTGCGGGCTATCGCACCTTTGCTCCGCTGGACGGGCATTTTGATGCGAATGTGATACTGCAGGTCAAGAACGGGCCAATGGATTTTCAAGTGAGGGAGCCGGTGCATCCGCTGTTCGGAGCGATGCGCCATACGGCGCTGGCGGCGGAGTTCCAGCTGGCGCAGGAATATACAGGCCAGCAGCTCCACGTCTGCTGTCTGCTGCCCATGTTCCGGGAGATACTTATGTGGAACACCGCCTGCGATATCCAGCCGGGGAGAGTCATCGACAGGATACAGGCAGCGGCAGCCGTAGCCAATACCGGCGACAGCTTCTGCTGGACGGGCAGCGAGCTGGCGGGAGCCAACCTCTACGGCTTCGGACGGCTCACCTTTGAGCCGCAGCTTACCGCCGAGGACATCATCGACGAATGGATAAGCCTTACCTTCGGCAGCAGCGAAAGGGTAAGAGAGGCGCTGCTGCAGATACTGTTAGGCTCTCACAGGGCGTATGAAGGCTATACGGCGCCCTTGGGCTTGGGGTGGCTCTGCAAGCCGGGCACCCACTACGGCCCAGACCCCTGGGGCTATGAATTTGACCGCTGGGGCACCTACAACCGGGCTGACCGCGAGGCCGTCGGTGTCGATAGGAGCAGGACAGGCTATACCTCCCTCTACCCCGAACCGCTGCGGGAGCTTTACTCCGACCCGGAGAAATGCCCCGACGAGCTGCTGCTGTTTTTCTGCCGCGTGAAATATACCCACGTCCTCCACAGCGGGAAAACGGTGATACAGCACATCTACGATTCCCATTTTGACGGTTATGCCGAGGCAGAGGAGTTTGCCCGCCTTTGGGACAGCATAGAGAGCGAGCTTGATCCTGCGGTCTATGACAACGGCCGCCGCCGCTTCAAGGAGCAGCTCCGCTCTGCAGGAGAGTGGCGGGATGTTATCAACGCATTCTTCCACCGCCTCTCCGGCGTGCCGGACGAGCAGGGAAGAAAGCTCTACTGACAGAAGGGAGGCAAGCCGATGCTTGTTCTTGATGCAGATATATCCTCCGGGATGATACTCCAGCGGGAGGAGAGTGTTCCCATATCCGGCAGCAGTGAGCCGGGAGAGACTGTCCGTGTTTCGGTAAGGCGGGGAGGAGCGACCCTTTCGGAGGCAGCCGCAGCAGCGGAGGAAAGCGGCCGCTTTACGGTGATGCTCCCGCCGGTGTCCGGCAGCTGCGAGGCCTGCGAGGTGACTGTCACTGCAGGCAGCGGGAGCGTCACGCTGACGGACGTGCTTTTCGGGGACGTTTTCCATATAACGGGGCAGTCCAATATGGAGCTGCCCCTTAGCCGCGTCTATGACCCCTATGACCCGGCAAAGCCCTTTTCCGGCAGCCAACGCACGCCCGACTGCCCCTATGTGCGGGAGTTCAGAGCGCCCGTTATCCCGTGCTTTGACCCTAAGGCGGAGCTTGACCGCTGGGAGCAGGGGGAGTGGCTCTCCGCCGACAGCCCGAGAGGGGCAAGCCTTAGCGCCGTGGGATACTTCTTCGCCAAAGCTCTCTTTGACCGTTACGGCATACCTATAGGGCTTCTGAACACCTCTGCGGGGGGAGCGCCTATCGAGGCCTTTCTGCCTTATGACGAGCTGCGGCGGCTGCACTGCTGCGACGGTTTTCTGGACAAGGCCGCCGTCCCCGGCTGGATGCAGCGCACCGCCGCAGAGGACGAAAGGCGCTGTCAAGCGTACTATGCCGCCGTGGAGCGGGAGGACAGCATCGGCGGGCAGGTCTTGTCCGGCAGCTTTGCCGGGGGCGAGGAAACGTCTCTGCCCCTTTGGCTGGAGGGCTTCAGCGGGCGTATCTGGCTATGGAGAGAGCTTGATCTGCCGGAGGACTTCGATACCGAGGCCGCACAGCTGCTTCTGGGTACGCTGACAGATGCGGACGCGGCCTATGTGAACGGCATAAAGGTGGGCGAGACCGGCTATATGTACCCGCCGAGATATTACGGCATCCCGGCGGGAGCGCTCCGTCCGGGACGGAACAGGCTGGCAGTAAGGCTGGACATCTACGGCGGACGGGGAGGCTTTACTCCGGGAAAGCGCTGGTGCTTAAAAAGCGGCAGCTGCCTGCTCGACCTCTCCGAGGGCTGGCATTACGTCGAGGCCGTGACTACGGAGAGGCTGACCCCTCCCGCATTCTTTCAAGGGATGCCCCTCTCTCTGTACGCCGTGACAGCGCCGATCTACCGCCGCAGGTTCAAGGGGCTGGTGGTGTATCAAGGCGAATCCAACGGCGGAAACGCCGAGCGCTACCGGGAGCTGTTCACCCATTTTATCGGCTATTACCGCCGGCGCATCGGCTGGGAGATACCCGTGATCTTCACACAGCTGCCGGAGTTCGGCAGCGAGGGCTCGTGGCCGCTGCTGCGGCAGGCGCAGCTAAAATGTGCGGCTCTGCCGGGGACGGCTATGGCGGTAACTATAGGCACGGGTGAGGTCAACGACCTGCACCCCATAAACAAGTGGGACGTCGGGCGGCGGCTGGCGCTGCTGGCGGCAAGGCTTATCCTCGAGGGGCAGGAATGCCCTCCCGTCTGCTGCAAAAGGGCAGAGGCAAGGGGGCTTTGGGCGGAGCTGAATTTCACCCGTGAGATAAAGCTGATACGGCAGGAGAACAGCTATTTCACGGCGGTCTATGCCGACGGCACGGAGGAAACGGTCGATGCCGAGCAGCTCTCCGGCAGGAGCCTGCGGCTGAAAATAAGCCGGGGAAGCCCCGCCGTGATACGCTATGCATGGATGCCCTCGCCCACCGACCCCCAGCTTTGGGACACGGAGGGGATGCCTGTTTCGCCCTTTGAGATCAGAACGGAGTGAAAACGGCACAGAGGCTGTACACTGTATATTGTGTCCGCTTTTTTGCCCATATACAGCATAACGTGGCCGTAAGCTTGATATTTCATAGCTTTTGGCATATAGCGCGGGATATATCGCATATAATAAAAGGAATACCCACGCATTAAATCAAGGGGAACTGCTTGACAGGTGATGTTTTCGTATTACGAAAAATTACTGTCCAAAAAAGCGGTTGCGTATCACCCGCCCGCACTTTCAACAGGCCGGCACAGTTTTCAACGACTTTGTCAAAGTCCTGACGAACTGCTTCATAAAGCCCCGAAAACAGTGCTGTCAACCAAATTACTTGATGTTGATTTGCTGCAAAAACGTGTGTAAGCACAAAAAGCTTGACAAAACCTCTTTTGCAGATTTTTCAGAAACCCCGTCAGACCGCCCTCTGACGGGGCTTTGTGCAGTATAAACAAAAGTGTTGTATCTTTTTTGGCACTAATTCACTTGACAATGGGAAGAAAATACTATATACTTGTAAATGTTCACGGTTCGACCACAAGATGTTGTGGCGAAGCGGACATCTTGAAATGATTGATCACAAGCAGTTTCAGATACATCACGGAGGTAAAAGCAATGATTATCAAGATCAAAAAGCGCGACGGCAGAAACGTTACATTTAATATAGAAAAAATCGCCGGCGCTATCTACAAGGCTGC
Source organism: Ruminococcus sp. (assembly GCA_017450925.1). Taxonomy (GTDB): domain Bacteria; phylum Bacillota; class Clostridia; order Oscillospirales; family Ruminococcaceae; genus FB2012. Next base: position 35,288 of record JAFSSS010000078.1, on the reverse strand, counting down.
ACAGTCAGTGGGCGGCAGCAACTACGACGAGGCTCTTGAGCTGGCCGGCAAGGTCGTTGATATGCTGATGAAGCAGGAGCTGGAGGCTCCCACCGTTGAGCAGATACAGGATGCGGTGGAAAAGGTGCTTATCGAGGAGGGTCATGCCGCTACCGCCAAGGCCTATATCCTCTACCGCTCCACCAGAACAAGGGCAAGGGAAATGAACACCCGCCTTATGAAGGTCTATGAGGATCTTACCTTCAAGTCCGCCAAGGACAGCGACCTCAAGCGCGAGAACGCCAATATCGACGGCGATACCGCTATGGGAACCATGCTCAAATACGGCTCGGTGGGCGCCAAGGAATTCTACGAGATGTATGTGCTTGACCCCGTCCATGCCAAGGCTCACGCCGAGGGCGATATACACATCCACGACCTCGATTTCTACACCCTCACCACCACCTGCACGCAGATAGATCTGACAAAGCTGTTCAATCGGGGCTTCTCCACAGGCCACGGCTATTTGAGAACGCCCAATGATATCTCCAGCTATGCGGCTCTGGCCTGCATCGCTATCCAGTCCAATCAGAACGACCAGCACGGCGGTCAGTCGGTGCCGAAGTTTGAGTACGATATGGCCGAGGGCGTTAAAAAGACCTTCCGCCACCGCTACCGCGACAATATCCACAGGGCGCTGAACCTGCTCTGCGATGTTCCCGATTCACAGGTCATCGCCAAGCAGATAATGGAAAAGATACAGAAGGAAAAGGGTCTTGAGGTAACTCTCGCCTATGACAACGGCTATAAGGAGGCCGAGGCGGAGATACTTCTCTCCTTTGCCGATGTCAAGACCGTTGAGAAGATACAGAAGTTCGCCTACAAGACCGCCTACAAGGAGACCGACAGAGCCACCTATCAGGCTATGGAGGCGCTTATCCACAATCTGAACACCATGAATTCCCGCGCCGGCGCACAGACACCGTTCTCCTCAATAAACTACGGCACCGATACCTCTGTAGAGGGCAGAATGGTCATCAAGAACGTGCTTTTGGCACAGGAGGCCGGCCTCGGCAACGGCGAGACGCCTATCTTCCCCATACATATCTTCAAGGTCAAGGAGGGCATCAACTACAATCCCACCGACCCGAACTACGACCTGTTCAAGCTCGCCTGCCGCGTTTCGGCAAAGAGACTGTTCCCCAACTTCTCGTTCATAGATGCGCCCTATAACCTGCAGTATTACAAGCCGGGCGACCCCAATACCGAGATCGCCTACATGGGCTGCCGCACGAGAGTTATCGGCAACGCCCACGATCCCAGCCGCGAGATCGTGACCGGCAGAGGAAACCTTTCCTTTACATCTATCAATCTGCCCCGGCTGGCTATCAACGCCAAGGGCAATGTTGGTGCCTTCTTCGACAGCCTTAACGAGATGATGGACCTCTGCATCTCACAGCTTATGCACCGCTTCCGTATCCAGGCCAGCAAGAAGGTCAAGAACTATCCCTTCCTTATGGGACAGGGCGTTTGGATCGACTCTGACAAGCTCGAGATAAATGACGAGGTCGGCGAGGTGCTGAAGCACGGCACACTGTCCGTCGGCTTTATCGGCCTTGCCGAGACCCTCAAGAGCCTTATCGGTAAGCATCACGGCGAAAGCGAGGAGGCAAGAGAGCTTGGCCTTGAGATCGTTTCTCACATGAGAAAGCGCCTCGATGAGGAGACCAAGCGCACCGGCATGAACTTCTCGCTGCTGGCTACTCCCGCCGAGGGTCTGTCCGGACGCTTCGTCCGCATGGACAAGAAGCGCTACGGCATCATCGCCGGCGTTACCGACAGAGATTATTACACCAATTCCTTCCATGTGCCTGTATATTACAATATCAGCGCATTCGACAAGATAAAGATCGAGGCGCCCTATCACGCTCTTACCAATGCGGGACACATCTCCTACATTGAGCTGGACGGCGACCCGACACAGAATATCACAGCTTTCGAGAAGATCATCCGCTGCATGAAGGAGCAGGGCATAGGCTACGGCGCTATCAACCACCCCGTTGACCGCGACCCTGTCTGCGGCTACACCGGCATCATCGGCGACAAGTGCCCCCTCTGCGGACGCAGCGAGGCCGAGCATAAAAAGCCCGTCCATGAGCGCATCAAGCGCATCAGGTGCGACTGCTGATACTGATCTTCCCGGGCGGTATGGAGGCATAGATAATGAAATTCCGCTGCGCGGGACTTACACCGGAATCTATAGTTGACGGCCCCGGCTTCCGTTTCACGGTGTGGACACAGGGCTGTCTGCACCACTGCAAGGGCTGCCAAAATCCTCAAACGTGGGATATGGCAGGGGGCTTTGAGGCCGATACCGACGAGGTGTTCGAGCAGATAATCAAGGATCCTCTGCTGGACGGCGTCACCCTCTCCGGCGGCGACCCCTTCTATCAAGCCAAGCCTATGGCGGCACTTGCAGAGAGGATACACGCCCACGAGGGGGGCAGGCTGAATGTGATCGCATTCACCGGCTTTACCTATGAAGAGCTTATCGCCGGGGCAAACGAAGAGAACGGCTATATGGAGCTGCTCCGCCAGTGCGATTATCTTGTTGACGGACGCTTCGTCCTTGAGGAGAGAAGCCTGGAGCTGAAGTTCCGGGGCAGCCGCAATCAGCGCTTTATCGACGTAAAGCGCTCCCTTGAGGCAGGGCACCCAATAGCCCTCTCCGACGAGGAGCTTTCACTGATGTGAGGCTCCCACTGAAATTGAATTTTCCGCTGCATAAAAAAGCTGATCGGTTCGCATAGTCGTCCGGTCAGCTTTTTTGCTGTGCATCGCTGTAATTGACAGGTTAATTCAATACACAATGCATAATGCACGACCAAAGGAGTGCCCGTTGGGCGCGATATGTCCATTCGGGCGCTGCAGAGAGTGCGTATTGCTGAATTTGTGCATTATCAGAAGAAACTGCGGTGTCCGAGACAGACAAAGCGAATGCTCCATTCACTTCCGCGCCCTGCGGGCGCTCCTATCATTATCAACTGTCAACTGTAAAAAGTGCTTGACAATATGGGGATTTTGAGATACAATATAATAGTATAAATAAACCTGTAAGGAGAATGTCTGATGAAAAATACCGAAAAGACAATGGAAAAGATCGTTGCTCTCTGCAAGGGCAGAGGGTTTGTTTACCCCGGCAGCGAGATCTACGGCGGACTGGCCAATACATGGGACTACGGCCCCCTCGGCGTTGAGCTGAAAAACAATATCAAGGACGCTTGGAGACAGAAATTTGTAAGAGAGTGCAAGTATAATGTGGGGCTGGACTCCGCTATTCTTATGAACCCCCAGACATGGGTGGCTTCGGGACACCTCGGCGGCTTCTCCGACCCCCTTATGGACTGCCGCGAGTGCAAGACCCGTCACCGCGCAGATAACCTTATCGAAGACTTTGACGGCACAAACGTCGCCGGCTGGTCGAATGAGCAGATGATGGATTATATCAAGGAAAAGAGCATCCCCTGCCCCAACTGCGGCAAGCACAACTTTACCGATATCCGTCAGTTCAATCTGATGTTCAAGACCTTCCAGGGCATCACCGAGGATTCAAAGGCCGAGCTTTATCTCCGCCCCGAGACCGCTCAGGGCATTTTTGTGAACTTTGCGAATATCCAGCGCACCACCCGCAAGAAGGTACCCTTCGGCGTGGCGCAGGTGGGCAAGAGCTTCCGTAACGAGATCACTCCCGGAAACTTCATCTTCCGTGTACGCGAGTTCGAGCAAATGGAGCTGGAGTTCTTCTGCAAGCCCGGCACAGATCTTGAGTGGTTCGATTTCTGGAGAAGCTACTGCAAGAACTTCCTGCTCAACCTCGGCATCAAGGAGGAGAACCTCCGCCTGAGAGACCATTCCGCCGAGGAGCTTTGCTTCTATTCCAAGGCCCCTACCGACTTTGAGTATCTCTTCCCCTTCGGCTGGGGCGAGCTGTGGGGCGTTGCCGACAGAACAGACTACGACCTTACCCAGCATATCAACACCTCCGGCAAGAAGCTGGACTATCTTGACCCCGATACCAACGAGAGATATATCCCCTATGTCATCGAGCCTTCTCTCGGCGTAGAGAGACTGTTCCTCACGGTCGTTACCGAGGCCTATGACGAGGAGGATCTCGGAACTCCCGATAAGCCGGACGTAAGAACAGTTATGCGCTTCCACCCCGCGCTGGCTCCCTTCAAGGCCGCAGTCCTGCCGCTGTCAAAGAAGCTCAGCGAAAAGGCCAACGAGCTGTATGACGAGCTGATGAAGGACTTCATGGTGGATTATGACGAGGCCGGCTCTATCGGCAAGCGCTACCGCCGTCAGGACGAGATCGGCACTCCCTTCTGCATCACTGTTGACTTCGACACTCTTGAGGACGGCTGCGTAACCGTCCGTGAGCGTGATTCAATGGCGCAGGAGCGCATAAGCCTTGCAGACGTTAAGGCTTATATCGCTGAAAGGATAAAGCTCTGATAAAAGCGCGGGCGATAAAAGCGCGGGCATCATAAAGAAGTTATTATTCAGACACTTCTGCTGTATCACGGCATAAGTGTCTTAATGCACGCCCGCTAAAAGAAAAAAGAAGAAAGAATAAAGAATAACGAATAAACACGGTATCGCCTTTGGCGATGTTTTTTTAATTCGTCCGCAAAGCGGACACCTTTATTATTCTTTATTCTTTCTTCTTTATTATTTATTCTTTTAGCAGCAGCGAACACGAAACTTGGTTTTTCAAATACTTCTATACCGCTGCTGCGCTAAGCTGCTGCGCTAAATTGTGTGTATATCAAATATCAGCATAGCGATATTGAAGAACACCAGCGTGGTGCAGGTATCGACTATGGTGGAGATGAGCGGTGCGGCCATGAGCGCAGGGTCAAGATGCAGACGCTTTGCAAGCATGGGGAGCATACAGCCGATCAGCTTTGACATGATGACGGTCGATATGATCGCAAGGCTTACCGTCAGTGCCAGCCGGAACGGCGATTCGATCGCCCCGGGTGAGATATAGGCATAGGTGACATATATCCTGATGCCGTTGACCAGCGCAAGTATAACGCTGACTATCAGCGCGATGCGGAATTCCTTGAACACGACCTTGAAGAAGTCCCGCAATCGGATCTCGCCCAGTGACATCCCGCGGATTATCATGGTCGAGGTCTGGCTGCCGCAGTTTCCGCCGGTGCCGGTAAGCATGGGTATAAACGATACCAGCAGCGGAACGGCTGCAAACGCCGCCTCGTAGCGTGTGATTATCGTTCCCGTAAGTGTGGCCGAAAGCATCAGCACCAGCAGCCACGCGATACGGTTGCGGGCGTGCTTTACCACAGAGGTCTTGAAATAGCTGTCCTCAATGGGCTGCATACCTGCCATGTGAGAGAAGTCCTCGGTGTTTTCTTCCTGCATAACGTCCATAGCGTCGTCAAAGGTGACGATGCCGACTATGCGGTTTTCCTTATCCACCACCGGCAGGGCAAGAAAGTCATACTTCTCAAACTGCTTCGCCACAAGCTCCTTGTCCTCGAGAGTATCGACCGTGATGACGTTGGTCTCCATGATATCCTCGATAAGATCGTCGTCGTCGCTAAGCAGGATATCCAGCACCGACAGTACACCGATAAGCCGGCGGTTCTCTGTTACATACAGCGTGTAAATAGTCTCCTTGACAAAGCCGACGTGCCTTATCTTTTCCAAGGCCTCTCTAACGGTCATGGACTTGTCAAGATATACATATTCGGTGGTCATTATCGAGCCTGCCGAATCCTTGGGATATTTGAGTATCTGATTTATCTGCCGCCTTGTTTCGCTGTCGGCAGATTTCAGTATTCGGGAGACCACATTTGCAGGCATCTCCTCGATCATATCGACGGTATCGTCGATGAACAGGTCGTCAATGACCTCCTCCAGCTCCTTATCGGTAAAGGAGTTGATAAGAAGCTCCTGCATATCCGGCTCCATATAGGCGAAAACGTCGGCGGCCGCGTCCTTGGGCAGCAGTCTGAACAGCACGGGGAACTCCCGCTTTTCTATCTCCTCGTTATCATGGAAATGCCCGAAGAGGTCGGCTATATCCGCCTCGTTCATATTCTCGAATATCTCTTTGATGACCTTGTAGTTGCGCTTTTCCAGCAGTCGTATTATGGTATCATAAAGCAATGCGATTCCTCCTTATCTTCGGATAATAAGAGGATGCACAGCCCTTTTGCAGTGCGTATTACGAAGCGGCACCTGTGACACAAGCGCCGATGACGCACGATCGGGGCTTGCAGCCTCTGCCGGTACTTCCGTCGTCCACTTGTATCACTCCTTGCTCTTAAAACTCTACCTTATATAATACTACTTTTTCCACAGATTGTCAAGAAGTAATATTCCGGCAGAGCAGCGAATAGAATGTTATAGCAAGGCAGAAAATTACCTGTTAGGGAGGTTGTTACATATGACTGCTGCACAGCTTCGTGTTTCAAGCGAAACACTTCTGCAAACCGTTACCGCGCTCGATACATCCTTCGAGCAGACCGCCGAGAAGGATCTGGTGCTGCCGGATTACTGTCCCGACGTTTTCCGAATTATCAGATGCAGGATAGACCCCTGCATCGTCTCCCAGAGCATCTGCGGAGATAAGCTAAGTCTTGAAACAGAGGTGACGCTGAAGGTCTTGTATCTAAGCGCCGACAGCGGCAGGATAAACCTGCTGGAGCATAAGACCTCCGTTTCAAAGACCCTATCCCTCGGCGGGGAGCTTATCGCCCCGGTGGTATCCGCCTGCGCCCGTCCCGGGAACGTCAGCTGCCGGGTGGTGAGCCGCCGGAGGGTCGATATCCGCGGAGCCTTTACCGTCAAGGTAAGGGTCACTGCCGAGAGCAGCCAGAGGGTCATCACCGATGCCGAGGGCGGGGGCATACGTCTTAAAAAGGAGACTGTCAGCTGCCCGGTGGAAAGGCTCACTGCCTCAAAGCGGCTGACTGTCCTTGAGGAGCTGGAGCTGGGAGGCTCGAAGCCGCCCATAGGCGCAGTCCTCCGCACAGGCTGTCATATCGACATCACAGAGCGGCGGGTCATCTCCGGCAAGCTGATGCTCAAGGGCGAGGCTAACATCGACCTGCTTTACACTCCTGCCGACCCGGAGTCCACCGCCGTGGAGACCATGCGCTTCGGCCTGCCCTTCAGCCAGCTGACGGATATCGACGGCCTTGACGAGAGCTTTGCCGTCACGCCCGAGCTGACCGTTTCAAGCTGCTGCGTTGTTCCCCGGCCGGATGCCCCCCAGACCCTTGAATGCGAGCTGGTCATGCTCCTTGGCTGCACGGCAGTAAAATACCGGGAGCTTGAGGTGGTGACCGATGCCTTTTCCACCGCCTATGAATGCACCGCTGCGGCGGGTGAGAGCGCCCTCTGCGGCATCAGCGAGGAGCTTAGCCTTGACCTTACCTCGACGGCTCTGCTCACCTGCGAGGACGGAGAGCTTGAGGGGCTGTCCTTTGCCGCCTGCGAGGCGGGCAGCCTTAGCGTTTCCGACAGTGAAAACGGCGGCAGCATTATCTCCGGCAGTCTGCGCTTCTTTGCACTCGGTTCCAGCGACGGCGTGCCTGTTTGGCTGGAGAACGAGGTACCCTTTGAATACGTCTGCGAGCAGCCGGTGAGCCGCGAGGCGGTGGAGGTCAAGAGCTGCTCCTATCACCTTGCGGACGGACACTCCGCCGAGCTTCGTGCGGAGCTTACCTTGACGGGGCTCGTCACCCGGGGCAGCGGGGTGCGCCCGCTTACGGATCTATCCGTCGATACCGAAAAGCCTCTTGCCCGTGACAGGCGCATCGCGCTGAAGCTCTGCCGTGCCGAGGCCGGCGAGGAGCTGTGGGAGCTGGCGAGGCGCTTCGGAACATCCCCCGAGGCTATAGCCGCCGAAAACGGCATATCGGGCAGCTGCACCGAGTCCGGCGGAATGCTGCTTATCCCCATGACAGATTGAGCGGAGGTAATCACCATGAAAAACGACATCTACAATGACATTCGCACACGCACCGACGGCAGCATCTACATCGGCGTAGTCGGCCCGGTGAGGACGGGAAAATCCAGCTTTATCAAGCAGTTCATGGAGAAATTCGTGATACCTCACATCGACTCCGAGCCCCGCCGCGAGCGGGCGGTGGATGAGCTTCCCCAGTCTGCCGGCGGCAGGACTATCATGACCACCGAGCCGAAATTCGTCCCCGAGGAGGCGGTGGAGATATCCCTTGAGGGCGGCACGCAGATGCGCGTCCGGCTTATCGACTGCGTCGGCTACATAATCCCCAGCGCGGCGGGCTATATCGAAAACGAGGCTCCCCGTATGGTTATGACCCCTTGGTTCGAGGAGGAGGTGCCCTTCAACATGGCGGCGGAGGTCGGCACCCGCAAGGTCATCACCGAGCATTCCACTGTCGGGCTGGTGGTCACGGCAGACGGCTCCTTTACCGACCTTCCCCGGGAGGAATACGAGGAGTGTGAGGAGCGGGTCATCAGCGAGCTGAAGGAGATAGGAAAGCCCTTTGCGGTGCTGCTCAATTCCGTCTATCCCGAAAGCGAGGAGGTCGGGGAGCTTGCACAGCAGCTTTCGGAAAAATACGGCGCGGCGGTCATACCCGTCAATTGTCCCGAGCTGAACGAGGAGGACATCGCCCGCATCATGGAGCAGCTTCTCTACGCCTTCCCCGTCCGTCAGCTGGACATTGCAATGCCCTCGTGGATAAACTCCCTCGCTCCCGACCACTGGCTGCGGCGGGAGGTATATGATACCGTCCGCAGAGCGGCAGAGGGGCTTACAGACCTTCGGGGCGTCAAGGACTTCGCCCGCCGCCTTGAGGAATGCCGCTACATCGAGCAGAGCCGCCCGCTGTCGGTGTCGGCTGGGGAGGGCTCGGCAGTCATCGAGGTGACCACCGACAGCTCGCTTTTCTACAAGATAATCGCCGAGGCCACAGGGCTGGAGATCTCCGGCGAGAGCGAGCTTATGCCGCAGATACTCGAGCTGGTGCAGATGAAGAACCGCTACCGCAAGTTCGCGCAGGCGCTTTCAGAGGTGGAGGAGACCGGCTACGGCATCGTCATGCCCGGGCCGGAGGAGCTGACCCTTGAGCAGCCGGAGGTCATCCGTCAAGGCGGGAAGTACGGCATCCGTCTCCGGGCGCAGGCACCCTCGATACACATGATGAAGGCGGTCATCAACACAGAGGTGGCGCCTATCGTCGGCTCCGAAAAGCAGTCTGAGGATCTTGTGATGTACATGATGAGCGATTTCGAGAACGCCCCGGAGAAGATATGGGAGTCCAACATTTTCGGCAAGAGCCTGCAGGAGCTGGTGAACGAGGGACTCCACGCCAAGCTGTCGAAGCTTTCCCCCTCTGCCCGCCGCAAGCTGGGCGAGACTGTCGAGCGCATGATAAACGAGGGCTGTTCGGGACTGATCTGCTTTATCCTCTGATCTGTCATCCTACAGCCGACAAAAAAGGAGCGTCCCCATGACGCTCCTTTATCTTGGGCAACACCGCACGACCCCTGTGCATCAGTATGCGCAGCCTCAACTGGCGTTAGCCGCGGGTCGTGCCGTGTTGCCTTAAATTATAGCATATCATCAGACAATAGTCACTCTTAGATAAGTGAACGAATTATTAATTCTGTACACGTTCCATAAAAACTATTGAAATCTAAGGAAAAATATGTTATAATAGACCTATCAAATACAAGGAGGTCATTCCTATGAAGTATGTATGCAGCATCTGCGGTTATATCTATGATCCCGAGGCCGGCGCACCCGACAGCGGCATTGCTCCCGGAACTGCCTGGGAGGATGTTCCCGAGGATTTTGTCTGCCCCCTCTGCGGCGTAGGCAAGGATCAGTTCGAGGCCGAGGCATAAAAAACGCTATGACCAAACACACCCCTGCTGTATCACGGCAGGGGTGTTCCTTCGTCATAAAAAAAGAATAAAGAATAATTAAGGTATCGCCTCCGGCGATGATTATAAAATCGTCTGCGCAGCGGACTCCTTGTTTATTCTTTATTCTTTCTTCTTTATTTCGGTGTCTTCCTGTCAGCCGCTCATTCTCATGTGGTTGGTGTCGGGAGCGGCAACGCGCTTGATGTCAGCGCCGAGACCCTGCAGCTTCTTGTCGATGCATTCATATCCGCGCTCAACAAAGTGGATGTTATCCACCTCTGTAACTCCCTCTGCGGCAAGACCGGCGATGATAAGCGCCGCACCCGCTCTAAGATCGGAGGCCACTACCGGCGCACCCTGCAGCATACCCTTGCCGCGGATGACAGCCACAGTGCCGTCAACCGAAATATCCGCACCCATTCTGCGCAGCTCTGAAACGTACTTAAAGCGGTTATCGAAAATATCGTCCGTGATAATGCTCGTACCCTCTGCCAGCGTCAGCATAGTCGAGAACTGGGGCTGCATATCGGTGGGGAAGCCGGGGTGAGGCATGGTCTTCAGATTTGTGGTCAGCAGGTCGCCGGAGGCGCTCACGATAACGCTCTCGTCATTCTCGATAACGGTAACGCCGCACTTTCTAAGCTTGGCGGTAATGGACTCAAGGTGCTTGGGGATAACGTTCTTGATAACAACGTGACCCCTGGTCGCCGCGGCAGCCACCATATAAGTACCCGCCTCGATCTGATCGGGGATGATGCCGTAGGTGATGCCCTTCAGCCTTTCAACGCCTCTGATCTTGATAACATCAGTGCCGGCGCCGCGGATATCCGCGCCCATTGAGTTGAGGAAGTTGGCAAGATCGACGATGTGAGGCTCCTTGGCGGCGTTCTCGATGATCGTAAGACCCTTTGCCTTTACGGAGGCCATGATCGCGTTGATCGTTCCGCCGACGGTGTTGATGTCAAAATAGATCTGCGAGCCGATAAGCCCGTCCGCATAGCAGTGAACCTCGCCGTTCTCCAGCTCGTACTGCGCACCGAGAGAGCAGAAGGCCTTCAGATGCTGGTCGATAGGTCTGTCGCCGAGATCGCAGCCGCCGGGCATTGCCACATAAGCGTCATGAAATCTTCCCAGCAGGGTGCCGAGGAAATAGGTCGAGGCCCGCATGGAGCGTGCCAGCTCGTAAGGCACCTTTGGCTCGCGGATAGAACGTGTATCGAAATAATAGGTATTTTTCGTGACAGGATTAACGACAGCGCCCATGCTGCGAAGGATCTTCATGCATATGGCGATGTCGCTGATGTCGGGTACATTTTCAAGAACGCAGGGCTCGTCGCAGAGAATAGTAGCGGCAACTATAGCAACAGCCGCGTTCTTGGCTCCGCTGATAGTTACCTCTCCGTGCAGGGGCTTGCCGCCTCTTATTACAAACTTTTCCAAAGTGAACACACTCCCCGGTGCGGGTCATGCCCGCCGAATATGCGGCTCCTGCCGCAGGAAATATATGTCACCGGACAAGCAGTCCGGCATGATGCTTTTTCAGATATGAATAGTTTACCACAATCCGTAAAAAAAATCAATAGCAAATATAGTATTTTTCGCAAAAAGAGAAAAATTTCTTCATTTTTTATAAAATCAGTAACCTCTGATTAACTTTTTTGGTGTGTTCAAGGAGTGGATTGTAACCGCTGCGTTACCGTTTTAAACGCTTTGTAAATTTTGGAGTACAAAAAATTTCTCTGTTTGTCATACTTGATATTTTTCTGTAATTTGCGGGAGCATTTTTGGAAGCCGTTTTTACGCACCTCATTATTTTTCAAGACCGAAAATCTTCACAGTTGCAGCAGCCGCAGTACCCCAAACGGCTGCTACGCCTTCGTCAAATTGCACAAAACAACTATTAGCGCTCGCTGATCGCTCGCTAAAAGAAAAAAGAAGAAAGAATAAATAAGAAATAAGAATGAAGGTATCGCCTTTGGCGATGATTATAAAATCGTCCGCGCAGCGGACTCCTTGTTTATTCTTTATTCTGTATTCTTTCTTCTTTATTCATTATTGTGTCATCATTCCCGTTATGCCACATCGAATACGCCGGTGCTGCCGTTGGCGATCAGACGGAAGGTGTAAATGCTGTTCTCCGTCTCGAAGGTGACCTCGCTGCCGCGGAAGCTGAACCGTCCCGGGCTGGTGCGGATGCAGCGCTTTCCGTTGTCGATGCTGGCTCTCACAAGCCCGTCCTCTGATGCGGTGATGTTGAGGTTGCCCTCAAAGCCGATAAAGCCGTTGCGGCGCTCCCAGCCGTTAAGGCCGTCCGCTCTGCGCTCCACCTTCATGATAACTGCCTCGCCCATTGTGCTGATGATCCTGTCCATTTATCTTACCTGCCTTTCAAAGTCTTGGTGGTCGTTTTTCTGTACTCTTATAATACCACACATTCAGACATTTGTCAGCCCATTTTTTTGGACAGTTAAGCAAAACATACGTTTTACGGTACATTTATTTGTACAGTTAACCCTCTCTGACCGATATTTTTGCCTTGACGCTGATATCTGTCAGCTTCAGAGCCTCGGCAAAGTCCTCTCCGCAGCCGTACCACACCCCGGGAAAGCGGGAGCTTATCAGCTCCGTCAGCTCTATCGGGTCGGCCTCCTGCTCATAGATAAGCCCGATAAGCCGGCTGCAGCGCTGCTCAAGCTCATCCTCGCACTGCCCGACAAGGCTCTCCCGCTCTCCGGCGGGGGGAGTGCTTTGATCCTCCTGTATCTCCCCCTCCACGGTGAAGCGGCAGCTAAGCCGCCCCCCCTCTTCGGCAATAGCTCTCCGGCAGCGGAGCCCCTTTACGGTCACGGAGGAGAGGCCGTCCTCTGTTTCGTAGTCAAGCACAGCCCGGCTGCATTCGTTTGTCAGCAGCGCTGCGGCACTGCACTCCTGCGCGTCAAGGTCGCAGCGGTGGATGCCGTCGGTGAACATCGCCGCACCCTCTGCCGAAACGGTCTCCTCTCCCTTTGAGCTTACCGTCCTGAGCAGCGGCATCACCACCGTGTCCCTGCCGGCGTCCATAGCCCGCAGGAGGTCGCAGCTGACGGAGGAGGAGTTCTCGCAGTGCCGTTCTATAATGCTGACGACGCTCTGCGCCGCAACTATCCCCTCCGACAGCTCCGCCGACAGGAGCTTTTCGGCGCTTTCGGAATATGCCACCCTTGCGCCGAGATAGCTTTCCTTGCTTTTGTAAAGCGAGGCCAGCAGCTGCTCCGGGCGGCTAAGCTCCACACCCTCGCCGATGACAGTCAGCTGGTTGTGCCCAATGAACAGGAACTCGCCGAGGCGGTCCTCGCACCTGTTCATCGCCTCCTCGACGGTGGCCGCAGCCTCGCTCACCACAAAGATATTCGCCTTTGCGGGGTCAAGCTGTGTGTCGGTGCCGGCGCTGTCCGGGCGGAAGATCTGCAGCGTGACCTTATAGCCCTTGTCGGAGGTATCGATGCCTACAGCGCTGACCATTGCCCGGTCAAGCGAGGACACCGTCCCGCGGCTGCCTGCGGCACAAAAGGCCAGCAAGCCCGTGATGATAAAAAACCAAATACGTTTCATATAGCCTCCCTGCACTCTGATGATGTGGCTTTTCTTCCCGGGCAGGAGATCGCCGCCAGAAGCATTGCTGCCGCGGTAAGCGCCGCTGTCAGCCCCCCGCCCGAGGATGTGAGCCTGCCGCTTATGAATATCGCTCCCCCGGCGCAGAGGGCAGCCGCCCCGGGTACGGCAAAGCGTCCCGCTTTTTTGCTAATACCCTCCGCGCACTGCCGAAGTCCGATCAGCAGCGCTGCCGCCGCAAGGATAAGGCAGAGCGTCCACGCTAAGAGTATCAGCCCGTCGAACCGCTCTATGACCGAGGTCTTTGAATAGGAGGAGAGGGTGTCTGCCGGTATGCCGCTGCGGCTCTGTCTGCCGAGGACGCCGGCGCAGAACACCATGACCCCTCCGCCGGTGACAGACTGAACTGCAAACCTTGTCAGCACCGCTCTTTCCGGCCTTTGCACCTGTCCCCGCAGCAGTATGAAAAGCGGGAACTCTGCCGATGCCGTCAGCTGCCGCAGGAGCTGTCTCACAAAGGCGGCTTGACCGTCAGCAGTCAGACCTATGCCTATGCGTTCCATACGGAAGCTGTCAGCGGCACCCGCCGCCGTCAGTCCGAGGACGATGACCGTCACCACCGCCACAGCGCAGGCGGCTCTTGCACAGCCCTTGAGCCCCATTGAGGCGCAGTAGGCCGCAGCCGCAGCCGAGGCAGCTATCACCGCAGGCGGGGCGTAAAACTCGGGAAAGGAATAGCTAAGCGAATCTGCCAGCCCTGCAAGCAGCGCCGTCAGCGACAGCAAAAGCCAGCCCCCCGCCGCAGCCGATGCAGCCCTCCCCGGCAGGCTCCCGCCCGCACCCCCCTTTGGCAGGAGCAGGAAGAGAGCGGTCAGAGCCGCATCCGACACTAGCCATGCAGCGGCACAGGTCAGCAGGTCATCCCCCTGTGGGCGGAAGGCTGTCAGTCTGGCAAAGGGAAAGCAAAGCATCAGCGCAGCCGCCTGCGCAGAAGAGATCTTTTTCATGATACACCCCGATCTGTTCATTATCATACATTGTGCATTGAAAAAATATGTAGCTGTTGCACATTCGCGTGCAACTTTTTGGCTTTTTCCGGCTATAGGTGAAAGGATCGTTTTCAGACTGTGGAGGTATATCATGACAGAAGAGAAAAAATCGTTTATCGTTTACACCGACTGGAAGGAGTATTTCGAGGATGTCTCCGATGCCGAGCTGGGAAGGCTTTTCAAGGCGCTGTTCAGCTATGCCCTTGAGGGCGTTGAGCCGGATTTTACCGGGGCTATGCGGCCTATCTTCCGCATGATGCGAAACTGCCTGATCCGGGACGGCGCCAAGTGGGAGGAGAAGTGCCGCAGAAATTCCGAGAACGGCCGCAAGGGCGCTTTGGCCAAGGCAGAAAATATGCGCAGGGCTCTGGCGAATTCAGCGAATGCCAAAAACGCTCCGGCGAATTTGGCTGATAGTGAAAGTGTAAATGACAGTGTAAATGATAGTGAAAGTGAGAGTGAGAGTGTAAAGGACAGAGATAAGGGCGGCTTCGCCGCTTCGGCTTCGCCCTCCCCCTCTCCCTCTCCCTCTCTTGTTTTGGGAGAATATTGCAATGTCTTTATTTCCCAAGAGGATTACGATTCTCTCACCGAGGAATTCGGAAAGACAAGGGCTGATAACGCTATCGAAGAGATCAGCGAATACTGCGATTCGGTAGGCAAGACCTACAAGAACTGGAAGGCCGCGATACGCCGCTGGATAAAGCGGGATGACAGAGCTTCAGAGCCTGCAGGCAAGCCCCGTCCCAATTATCACAGGTCGGATGCCCCCAGCTATGACCTCGATGACTTTATGAAGCTTGCCCTTACCTCGACGGATATTTGGGAGGAGCAGCAGGGTCGGTACGACAAGGAGGATGACCTATCTCTCCCGAAGATCTGATATCACGGGATGCTCCGCTTCGGCAGCGGCGGGAGAACGCCTTGTCAGCAGCCCGCCTGCCTCACGGCGGCTGAAGGGCAGCAGGGGAGCGGTATAGGGTATCCCGCGGCTGCCGGAGGCGCAGACGTTTGTCATTATCATTGCCGACACCACGGCTATCCCGAGGAAGCCCGCGCAGCCTCCGGCGAAGATATACACCAGCCTTAGCGCCGAGGACTGCTGCGCCAGCCCGGGTATCACAAACGAGGCGGTGGCGGTAAGCCCCACGATTATCAGCAGCGGAGAGGATATTATCCCGCTCTTGACCGCCGCATCACCGATGACCAGCCCGCCTGCGATAGAGATAGCGCTGCCCACTGCCCGGGGCATCCTCACGGCGGCCTCCTTCATCAGCTCCAGCAGCACTGTGATTATCAGCATCTCCACGAAAAGGGAATAGGGCGTTGACCGCTCCGAGGCGGTGAGGTTCAGCAGCAGCTTCAGCGTCAGCATCTCCGGGTGGAAATTGGCTGCCGCCACATAAACTCCCGGGAACATCACCGCGAAGAAGAAGGCGATATATCTCACCAGCCGCATCAGCACGACGAAATAGGGCTTTGAGCAGGCGTCGTCCACAGTGCGGAAGCTGTCGGAGAACAGCGAGGGGACTATCAGTGCAAAGGGCGAGCCGTCTATCAGCAGAGCCGCCCGCCCCTCGTTTATCCGTGCGCAGACCACGTCGGGACGCTCCGTGGCGGCCAGCTCCGGGAACAGCTCTCTGCCGGTGTTTTCCTCAAGGTAGGGCAGCAGCGCCCCCGATGCCAAAAGGGTGTCAAGGCCGACGCTCTTTATTCTCCGGCGCAGGTCGGATATCATGGGAGCTGCCGCCCGTCCTGCGAGGTAGCAGAGGCAGACATCGGTATTGGTCTTCTCACCGACGGTGAGCATCTCCAGCCGCAGCGAGGGTGTTTTCATACGTCTTCTCACCAGTGAGATATTGGTGCGCAGCGCCTCGCAGAACCCCTCCTGCGAGCCCATGATATTATGCTCGCTCGAGGGCTCGTTCACGGCCTTTTTGTCATACCCCTGTACGCCGAAGGCAGCGCAGCCCCCGCCCTCAACAAACAGCAGGACGAAGCCGGAGAACAGCAGTCCTGCGGCCTCCTCAAGGGTCTCGGGCAGCTTTATGTCGGTAGTGAGGATAGCGCTTCGGGTGAGAGCCTCGAAGAGCCCTTTGCCGGAGCCCTCCGCCTCTGCGGCAAGGGCAGCAGCGGGGCGCAGCACAAGCTCTCCCGCAAGCTGCGAGGATGACATCCCCTCTATGGTGGCTGCCGCGCACTGTATGCCGGAGAGTGCGGCTCTCGCTGTATTGAGGTCGGCGCTGCCGCCCAGCAGGTTCCTAAGCTGTGAGATGAACTCTCCTGCGGTCTTGGGTATCTGGTGCATAGCCTTTTTCCTTTCTGCGGGTGGGTATGGTTTGTCCTGCTGATATATTATTCCCGCGCTAAGCGGCTTTAATCACTTTACCGTATCTGTGAGCATAATATAACAAAGCGGCTCTGCCGCACTGAAAAGAAAGGCGGATAATTCCAATGGATACGATTTTGCTGTCGCTGGCGGCGACTGGCTTTACATTTGCACTGACCGCACTTGGGGCGGCGGTGGTATTTTTCCTGCGCGGGGAGCAGACGGGGCAGTCCCTGCAGCGGGTGTTTTTGGGTTTTGCGGCGGGAGTGATGATCGCGGCCTCGGTATGGAGCCTGCTGATGCCCTCTATCGAGCAGGCTCGGGCGCGGGGCTTGCCGGGCTGGCTGCCGGCCTCGCTGGGGATATGTGCGGGGGTATTGTTTCTGATGCTGTTTGACCGTCTGATGCCCTTTTTCCGTCCTGCGGAGGAGGGCTCTGTAAAGCGCGGCCTTGGCCGGACGGCTATGCTTGTTTTCGCGGTAACGCTCCACAACATCCCGGAGGGCATGGCGGTAGGTCTTGCCTTTGCGCTGACGGAGGGGAAGACAGATGCCTCGGCGGTAACGGCGGCCTCGGCGCTTGCGCTTGGCATCGGCATACAGAACTTTCCGGAGGGAGCGGCTATCTCCCTGCCTCTGCGGCAGACGGGCATGAGCCGCGGCAAAGCATTTTTATGCGGGGCGCTGTCGGGCATAGTTGAGCCCATAGCGGGTGTTTTGACGGTACTTGCGGCGGGTCACATCGCGGCGCTGATGCCGTGGCTTTTGGCCTTTGCGGCGGGGGCGATGCTTTATGTGGTGGTAGAGGAGCTTATCCCGGAGGCGCATCTTGGCTCCGGGCATCTTGGGACTATGGGAGTGATGCTTGGGTTCATCATCATGATGATACTTGACGTAGCGCTGGGTTGAGCGTTTTCCGCGCACTCGCAGGAAACGGCAGGGGAATGCAGCGACAGCGCGCATTCATTAGACGGAGATGCATTAGATGCTCTCTCACGTTGGTTTGAGCCTTTCCCACACTTTGAAAATAGTTTGCATTCCGAAGGGGCTTGGGGGCGATCGGAAAGCCCCCAAATGGGACGGCGCACAAGGTATTGACCTGCACATAACAGGTGCGCAGATCCGCAGGTTTAACACATAGTCCAGCTCGCCTCCTCCGCCCCGCCGCAGGCTGATAGCTGTTTGCGCTATGCTTTGGTTCATCATCGGACGGAAATGCGCGCGGTCGCTTCGCTCCCTTGCTGTTTCCTGCGAGTGCAGGAGGACTGCTTTTTCCGGCGCTGCAATTTGGTGTGTCCTCATTGCTGTTGATGTCGGATTTCACTTTTGTGCCCTTTTGTTTCTTTGTGCAGCGCCGGTTGTCTCGCTGTCGCGAGCCAAGTGGGACGCTGTCCCACGCCCTGCTGGGGCGCTGCCCCCGTCCCCGCAAGCCTCTGGCGCGAGGCTTGACCGCGCGCTTTTTAATGCGCTTCGCGTTTTGGTTTACAGCCTTGTTCGTCCCGCTCCTGCTTGACTTATTTAGATGATTGTGCTATAATTATTCCAACCAGCCCGGATTTTCCGTTTACCTTGTACAAATCCCCGCTGTAATCTTTTCTAAGCAGGTGATCTCATGTTCGATGTTACTGTCATCGGCGCAGGCTCCAGCGGCTGCGCCGTCGCCCGTGAACTCTCGCGCTTTGATATCTCCCTCTGCGTCGTCGATAAGGAGAGCGATGTCTGTGAGGGTACCACTAAGGCTAATTCCGCTATCGTCCACGCCGGCTTCGATGCCCTGCCCGGTACTCTTAAAGCTAAGCTCAACGTCCGCGGCAGCAAGCTGATGCCCGGCCTCTCCAAGCTGCTCGATTTCGATTATAAGCGCAACGGCGCCCTCGTCCTCTGCTTCGATAAGGAGCAGATATCCGGCCTTGAGGAGCTTGCCCTGCGCGGTGCCGAAAACGGCGTCGAGGGGGTTCGCGTTATCTCCGGCGACGAGGCAAGGCAAATGGAGCCCGCCCTCACCGACGAGGTGGTCGCTGCGCTCTATGCCCCTACCTCCGGCATCGTCTGCCCCTTCGGCATGACTATAGCTTTTGCCGAGAATGCCGCCGCCAACGGCGCAGAGTTCCGGCTCTCCACCGCCGTCACCGGCATTGAGAGGTCTGATGCCGGCTATGTCATCCATACCGACAAGGGCGATATAGAAACGCGGACAGTCATAAACGCCGCCGGTGTGTATGCTGACAAGCTCCATGCTATGGTCAGCGGTCTGCCCATGAACATCACCCCCCGCCGGGGCGAGTATATGCTCCTTGACCGCGAGGCCGGAGGGCTTGTTTCACATACGGTCTTTCAGCAGCCCACCAAAATGGGCAAGGGCATTCTTGTAACTCCCACCGTTCACGGAAATCTGCTGCTCGGCCCTACGGCCGAGGATATCGACGACAAGGAGAACACCGCCACCACCCGCGCCGGGCTTGCGGAGGTGAGAGCAAAGGCTTCGCTGTCCGTTAAGGGCATACCCTTCGGAAAGGTCATCACCGGCTTTACCGGTCTGCGGGCTGTGGGTGATACTCACGATTTCATCATCGGTGAATGTGAGGATGCCAAGGGCTTTATCGACGTGGCGGGTATTGAGTCGCCGGGGCTTACCAGCGCGCCGGCTATCGGCGAGTATGTGCGGGACATAGTGGCATCGCTCCTCCCGCTGAAGGAGAAGGCGAACTACATCGCAGAGAGAAAGGGCATCACCAAATTTGCCTCTCTCTCCGACGGGGAGAAGAACGAGCTTATCCGGCGAGAACCCGCCTACGGCACTGTGGTCTGCCGCTGTGAGACTGTCACTGCGGGGGAGATACTTGAGGCGATAAACAGACCCCTCGGTGCCACGACGCTGGACGGCGTAAAGCGCCGCACCCGTGCGGGCATGGGAAGATGCCAGGCGGGCTTCTGTTCGCCGGTGACGATCTCGCTGATCGCGGACAAGCTTGGGCTGGGACTTCTTGACGTAAGGAAGAACGGCTCCTATACAGACAAAGAAAGCGGGGCGGATGAAAATGCGTGAATTTGACCTTGTTATCATCGGCGGAGGCCCTGCCGGTATGGCAGCCGCTCTTGCCGCGAAGCTGGAGGACATAGACAACCTTATCATTTTCGAGCGCGGGGACGAGCTGGGCGGCATACTGAACCAGTGCATCCACAACGGCTT
The DNA here is from genome assembly GCA_017450925.1 of Ruminococcus sp. GTDB lineage: Bacteria > Bacillota > Clostridia > Oscillospirales > Ruminococcaceae > FB2012. Next base: position 15,197 of record JAFSSS010000078.1, on the reverse strand, counting down.
CGGCCTGCACACCTTCGGCGAGGAGCTTACCGGCCCGGAGTATGCAGAGCGTTATATCGAGCAGATGATCCTGAACAACATCCCCTACGAGCTGGGGACAATGGTGCTTGGTATGAACGAGAACAAGGAGATTTCCATAATCAGCCGCGAAAGGGGAGCCGAAACGGTAAAGGCCAGAGCGGTCATACTTGCAATGGGCTGCCGCGAGAGGCCGCGGGGCGCTTTGGGCATCGCGGGCTTCCGTCCGCAGGGGATATACACTGCCGGCACGGCGCAGAAGCTGGTCAACTGCATGGGTGTTGTTCCGGGCAGGGAGGTCGTTATCCTCGGCTCCGGCGACATCGGACTTATCATGGCGCGGCGCATGACCCTTGAGGGGGCAAAGGTGCGTGCAGTGGTAGAGCTTATGCCATATTCCAGCGGGCTGAAAAGGAACATCGTCCAGTGTCTTGACGACTACGGCATCCCGCTTATGCTAAGTCATACGGTCGTGGATATAAAGGGCAAGGAAAAGCTTGAGGGCGTATGGGTGGCCGCAGTGGATGAAAGGAACACGCCCATACCCGGCACGGAGGAATATTTCCCCTGTGACACGCTGCTGCTTTCCTGCGGACTTATCCCGGAGAACGAGCTGTCGAAGTCGGCGGGGGTCGAGCTTTCGCCTCTGACAAACGGCCCCAGCGTTGATGAAAGCCTTCAGACAGGCATAGCGGGCGTATTCGCCTGCGGCAACGTGCTTCACGTTCACGACCTTGTGGATTTCGTATCTGAAGAGGCACGCAGAGCTGGTCTCAACGCAGCGGACTACATCAAGTGCGGCACCACGCCCGAATGCGAGCCGGTGGAGGTAAGGCCGGGGAACGGTGTGCGCTACACGGTGCCTTCAAGGATATACTGCGAGTGTGCCGAGGACAAGGTACACATCCGCTTCCGTGTTACGGGAGTGTTCAAGGGCGCGGCTATCGTGGTGAAAAGCGGCGGCAGGGAGCTGTTCCGCAAGCGCGGCAGGATATTCGTCCCCAGCGAGATGCAGGATATCATCATCACAAGAGACAAGCTTGGGGGCGTTGACAGCCCTATCGAGGTCAGTGTAGAGGAGGCTTTGAAATGACGAGAGAGTTGACCTGTATAGGCTGCCCTATGGGCTGTGAGCTTACGGTAGAGGTGGAGAACGGCGAGGCTGTTTCTGTCAGCGGCAACACCTGCAAGGTGGGTGAGAACTATGCCAAGACAGAGGTGAGCGCTCCCGTCCGCACAGTGACCACCACAGCCCACGGCGAGGGCGGCATACCCGTGCCGGTCAAGACGGCGCAGAACATCCCCAAGGACAAGATCTTCGAGGTGGTGAAGGAGATCAAGAGCATCCGGGTAAAGCTGCCCGTATCGGTAGGGACGGTGATCTTGACCGATGCAGCCGGCACCGGCGTTGACATCGTAGCGACGAAGAACGTTGAGTGACAGCGGGGCAAACGACAGAGCTTTTCAATGCACAATGCGCTGTACATTGAAAAGGTTTCTCTGCTATAATTAAAATAAAAAATTATTGAAAAGGGTATTGCATTTTTCTGAAAATATGTTATTATATTAATAGGGACGAAGTGTCCCGTATGTAGAAAGAAGTCATTTTTGAGGAGGTTTGTGTTATGGCATATTCTATCGGTGAAGAGTGCATCGGCTGCGGCGCTTGCGTTGACGCTTGCCCTGTTGGTGCTATCGCTATGGGAGACGGTAAGGCAGAGATCAATGCCGATGCTTGCATCGACTGCGGCTCCTGCGCAGCTACCTGCCCTGTAGAGGCTCCCAAGGCTGAATAATTCAGACTTACATAAAGGGTCGTACCCCCGGTGCGGCCCTTTTTGTTTTATCCCGATTTCGATGTGTATTGCCGCAAATGACAAGTTGTTTCAATGTACAATGTACAATGTACAATGCACAATGTACAATGCACAATCAAAGGAGCGCCTTTGGCGCGGCTATGCCCATTCGGACGCTGTAGATTGTTGTATTAATGCACAAATGCTCTTTTTGCGCACTCTCTGCAGTGCCCGAATGGGCATCCGTGCGCCAAGGGCGCACTCCTTCATTGTGCATTGTACATTATACATTGTGCATTGACAGCAGCACACTGACTTGTCATTTGCAGCAATATGCATCGGAATTGGGATTTTGTTTTTTCTCTAAACCCTTATCCCTTTATCACCAAGCTATCACATTGAGCCTGTATTATAATAACAACAGGTTAGAGGGACACCTGGGCGGAGTGATACGCAAAAGCGCAGGCACCGCAAGGGTATTCTGATAGGTTATCGAGACAACAAAGCGAAGCTTAAATAATTCAGACAGGTAAGCACCCAAGCTCCCGACTACATATTCTTTCTCCATCTGATCATATAGTGAAACATCACAACAGCTGCGCTCTGGCCGAAAGGACAGGGCGCTGTTGTTTTGTTCAATACACAATGCACTGTGCATTGAAGCTGCTGCTGTTTATTTCGCTTCTGCTGTGTCGGTCAGCTTGGCGTTGGGGAAGTAGCGGGCAAGTATCTCCTCGCAGCTGCTGCCGGACTTCGCAAGGCTTTCGGCTCCGTACTGGCTCAAGCCGACAAGGTGGCCGCGCCCCTTGCAGCTGAATATGAACGCTCCGTCCTCCTTCTTTACCTCGAAGCAGGCCGAGGGCAGGGATGCTGCCTGTGCGAACTCCGTCCCCGTGACGTAGGTGCGGCCGCACAGCTCCACCGTGGCGGCACAGCCCGCCTCTGTCAGCTCCGTCACCCTCACGGTGAGGTCGTCCTCTGTGATATTCCCGTCGGGAAAGGCCGCCGTGAGGGCGGAGCATAGCTTTTCTGACGTGAAGGTGAAGCTGGAGGTGCAGACCTCGCTTTCAAGGTCGAAGCTGCTGTCAACAGAGATGAGATAGGGGATGTTCTCGCCCCATGCCGCAAGGGCGGACTCTGTCCTTCCGCAGGAGACAGCGTGGAACGCCGCGATTATCGGCTCGCCCTCAAAGGTCAGAGTTCGGGTGAGGGCGTAGTCGGCAGCCTCCGACAGCTTTTTGCGTACCTCGTCGGCGCGGGAGCCGTAAACCGTCCTAAGCTGCTCGTCGGTGAAATAGGCGTTGTAGATGCCGGAGTCGTCAGACAGATCGGCGCCCTTCAGCTCCGGCGTGGGGGAGACCTTTTCCTCGGCACGGCGGCGCAGAGCATAGGTGTGGGCAAGGACTGCCTGCGCTTTGAGCGCCTCGAGGGAGAAATCGGCGGGCATCTGCGCGGCGGCAGCGCCGATGATGTAGTCCCGCATGGAAAGCTCCGTGGGAGCGCCGCTCTCGCCGAACAGCACAAGCACTGTCTCCTCGGGAGCAGCCCCGTCTGCCGGCTCGGCCCTGTGTCCCCCCGCCAGCAGAGCGATAAAGGGTACGGCAGTGATAAATACCGCAAGTATGATGATAAGCTGGATGTGTCCTTTCATAGTGCCTCCTGTTTTACGATGACAGTTTTCTCTCCACTCTATTCTAACCCCCGGAGGATGCGGTTTTTGTCAGAATGCAGACCTGTCGAAAGTGTATGTGACAGAAATACAAGCGTATTCCACAAAAGGACACGGTTAATGATATAAAAAATCTGCAATTTGTACATTGACTTATTCACACTGTTTATTATATAATAGTACAGGCGGCTTTTGAGAGCCGGCTGATGATATTCTGCGCTTTATGCGCCGTTAGGAGTTTTGATATATGATAAAAGTCGTTAAGTTCGGCGGCAGCTCGCTTGCCAGCGCCGAACAGTTCCGCAAGGTAGCTGACATCATCCATGCTGAAGATGCCCGCCGTTATGTTGTCCCCTCTGCACCCGGCAAGCGGTTTTCCGCTGATACCAAGGTCACGGATATGCTCTATGCCTGCTATGACCTGGCCGCCAAGGGCAAGGATTTTTCCGAGGCCTTTGACAAGATCATTGAGCGCTATACCCTTATCATCGACGAGCTGGGTCTTGACCTTGATATGACGGAGGAGTTCAACACCGTCAAGGCCTGCTTTATCGGCAAGGCAGGACGTGACTACGCCGCCTCGCGCGGTGAGTACCTCAACGGTATCGTGCTGGCAAACTATCTCGGCTATGAATTTGTGGATGCCGCCGACGTGATCTTCTTCAAGGAGACCGGCGAGTTCGATGCAGAGCGTACACAGAAGGCTGTCCGCGACAGGCTCTCCGGCGTTGAAAGGGCAGTCGTCCCCGGCTTTTACGGCTCGATGCCCAACGACACTATCAAGACCTTCTCCCGCGGCGGCTCCGACATTACCGGCTCTATCGTCGCAGCGGCAGTAAGCGCTGATATCTACGAAAACTGGACTGACGTTTCCGGCTTTCTTATCACCGACCCCCGCATCGTGGATGACCCCCTGCCTATCCACACTATCACCTATAAGGAGCTTAGGGAGCTTTCCTACATGGGCGCGGGCGTGCTTCACGAGGACGCTATCTTCCCGGTGCGCAAGGCGGGCATTCCTATCAACATCAAGAACACCAACGCCCCTATGGACGCCGGCACGATGATCGTTGAAAGCACCTCGCAGAAGCCCCAGTTCACAATTACCGGCATAGCCGGAAAGAAGGGCTTTACCGTTGTCAACATCGAAAAGGATATGATGAACAGCGAGCTTGGCTTCGGCAGAAAGGTGCTTGAGGTGTTCGAGAAGAACGGCATCTCCTTTGAGCATATGCCCTCCGGCATCGACACCATGAGCATCGTTGTGCATCAGACCGAGTTCGAGCCCAAGGAGCAGGAGGTCCTGTCGGGACTGCACCGCAACGTTCACCCCGATACTATCGACATCGAGACCGACCTTGCCCTTATCGCAGTTGTGGGACGTGCGATGAAATCCGCCCGCGGAACAGCCGGACGCATCTTCGCCGCTCTTGCACACGCTCACATCAACGTTAAGATGATAGACCAGGGCTCCAGCGAGCTGAACATCATCATCGGCGTTGAGGAAAAGGACTTCGAGGCCGCTATCAAGAGCATCTACGAGATCTTTGTGGTACATCAGCTCTGATAACAGTGAATAATGAATAAAGAATAAAGAACAGTGAATAGTTAAGGGATCATTGCGGATTCCTTAACTATTCACTTTTTTTCACTGTCGTTATTCTCTTTTACCTGTGCCGTCTGTATTCATACAGCATCAGCAAATAAATGAACGTTGCGGCAATTTCGGCGGTCAGCATTTTGGCTCAAGCCCCCACGGGGTCTCGCAGAGGCGGACATACCAGCCCTGCGGCTGTGCGCAGACGGGGCAGGTCTCCGGGGCGGAGCTTCCGCTGTGGAGATAGCCGCAGTTCAGACACAGCCAGTCCTCTGCGCTCTCGCAGGTGTGGAGCCTGCCGTTTTCCAAAAGGTCGGCATAGTGGCGGTAGCGCCGGCCGTGAGAACTTTCCACCGAGGCGATGTTCTCAAAGTCCTGCGCGATGTCGGGAAAGCCCTCGTCACGGGCGGACTGCGCAAAGGCGGGATAGACCTCGCTGCTCTCGTGGTTTTCGGTCTCCGCCGCATGACGCAGCAGGTCCAAGGGCTCCTCGGAGCATTCGTTGGGGAAGTCGGCGCGGATGCTCACCGGCTCGCAGCCGCACTGTTTCAAATGCTTATAGAACACCTCTGCGTGGACGCGCTCCTGCGCGGCGGTGAACTTGAACAGGTTTGCCAGAACGAACAGCTGCTTCTGCCGGCAGACCTTCTCGGCCAGCTTGTAGCGGGTGCAGGAAAGCGCCTCGCCCGCAAGGGCAGACATAAGGTTTTCGCGTGTTTTTGCTTGTGATAAATTGGATGACATAAGGTTTCCTCACTTTCATATTTTTATAGTGTGCTTCATAAGGAGGCTACACGGTCAGCGTGCCGTCCTCGCTTTCAAAGAGTATCAGTATCTGCTCCTCCCTGCCGGTGAGGGCGTTGAAATACACCAGCACATGACCGCCGTTTTCGTCCTCGCACTTGAATTCATAGCAGAGCCTTTCCTCCTGCGCCTCACCGGGTATCACCGCCAGCCCCCGGCTAATGACCTTCAGCTTCGGGCTCACCTGCTTCTGCAGGTCAAGGATGCTCCTGCGTTTTTGGCTTAGGTCTCTCGGACGGTGGTTCACAAGATAGCCCTGTGCGTCGTACCCGACCACCTCGCCGTTGTCCATTGCGACAGACACCTTTATCAGATCGGTGTAGCAGCAGACCTCTCCCTCTTGATGTGCGTAATTCACCGTCATAACGTGGTTAATATTTTCATAGTAGGTCTTTTTCATGTTCCCGATGCCGATGCTGTCAAGGCACTTCGCCGCCGCTTCGAGAGCCTGCTCCTCGCTGATGCTTTCACTTAGCACCTCCCGGCTTTTCAGAAAATAAGAGATGAACCCGCCCTGCTTTGTCACCGCGCAGGCTACGGTGCCCTCCTTGTCCGTGAAGGTGTAGGAGGGCATTTTTCCACCCTCCTCGATGACCTCCGTCAGCTCCTCCTCCTTTACGCCCAAGGCAGACGCGGCTCTAAGCCTTGCCTTTTCCCGGGAAACCTCCGCCGCGTTTTTGGTCATCAGCGGAGTTTTTTCCATGATGTGGTCGGAGAAGGGGCCGTCATAAACAAGCCTCGGATAAGAGTCAAAGCCCTCCTCGAAATCCTCGAAGCCCTCGGTCACCGTCGGGGGAGCAGATTCGTCAGAGGCCGCAGATCCGCCGTTTACAAGGTCGATGTTACCCTGTGCAACGTCATTTTCAAGCTGCCACATATCGTCGCAGAGCTGCTTTGAGAACTCGAACAGCCGCGAGAGGTTCTCGTATTCCTCGTCGGAGAGCTTCTCCTCCCGGCGGAGCTTTTCGCTTAGCGACAGGGAGTAGTTTCCCACCTGCGAGAGGAATTTGTAGGTGTTTTCCAGCTGCTTGTTCTCCACCGGCAGCTGCGCCAGCGCCGCCTTTGCCGTTGAGGAGTCCCGCCAAAGCTGCTGCGAGAGCTTTGAGTGCATATCCGCAGTGCCGGCGTAAAGCTGCTTCTGCAGAGTGTTCCGGATGTTGTCCGCCGCCGTGGAAAGCTCCTCCACCGCTCGGGTGTAGCCGTTTTTGATAGTCATCAGCGAGGCGCTGCGTTCCCGCATCAGCATGATGTTCCTCGCCAGCAGCACCGCAAAGGCGAAAAATCCGAAGGCGAATATTCTTATAACCGTCCGTCTTTTCATATATCCTCCTGCTGTACAGAATATCGTACTGATATGATTATCAGTACAATTATCCGTACAAATACTATATCCGCACAGCTGTACAGAATTTCGTACAGCTTGCAGCTTCCTTTGTGGTTAGTATGCTTCATCCTCACAAAAATATTCATTCGCATTATCTCTGCTTTTCACATGAACATCATATTTGCGTTCTATAATATGATAAGAGAAGTGTTTCTCCCGCAGTGATACTTGCATTGTTCACAAATATGTGCTATAATGTAAACTGATGAATTATGTTCGGGAGGAGAGAATGCTTTGATATATTTTGACAATGCCGCTACCACAAAGCCCTGCCGGGAGTCGGTGGAGGCGGTGGTGCGGGGGCTGGAATGCTTCGGCAACCCCTCGTCGCTCCACGGTCTCGGCCTTGCCGCCGAGCAGGAGCGGGAGAAAGCACGGGCGGTCATAGCCGCATCTGTCGGCGCTGCGCCGGAGGAGATCTTCTTCACCTCCTGCGCCACCGAAAGCAGCAACACCGTGATCTTCGGCGCTGCAAGAAGCGAGGGCAAGCGGAAAAAGCGCATCGTCACCACCTCGGTGGAGCATCCCTCTGTGGCGGTCTGCTGCAATAAGCTGGAGGAGGAGGGCTTTGAGGTCGTCCGCATCCGCCCCCGGGAGGACGGCAGCTTCGACGCCGCCGATATCATCTCCGCGGTTGACGGCAATACCTGCCTTGTGACCTGTATGCTGGTCAATAACGAGACCGGCTGCATCCTGCCGGTGGGACGCGCCTTTACGGCGATCAAGAAGAAATTCCCCCGGGTGATGACCCACTGCGACTGCGTGCAGGCCTACATGAAGCTGCCCGTAAGCGTGAAAAAGCTCTCGGCCGATTTTATCTCGCTAAGCGCCCACAAGATACACGGCCCCAAGGGCATCGGTGCGCTTTATATCCGCAGGGGCGTTCACATCCCGGAATTCATTTTGGGCGGCGGACAGGAGCGGGGCTTCCGCTCCGGCACGGAGTCCGTTCCGCTTATCATGGGTTTCGGCGCAGCCTGCGAGAGACTTTCCGGCAGCATACAGGAGCGGTTCGACCGTGTCTCTAAGCTGCGGGACATTCTGACCGAGAAATGCAGGTCGCTGGAGGGCGTTTTCGTCAACAGCCGAGAGGATGCCTCGCCCTATGTTGTCTCGATCGCGGTGGAGGGTCTGAAATCCGAGCCGCTGCTCCATTTTCTTGAACAGCGTGAGATCTATGTTTCCAGCGGGTCGGCCTGCTCTAAGGGGAAGAAAAGCTCTGTCATCGCAGAATTCCATGTCCCGGAGCGTCTGCGGGACTCCGTCCTGCGCATCAGCCTCTGCGCTGATAACACCGAGGAGGAGACAGATCAGCTTATCCGCGCGATAGCTCAGGCGCAGTCCTCGCTGGCAAGGATAAGATAAGAACGTATGTACCATACCTTTATAATATATAAGAAATATGTCGAAAGGATCAGTTAAATGAAGGAATACATTCTGTGCAAGTACGGCGAGATCGCACTGAAGGGGCTCAACAAGAGCAGCTTTGAGAGCGTCCTCACCAAAAACATCAAGCGGAGGCTTTCGGGCATCGGCAATTTCAGCGTTACAAGAGCGCAGTCCACGATCTACGTCGAGCCGCTGGACGACAGCTGCGACATGGACGAGGCGGTCGAGCGGCTGAAAAAGGTCTTCGGCATCGCCAAGCTCACTAAGGCGCTGGAGGTCGAAAAGTCTATGGAGGCTATCCTCTGCGACAGCATGGACTACCTCGCCGAGGCCTTCGAGGGCTACAGCACCTTCAAGGTCAACGCCAAGCGGGCGGATAAGAAATTCCCGTTCAAGTCGCCGGAGATCTGCGCCGAGCTGGGGCATAAGATACTCGAACAGTTCCCCGGGATGCGGGTGGATGTCCACGAGCCGGATGTTACCGTAACGGTGGAGATCAGAGAGCGCCACGCCTTCATCAACGCTCTGAAGATCGACGGTGCGGGCGGCATCCCGGTGGGAACGGGCGGCCGGGGACTGCTGCTGCTTTCCGGCGGCATCGACTCGCCGGTGGCGGGCTATATGATCGCCAAGCGGGGAGTTGTCGTACAGGCCGTCCACTTCGAGGCTCCGCCCTATACCTCCGAGCGGGCGCGGCTCAAGGTGGAAAAGCTGGTATCGGAGATCGCGGAATACTGCGGCGATGTGGTGTTCCACTGCGTCCCCTTTACAAGGATACAGGAGTGCATCCGGGACAAATGCCCCGAGGAGCTGTTCACGATCATCATGCGCCGGCTGATGTTTGAGATCGCCCAGCGCATCGCGGACAAGGAGGATCTTGCCTGCGTCATCACCGGCGAGAGTCTCGGGCAGGTCGCCAGCCAGACGATGTACGCTATGGTCTGCACCGACGCCGCCTGCCGAATGCCGGTTCTGCGTCCCTGCATCGGTATGGACAAGGCCGAGATTGTGGAAATATCCAGAAAAATCGGTACATTTGAGACCTCGATCGAGCCCTACGAGGATTGCTGCACAGTCTTTACTCCCAAGCATCCTAAGACAAGACCTGTTCTTGATGACGTGGTAAAAGCGCAGGATTCCTTCGATTTTGAGCCGCTGATCGCCGAGGCTGTGGAAAATACCGAGGTCAAGGTGATTAAAAAATTCGTATGATTTCGGAGCCGAAACGGCGAATATCCCGCAGATGCGAGGCTTGATGCTGTCAAGACAGCAAGCTTTATCCGAAAATATTGCTCCGAATTTGTCAATTAATATGGATATATCTTACATATTTCAGAGATGTGTACAAAGCTGAAATAAATGTTGGTGTAAAGGCTTTGAGCTTTATGAAACCCAAAGATACGCTTTTTTGGACGGCTAAGATCTCTGCTTAATGTCAGATACGGTGTATAAACGGTAAAAATATACAGGATTTGCATTTGTACAAAATTCGGTACAGTTAAAACGATGACAAAAATCACAAATCAAATGTTCGATTTACTGTACTGAAAAACGGACAGTTGCAGACAAGGCCGAAACAGAGCTGCTGTCCCGCAAATGTCCAAAAATCGGGCTTTATAGGGAAGCAGCCCGAAAGGGAGCATTTAGGTATATATTCCGATGATACCGTTTACACCCCCGAAAAATGCTTCCGGCGACTGGCAATAAGTGTAAAATATACTGCTTCAGTTTGATTTGTTTTATTCATTGAATTAGCAATTTGTTCAAAAACGAGGTGATTTTTATGTGCAATGTGAAAAATAATCCCCGAGAGGGGCGGGAGAGTTTTGCCCAAGATGCCGAAATGCTCTCCAAAAGCCTTGACATTGTGACCGACCGTGTTGTAAAATATATCATGACCCGCGGGATAAGCCTCTCAACGGCTGAAAGCTGTACCGGCGGGATGCTGGCGGAACGCATAACAAGCGTCCCCGGAGCGAGCGAGATCTTCGCCGGGGGAGTCGTCAGCTACAGCGAGGACGTGAAAAAGAAAGTCCTCGGCGTGAAAAAGGAGACCCTCGAGAAGCATACCGTCTATTCCGCACAGACCGCTTCGGAAATGTCCCGCGGCGTTATGGAGCTTATGGGAACGGATGCCTCGGCTGCCGTTACGGGTATAGCAGGCCCCGGCGGCGGAACGGATGATAAGCCCGTCGGGACGGTGTTCGTCTCGGTCAGATATAAGAACAGGGAAGAGGTCAAGGACCTTCGCCTGTATGAAGAATATGGAAGCTTGGACAGAGAAACTATCCGTCTGCTGACCGTGCGCAGCGCTCTTGAAATGCTCGAGCAGCTGCTTGTGAGCGAAAGTGAGGGAGAATAAATGTCTATGGCTAATGAAGTTAAAAATCTGTCCGCACAGGACAATTCAAATTTCTTTGTAAGAGTTATAAAATATTTCGTCCCCTGGAAGGGTGACAGCTTTGCCGAGATCATCAGAAAGTTCGTGTTCATCGGCTCTATCGTGGTGTTCGCACTTTCGGTAAACGAGCTTACGGATTTTCTCAAGACCGACCAGGCCGAGCTTAATTACGCTCAAGGGATAGTCAAGTATGAACCCGATTGGGATAACGGCCTCGAGCTGGATAACGTTGATGCCGATGTCACCGAAAACACCGATGACTCCGCTATCGACGCCCCCACCTCCCGCAAAAGCGGCAAGAGGGTAGTCCAGAGCTGGGCTAAGGATCTGCTCAAGCGCAACAGCGAGGTAGTGGGCTGGATAAAGATACCCGGCTTTGTCAACGACAACGGCGACGAGTATATCAATTACCCCGTCCTGCAGAGAGCCTATGAGGGCAGCATCAACGATGCCAATGACTATTATCTCAGACATGATATCGACGGAAACTATTACGAGTCGGGAAGCATTTTTGCCGACTGTCTCGTTCCTATAGACGAGAAGGGTCAGCCCGATAACATAGTTATCTACGGGCACCATATGAGAAGGCTCGGCACCGCCTTTACGCACCTTGCCGAGTATAAGGAAAGCGTTGACTTTCTGAAAAAGCACCCTGTAATAGAGTTCAATACTATTTACGACAACAACGAGAAGTACGTCATCTTTGCCGCTTTTGTCGCAGCTGCAGAGGATAATCAGGACGATATCCCGATCTTCGATTACTGGAGATACAGGATCTGGGACGACGATGATTATTCCTTTGACAAGTGGATCTCAAATGTGAGAAAGGAAAGCTGGTACACCTGCGACATCAACTGCACAGAGGACGATGATTATATCACTCTCTCTACCTGCTCCAATGAGGTGGCAGGTATGAGGTGGGTACTTGTGGCGAAGAAAATGACCGCCGACGATAACCTTGATCTGATCTTGAAGTCCTATAAGGACAGACCCGATTCCGAGATCTATTTCCCGAGAGTCTGGAGAAATGTCTGGGGCAACAACAGGAAGTATCTGGGCTGGTCGTATTGATGCGCCGAGTATCCCTTTGAGTGAGCGTTGCCGGTCAATGCCGCAGAAAGGTGAACTCTGATGAAATCATCCCCGCTCTCAAAATTTTGGAAAAGGTATATGAAGCTGTCTGTTAAGCAGGCCGCCGCAATTGTCGGGGCTGCCGGCGTTATCGCCTTCGGATGCTCCTCCGCAGCCTTCAGCACCGGGAATGTGAATAATATCACCTCCGCTCCCGGGGTGTCTGTAAGCAGCGGTGCAGTCAATGCCGCCGTAGGCGAGCCCAAACCCGAAAGCATAGTCGTTTCGGGTATGCGCACCTTTGCCCCCGGCACGGTTTACGGAAACACTTCATACCTTGATATGACCGAGGATGAAGATCCCGCTGCCGCCTTTGACAGAGAGATCGCCGAGGCCGAGGAGGCCGGGGAGGATAGCGAGCCCGGTGAGGTGGGCGAGATCACTATCGAGGTCAAGGGCATAGTCCCCGAGGAGAAGAGCAACAGCTATGTCATCTCCCTTACCGACCAGGAGTTCGATATGATGTGCGCCGTGGTAATGTCCGAGGTGGGCTACTGCGACGAGACCATGAAGCTGGCTATCGCAAATGTTATCATCAACCGCGTTCAGTCCGACCGCTTCCCCGATAACGTCTATGACGTTCTGCATCAGAAAAATCAGTTCGGCGCTATAGATAATTACTACACCAAGCGCCTTGTCCCCGATGAAAGCGTTATAGACTGCGTCAGGAGAGCCCTTTCCGGCGAGGGGGACTATATCGTGAACGGCGCTACGTTCTATTATACCCCCGGCGTCAGCAGCCCCAAGGCCGCTGCATGGTTTGAAAGCCTTTGCTTCTGCGCCAGCGTCGGCAACGGCAGATTCTTTAAAGCATGGTAACAATCGGTGACAATTTATAGTCAGAATTAACAAATCGGTTTCATCAGCGTTGTATAATATTACAAAAAGTTAAGGCGTGTTGCTTATATGCCTTGACTTTTTTTTACAACTTGATTACAATGGTATTAGGTGTAAGTTTTTTTGGAGGTCAGACTATGGATCAAAAGCGTAAAACAATTGCATTAAGAGCCGCCGCTGCTGTCGCGGGCGTTACGGCCGCTGTGTTTGTTGGCATGATGTATCCGACAGAGAACAGGTCTGCCTCTGTGGATGTGACTTCATCACGGCAGTCCGAGGTCAGTGCGCTGGCGGCATCTGCCGATAAAGCCGGCGAGCCTAAGGAGGAAAAGCTCCCGGAGTTCATCGAGTACCGCAAGGCCGATATCCGTGAGTATAAAATGGCTTCGGTCTCCAGTACGCCCCTTGTCCCCCTTTCCTCAAAGGAAGTGACAGAGAAGGACGAGGAGTCCTCCGAGGCTGATAAGTCCGAGGAGGAGCAAGAGGAGGCTAAAGCCGAGACCGAGGATTTTACGGTGGTTATCCCCGAGGACGGCACAGAGGTCTATGACAGCAGACCCGCCCCCCAGTATTACAGCTCAACACGCTCCGTCGCTAACGAGTATTATACGGTCAATGACCTTATCTCCGGCGGCAAGGTCACAATGAACGCCCACGAGATGCTTTGCAGAATGGTGTTCAACGAGATCGGCGCCCTTTGGGACGAGGATGCGATCAAGGCACAGGTCGTTGCGGCCTATACGCATCTTCGCTATAACGATCTGACCGGCCGCATTCCGACGATCGCTCTCAAATCCGGATATCCCGATAAGATCGAAAGGTGCGTCAGCGCCGTCGAGGGACAGGCTGTGTTCTATAACGGCAATATCATCAACGCCACCTACGCCGCCTCTACCGCCGGCTATTCTGCCGACAGCGGCGAGATCTTCGGCATTTCCTATCCCTATCTGAAGCCTGTTGTCAGCGAGTATGACAGCGAGGATCCCAACTGGGGAACAGTTACACAGATATCTCCCGACACTATCCGCAAAGCCTTTATGGACAAGTACAGCCTTGAGCTTTCAGAGGACTATAAGAGCTGGTTCGAGATCAAGTCCATGCACGCCGGAAGATATGTGGGAAATGTGTATATCGACGGCGGCAGAATGTCCCTCTCCGGCGCGGAGATGCGTACTCTGCTGAAGCTGAAATCCTCTGCCTTTGAGATCTCCTATTCAGGCGGGATGTTCTCCTTTACCACCTACGGCTACGGCCACGGCGTGGGAATGTCCCAGTGGGGCGCTAAGCTTTATGCCGACCACGGCTGGACCTACGATCAGATACTGCGTCATTATTATCTTGATACCACCGTCAGCATTACTTCCGAGAACAGCAATGCGGTCGAGCGGGGCAGACAGGTGACGACAGCCGATTCCCGCGATGAAAGCTCCGCCGCTGAAAGGACTGATGCTCCAAAGGAAAAAGCGCCCGAGGAAAGCTCGTCCGCTGCCGACAGCGAGATCGCCGCAGAGCAGACCGAACCCCAGCCCGAAACGGCTGATGATACCTCTTCCGCAGAATAATCATTTAGGAGGCATAACTATGGCTTTTTACAACAGACCCCAGGTCAACCCGGAGGTCATAAGGATACAGAATCTTATCCAGGGCAACCTGGCGGAGATAAACAAGAGATATACCGACATCGGACGTATCGTCAAGCTGCAGTGCCTTGACCAGGTCAGCAATCCCGATGTGCAGCGCATGGCGTCGGAGATCGACGTGATGCTGGCGGAGCTGAAAAGCCTCAACACCCAGCTCGACACCGTCAACGGCGTCAGAACGTGTGTCAATACGGCCTGCTGCTGCAAGATCGACTTGAACATGGCCTTCTGTCCTCACTGCGGCACCAAGCAGCCGCCGATACAGCAGCCTATGCCGAGCTACGGCCAGCCTGCCTACCAGCAGCCCGCCCCCGCACCGATGCCCGCGCCTGTTTTCGATCAGCAGCCCGCTCCCGCACCGATGCCCGCGCCTGTGTTCGATCAGCAGCCCGCTCCCGCACCGATGCCCGCGCCTGTATTCGACCGGCAGCCCGCTCCCGCACCGATGCCCGCGCCTGTGTTCGATCAGCAGCCCGCCCCCGCACCGATGCCCGCGCCTGTATTCGATCAGCAGCCCGCTCCCGCACCGAT
>JAFSSS010000077.1 GCA_017450925.1 Ruminococcus sp. | reverse complement strand
CTCGCTCCCATGGCTAAGGCTCTGAACGATTATGCTCCTATCCAGAGCGGTATCATGAGCACTATCCATGCTTACACCGGCGACCAGATGATCCTTGACGGTCCTCACAGAAAGGGCGACATGAGAAGAGCCCGTGCCGGCGCTGCAAACATCGTTCCCAACAGCACCGGTGCTGCTAAGGCTATCGGCCTTGTTATCCCCGAGCTGAACGGCAAGCTGATCGGTTCTGCACAGAGAGTTCCTGTTCCGACCGGCTCGACCACTATCTTGACCGCTGTTGTAAAGGCTGCTGACGTTACAAAGGAAGGCATCAACGCTGCTATGAAGGCTGCTGCTTCCGAGAGCTTCGGCTACAACGAGGATCCTATCGTTTCCTCTGACGTTATCGGCATGAGATTCGGTTCGCTGTTCGATGCTACCCAGACCATGGTTTCCAAGATCGCTGATGACTGCTATCAGGTTCAGGTAGTTTCCTGGTATGACAACGAGAACAGCTACACCAGCCAGATGGTTAGAACTATCAAGTATTTCGCAGAGCTGGGCTGATCGGTTGATCGCAACTTAAAACGAATGAGAGCGCTCCTGGGTGGGGGCGCTCTTTTTTTGTCAGCGCGCGGACGGCGCGATTTCGCGTTTCGGCTTTGTGCGGAAAAAGGATATTGTGCCTGCGGTTGATATTTCGGTGCTTTTTTTCATGAGTATTCCTTGAATACAGAAGTCTTTAACTATATTAAGAATTATATGACTGGCTCGCTGTCTTTTTGGGGTTGATCTATCTCCTTACTTGTGAAAGTTGCCATTAGTTTTATTGTGTAGTTACTATTTGATAAAACAAGAGAACCTTCGGTGCTGTTTGTTTCCCACATAGATATGAATCTTGAATAACCAAGCTGAATACTTTCTGCCTCGGTTGCATATTCATGCAAATCATTTAAGACAACAACGTCACTGTAACTTGGATCTCCATATTTTTCACATATTGTATCCTTTAGTTCATTGTAATCACTTACCATTTCTTTTGGCTGCCTACCGTCCTTATCGTCAGAATAATAAAACACGCTGAACAATTGATCATTATCATTAAATTTATACATTATACTTGTACTTACACCATTTATCAATGCTGTATAAACCAAATCCTTTTCAGATTCATCAGTGGGCTTATCATTTTCCAATAATTTAACGTCTTCCTTGGAATCTCCCCAACAAGTTTTTCTGATATCAGTTTTTCTATTTGTATCAATTTTTGCCACAGTTGCTGTCGATGTTATAGTAGCAGTTTCCTCTGCTTCCGAATTTGCTGTAGTTGGTTGCGTAGTTGTCATTTCCTTATTATCGCTGTCAGCATCTCCACAGCCAGTCATAGAAGCGCTGATTGCAATTGCGAACAAAAATGGAATGATTATTTTCATACTATATCTCTCCTAAATGTGTAATAATATCCCATATTGGGATATATTTATTATACCATAGTGGTATAATAATGTCAAGAGATTTTATAAGCTTTTGACAAAGAAAGAGAGAAATATGCGATTAAAGGAACTGCGGAAGAAGAGAGGGCTTAGTCAGCAGCGGCTGGCTATGGAGCTGAATGTGAATCAGAATACCATAAGCCGATACGAGACCGGCGAGCGGGAGGCGGATTACAAGTCGCTTATCATGCTGGCGGACTATTTCGGCGTTTCGATCGACTATCTGCTGGAGCGCACCGATGTGAACAGCTGGGACGAAAAATAAGACCCGCGCCGGACTGCTTTCCGGGCGGGTCTTTTTTACTGTGATGACACCCTGCCGAGGGCGGGTGTCCTTTTCTATTTAGGGGTCAGACATCCAGCTCAACGCCCTTTGACAGGATGCAGAACTGGTATTCATACGCGATAAACGGCAGCATACGGTGTTCGCTGAACAGCGAATAGGATCTGTCGCTGCCAATGGGGAGCTGCATTTCGACGGCGAGGCCGCCTGTGGGGGTCTGGGAGAAGCTGATGCTTCCGCCGAACTGCTCTGCGGCGCATCTGGCGATAACAAGGCCAAGGCACTCCTGCTCTCGGTACTCGATCTCGCGGGTACTGAAATGCGAGAGCTTCTCTATCCGCTCAAGATTGGCAGAGGTGCCGTTGTCGCTGACTGTGATGACGGCTGTATTATCTGTCTGCTCCAGCTTCAGGGTGATGATCTTTTTCAGAGCGGAGTTATACATATAGGCATTGACTAAAAGGTTCAGCACGGCGCTTTCCAGCAGATACCAGTCGGTCTTGACAACGACATTGGGGGCGATATCTATGTTCAGCTCGCACAGCTCGGAGCCGATATGGCGGGAGGTCTCCTGTGCGGAATGCTCCAGCTCACGGGAGAGCATTACAGGTATTGGCTTCATCCTGCCGGAGATAACGTGGTTAAGGACGCTGTGGTTCGTAGTGCAGGAAAGGGTTTTAAGGATAGCCCGGCGCATATCCCGGGCGGCCTCGGTGCTGTAATAGAGGGAATTGACCCGGAGCTTGTCGGCGGTAAAGCTAAGAGCGGAAAGGCTGTCGCGGACGTTGCCCAAAAGCACGCCTTCATCCTTTTGCATAACAGAATGGGCATAGATATTCCGCACATCTTCGATATCATAGAACACAAGAAGATAGCCGCAGATCTTCCGCTTCTTCTCCTCACGGAGGGGGGTGATCTTAACGGTATATTTATTCTGATATCTGCAATAGGTCTCGGATGAGGGGAGTCTGCGGCGGCGCTGCGACGCATCAAAATCAAGGCTGTTGAGGGTAACGGCCTCGATGCTGCAGCTGCTCCAAATGAACTTGAATTCTTCGTCATAAAGCTGTGCCTTTTCACCGGTGCAGGAATAGGCAGCCTGTACAGATTCTATAATACTCATAAGCTCATCTCCATAGTCGGCGGAAGCAGATCAGTTTTCTTCGGCGGATGTCTGAACATCGTCGGGAGCCTCTGCATCGGAGAGGCTCGCTTCAGCGGGGACATCGGCCTTTTCTGTCTGCTTTTCAGCTGCGGCATTCATTCTCTGATTATACTTATAGCCCAGTGTGATTATGACGGGCATTACCAAAAACAGCAATATGGCAATAAAGACGTTAAAGTAGCTGGCAGCGGTATCGGCTGCCTTGGCAAAGAGAACCATATCAGTCTTCCTCCTTTGAGATCCCCTCCATTACGGCATTTATATCCGCATAGGAATAGCCTTGACGGACGAGGGCATTTTTCACCTTTTGGACGCCGTCCTCGGACTCAAGGCGGCGGCGGTATTTTTTCTCTATCAGCGCCCGGAGTCTTTCGCGGGTGCTTTCGGTATCGGAATAGGGCTCGAGAGCCTCCTCGATGATCTCCTTGGAGAGGCCTTTGAGGCGCATTTCCTGGACGGCGCGGTAGCGGCCGAAGCCCTTGACCTCCATATACCTGCGGGCGAGACCCTCGGCGAAACGGCGGTCGTTTATGACTCCCATCTCTGCCAGCTTATCGCAGACCTCAAAGCAGATCTGTTCGGGATAATTCTCTGACAGCTTTCTGAACATCAGAATATAGGAATAGTCCTTATAATCCAGCAGATAGAGGGCGCGCTCGCGGGCGCGGCGGAGGTCACAGGCATAGACCACCTCTGCCCACTGCTCCTCGGTAAGGGTCATGCCCCGGGCAAGGCGGAAATCGCTGACGATATCGGCATTGATAAAGGCCGGCTCGCCCTGTTCAAAATCCACGCGGAGGGTCTTGCCCTTATACTGGGAGATCTTGGTGATGTGATACATCACTTACCGAAGCCGGACACATCAACGGGAGCGAACTCGTTGAAGTCATCGGAGACGGACACCTCTTCGGGGTCGGGAGAGGAGGGCTCGGGCTCGCTGTCGGAGCTGTCGGCCTTGGCAGCCTTTTCGGCGGCAGCGGCGGCCTTCTTTTCGAGGGCGGACTCCTTCTTGGACTTCTTTGAGGCCAGCTCGATCTCCTGCTTCTTTTCCTTGATCTTCTCCTCTATCTCGGCCATAAGCTCGGGAGTTGAGGCGAGGTATTCCTTGGAATTATCTCTGCCCTGTCCAAGCTTCTGATCGTTATAGCTGTACCATGCGCCGCCCTTTTTGACAACGCCCAGCTCGGTGGCAAGGTCAAGAACCTCGCCCACGCGGGAGATGCCGGTGCCGTACATGATATCGAACTCACACTCCTTGAACGGAGGAGCCACCTTGTTCTTGACAACCTTGCACTTGGTACGGTTGCCGATGACCTCGGAGCCGTTCATGATCTTCTCGCCGCGTCTTACCTCGATGCGAACGGAGGCGTAGAACTTTAGGGCTCTGCCGCCGGGGGTGGTTTCGGGGTTGCCGTAGAGGACGCCGATCTTCTCGCGCACCTGATTGATGAAGATAGCGGCGCAGTTGGACTTGGAGATGACGCCGGTAAGCTTACGCATAGCCTGCGACATAAGTCTTGCCAGCTGGCCGACATGGGTATCGCCCATTTCGCCGTCGATCTCGGCCTTGGTGACCATCGCGGCGACGGAGTCGATAACGATGCAGTCGATAGCGCCGGAGCGGGCAAGCTGTTCGGCTATTTCAAGAGCCTGCTCGCCGGAATCGGGCTGCGACACCAGCAGACCCTCGAGGTCAACGCCGAGATGCTCGGCATAGACGGGGTCGAGGGCGTGTTCAACGTCGATAAAGGCCACCTCGCCGCCAAGCTTCTGTGCCTCGGCGATACAATGGAGCGCCACGGTTGTCTTGCCCGAGGACTCGGGGCCGTAGATCTCGATGATACGTCCGCGGGGGATGCCGCCCACGCCGAGAGCCATATCAAGGGTCATGGAGCCGGTGGGGATGCACTC
This sequence comes from Ruminococcus sp., assembly GCA_017450925.1. GTDB lineage: Bacteria > Bacillota > Clostridia > Oscillospirales > Ruminococcaceae > FB2012. The sequence goes on along the minus strand of JAFSSS010000077.1, from coordinate 16,405 downwards.
GATATCGAGAGCCTTGGTCTCGCCCATTCGCATGATAGTACCCTGGCCGAACTGCTTCTCGATGACGGCTATCGCGGTATCGAGGGCTTTCTTCTTATCCTCCTTGTTGGTGATCTTAGTCACGCCCTTGGTTTCCTTTTTCTTCTTATCAATTGCCATTTCAATTACCTCCGTGTACTTATGAAGTTTTGTTCCGTGAGTATATTATAGCACACATATGCAGATTTGTCAGTATCTTTTTTTGGACAGTTAGCAAAAACACGGCACAAGCTGTACATTTTTCGGTACAGTTATCAGCGTTTGAAGCCGCAGACTGCCCTGCCCCGCCCTTCGGCATCGAGGTGCCTGCGCACGTCCCTAAAGCCGTGCTGTATCATTATCTCGGTGACCTCACCGGCCTGTGTCCAGCCGGTCTCGTAGATAAGGGCGCCGCCGGGCTTCAAGGCGGTCTTCCAAAGCCTTGTTATCCCGCGGTAGAGATCAAGCCCGTCATCGCCGCCGAAAAGCGCCTCGGGGGGTTCATGGGTGACCTCCTCCTGCAGCTGCTCCATATCCTCGGTCGTAAGATAGGGGGGATTGCAGACTATCAAGTCATAATCGCAAAACTGCGCTGCCAGCGCTTCATCCAGCACATCGCCCTTGAGGGCGATGCCCTTTGATCGGGTGCGCTCCATATTGCGTTTGAGATATTCAAATGCGGCCCCGGACTTCTCAATAAACGTAAGGCCGATGCGGTTTTTCATATTCATTTCCAGTGCAAGACCGATACAGCCGGAGCCTGCGCAGAGGTCAAGCGCCTTGATGCTGTCCGAATTTTTGTACAGCTTCAGTGCCAGCTCGACTATCAGCTCCGTATCGGCGCGGGGGATAAGCACGCCCTCGCCCACGGAAAAGGTGCAGCCGTAGAAATCCCACTCGCCGATCAGATACTGCAGCGGCTCGCCGGAAAGGCGGCGTTCTATAAGGCTGAAATACCTGTTTTCAACATCGGCGGGGACGGCCTCGGTGTGAAGGCTCACGCTGCTCCCCGCAAGGAATGCAAGCAGCTCCTTAGCCTCGAAAAGCGGGTCGCCGTAGCGCTCCTCAAGAGGGGAAAGCATTTCAGCGCCCTGCCGCAGCAGGTCATTATATGAAGCCACGGCGATCCCTCCTTTAATTGCTGTCCGAATTTATGTGAAGTTACTTTCTTTCAAGAATAAGCTTGATATGGGTATGGTCTTTAAGCTCGATGCCGAGATCCTTTCTAAGCTGCCACGCAGTATAGGGCAGAGTGAACCGCTCGCAGAAAATGACGCGGTAGCTGTCGGGGATAAGGGTCATCAGCCTTTCCGACGAAATGGGGAAATAATCCTCACGCACCTCGCGCTCCCAGTTTTGGGTATAGCGGTATTTCAGCAGGAAATGCACCAGCTGCTTCTGTGTGGTGATGCTGCCCCACACGCTTTCAAAATCGCCAAGCTGGCGGGTATAGTCTCCGGCTCTCACAAGGCGGAGCATATCCTTATCGGCGGGGCGCTCCTGTTCCTCGCTGTGCATCATATCCCGGATCGTGATATATCTGAAGCCGCTGCCGAAAACTCTGTCCCAGAACTCCTTTACATCCGCATCGGTGCCGTAGGAATAGACCTCGTGGAGGGTGCTGGAAATATTTATCAGTGTGTCCTCAAAGGGGAGGGTGATATCCTCCCAGCTGCTCCAGAAATCCACGCCGAGGACGTTCTCCTTGGCGGCGGCGATCATATCCTTATCTATATCATAGCCGCCGTACCTATAGCCGGGGCAGATATCCATAAGTGTTTTTATCAGCCCGCCGTTGGCGCAGCCGAAATCAAGTATGCAGGAAAAGGGCTCAAAGACCTTGTCAATGAAGAAGATCTTATCCAGCACCGACTGCTGCATACGGGTGAGATATATTTCTCTGTCGGCGATCTTATTATCGTCCAGCTTCATACTGCTACTCCTCGCCGCCCTCGGGGATAACGGCCTTCAGCGCAGCGATCGCGCATTCGATCTCGTCATCCTTGGGCTCCTTGGTGGTGATGCGCTGTATCCAGAGACCCGGTGCGGAAACTGCCCGCATCACGGGGTTATCGTACTTCCCTGCCAGACGGATGACCTCATAGGCAAGACCCATTACCACCGGCAGCAGAGCCAGCTTGCAAAGCACTCTTAGCAGCACATTCTCCCATGAAAGCTGAAAGACGGAATTTACAAAAATACTGATGAACAGTACCAGGAACACAAAGCTGGTGCCGCAGCGGGGGTGGAAGCGGCAATGCTGCTTCACGTTCTCGACTGTAAGCTCACGCCCATGCTCGTAGCAGGCTATGGTCTTATGCTCGGCGCCGTGGTATTCATAGAGGCGGTGCATATCCTTCATAAGGCCGGTCAGGGCGGTATAGCCCACGAAGATAGCGATCTTCATCACACCCTCGATGATATTCTTTGCGATATCGGGTATCTCGACAAAATTCCCGATCAGCTTCAGCACGAGGCTTGGCAGCAGCATGAACAGCAGTATAGCCAGGCCGATGCCGATGACCATAGATATCGCGGAAATGACAGGCATAAGCTTATCGCCCAGCTTTTCGCTGATCCATTTCTCGAACCTTGTTTCCGGCTCGTCATCCTCGTCGGTCATCTGCTTATCGGCGGAGCGCATAAGGCACTTATAGCCGTCCACCATAGAGATCCCGAAGCTGAAAACGCCCCGGATAAACGGCACCTTGCGGTACCAGGGGAGGTTCTTTCCGCCCCGGATATCCCAAAGCTCGAGATCTATCTCGCCGTTGGGCAGGCGGTTTGCCATTGAGGCCTTGTCGATGCCCCGCATCATAACGCCCTCAATGACGGCCTGTCCGCCGATCTTTGACTTGAATTTTTCCTCGCCCAGTGAATTGTCCTTGCTCTTGCTCATTTGATCCCTCTCATTCGTCCTGTGAATTTGTCTCGGTTGAGATAAGCTCAACGTTTATAGTTTCCTTTTCCTCGGTCTTATTTGTCTGCTCTATACAGGGCAGGGTTATCATAACGGTAGTGCCGACGCCCTGTTCGGAATTTATCATCAGCCGTCCGTTATGGCGCTCTATGATCTCATCCGCTACGGCAAGGCCGATGCCGGAGCCGCGGCGGGTGTGATTTGCTTTGAAAAACTTGGTCTTGATCTTCGGAAGATCGTCCTTTGAGATGCCTATTCCCGTATCGGAGACAGAGATGCATATCTCTCCGCCCTGCTCGTAGGCCTCTACGGAAACGGTATCGCCCTTATCGGAATACTTGATAGCGTTATCGACTATATTGATGAACACCTGCCTAAGCCTGTTCTTATCTCCATAGACGAAGGGGAGCATTTCCGGCTCGTAATAATCAAGCTTGATGCCGAGGGCTCTTGCACGCTCTTGATAGATCAGCACGGTCTCGCCCAGCTCGGCCAAAATGTCGATAGTTGCCATTTGCAGCTGGAGGCGGTTATCCTGGATACGGGAGAAGTCCAGCAGCTCCTCAACCATTTGAGAGAGCCTTTCGGTCTCGGAGGTGATGACGCGCATACCCTTCCTAAAGGTCTCCACATCCTCGGGACCCATGGTGGTCAGAGTTTCCGACCAGCCCTTGATAGCTGTCAGCGGTGTTCTCAATTCATGCGAAACAGAGGAGATGAACTCGTTCTTCATCTGCTCGGCATTGGAAAGCTCGTCCGCCATATAGTTGATAGAGTCGCACAGCTCACCTATCTCGTCGTCGGAGGTCTTTTCGATACGTTCGGAGAAATCGCCGGTAGCGAAGCGTCTTGTTATCCCGCCGATCTTGATAACGGGATAGACTATCGACCTTATGAAGAACATACCCGACAGGAAGATGAGCAGCACCACCACAGCCGCCACGGCGGTTATGATAAGCACCATTACCCGGATCTGACTGTCAACGCCCTTCATGGACGAGATCATTCTTAGCGCCTCAAACTCACAGCCCTTGGGGGAGATCATCGACGTTACGGCGATGACCTTTTCGCCGGAGGGCAGCTTGAATACAGCCGTAGCAGTTCCGGTGGCGGAATTCTTGGCTTCGGTATAGTCCTCCATGCTGACGTCGTTTGAGGGTGAGAAGCCCGAGGAGGTGATGTCGATGCTGCCGTCGGTCTTGACGGCCATAAGCTCGACCTTATCCTTATCGGAATAGGTCTCGACCTCGGAGCGGATACGGGAGTTATAGTTGATAGTGGCATCCCCCGAATTCTGCATGACGTAGTTGGTGACGATATTCATTTTTGAGGTCATATACTGTCTTGCGGCGCTGTAATAATAGCTGCGCACTGCAAGTATCAGCAGTATTTCAATGACAAGCAGCACGACGACGACCGTACCCATAGTATTCATGAGCCAGTGCCGTCTTACACTGTGCCTGCCGTGGTGTGTTTTTACAGATGTTGACAAATCCTTAGCAGCTCCCGGTCATTTTATCAGCCTGCGCTCCACTTATATCCAAAGCCCCATATCGTAAGAATATACTTGGGATTAGAGGGCTCGTCCTCGATCTTCATTCTGATGCGTCTGATATTTACATCAACGATCTTGTCGTCGCCGTAATAGCTTTCGCCCCAGATATGGTTCAGTATGCTTGTGCGGTCGAGGGCGGTATTTTGGTTCTTGAAGAAATACTCCATGATCTGATACTCTACCTGAGTCAGATCGACGGGGGCGCCGTTTTTGGAGACTGTTCTGCTCTTGAGATTCAGCACAAAGGGTCCCGAGGTGATAGTCGAGCTTGCCTCGGGCTTTGAATGGGACATCGAAACCCGGCGGCAGACTGCATCCACTCTTGCCACCAGTTCGGAGATAGAAAACGGCTTGGTTATGTAGTCATCGGCGCCGTTCATCAGTGAGCTGATCTTATCCATTTCCTGTGACTTTGCCGAGAGCATGATTATTCCCATAGTATCCGATTTTTCGCGGAACTTCTTGCAGACCTGCTGACCGTCGATGCCGGGCATCATGATATCGAGCAGAGCCACATCGAAATCGCCGTCCGCCTTTTCAAAGGCAGCGATCGCGTCCTCGCCGCAATTCACATCCACGACCTCATAGCCGCTGCGGGTCAGATTAAGCACAACGAACTCGCGGATAGAGTCCTCATCCTCGCAAACTAATACCTTTCTCATTCTTTTGATCCTCCTCTGTATTATCAACTATCAATTATCAATTTAAGGGGTCAGCTTTCTATGACGTAGAGGTTATTCGTGACCTCGTCTATGGTCAATATAAGCTGCTCGCGCTTGTTGGTGGGCAGCAGCACGAGATAGTCAAGCTGGCCGGCGCTGGTTATCAGCTGATAGCCGCTGAAGGTGAACTCCTCGGCCTGAGTTTTCGGCACGACGGCTATGCGCATAAGCTCGGTCATCTCGGCATTCACATCGCCTTCAAACTTATAGAATACCGTTTCGTTGGTGATAGGATCCTTTTTGACGGTGACCTTATCCGTCCAGCGGCTGGGAAATATCATGGTATAGCCGTCGGAAACGGCGTAATAGCCGGCGAATTTCTCGGTCAGCTCATAGAAGTCCGTATATTGCGTCCACGAGGTCAGCAGCTGCTGATCCTCCGGCTGGGAGTTTTCATAGCCTGCCAGCGGGCGGGTAACGGGTATTTCGATGATACCGTCGCCGTCGATATCGGCGGCATAATAGCCTGCGGGGCGGGTACATTCGGGTATCAGCTTTTCGCTTCTGATCTGCATGGGATTTTGCAGAGCGGAATAGCGGTAATAGACCATTTCGGTATGCAGGTTCCCCTCGCCGTCAACGGCATCTATATAGAGGGCATTTCTGCCGTCGGCCACACGGCCGGTAACAGCCCGGGCATAGGAGCTGACGTTATCGCACATATCAATGCTTTGGGTAAGGGTGACCACATCGGTGGGCTTGCCCTCCTCGTCCTCGCCCTTATTGAGGGTAAGCAGTGAGGCGGTGGAGGTAGTCAGACCCGTTTCGGTATTGGTCTGACGTCTGACGGTTACCAGCTCATTAGAGCCGTCGGAATTGATATCAAAGGTCTCCAGCACAGAATAGCTTGAGGTGCCGATACGCTTGAAGTCGCCGCTGCGGTAGCTGTATATCTCAAGAGCCTTTTCCTCGCCGGAGAGGGTCTGATAGCCCACAAGCACATTGGTATGGTTATCGGTGCCCATAGGGGTTATTATGACCTTATCCACATCGGTGCCGGCGCCGGCTATCTCTCTGACGGACTGCCACCTTCCGTCTGCGTCCTTATCCAGCAGGTTTACTCTCAATCCGTCGTCATTGGTCTCGGAGCCGGTATATTCATAGAACACGAGAGCCTCGTCCCCGGGCTCGTCGTCGATATCGGCGATAACGTAGGCAGAGCGGTTTGCGCCGTTCTTGGGGTATTTCAGAGTAAGGTTATTCCCTACCGCTTTGATGAGCGCCTCGTGTATCTCACTCTGTTCGGAGGTGAGCTTGGGGGCAGCAAGGAGGCCGTCAACGCTGAAATTTATAGATGTACAGCCGCTTAGCACGACAGCAGAGGCTGCCAGCGCTGCCAGTTTTCCTTTCACTCACTTCACTTCCCTTCTCCGGACACATATATAGATATTATACCACACACACTGATATTTTGCAAGTGTTTGGACAGATTATTTTAGCCCCGTCTTCGCCAGTTAACAGATGATAACAAAAAGAGAGCCAGCCAAATACATGAAAAAAGAAAAACTAAAAAAGAAAAAAGAATACAGAACAAATAAAAACGAACGTATCGCCTTCGGCGATAATTTTGAAATATTGTCCGCAAAGCGGACACCTTTGTTTAGTCTTTATTCTTTATTCTTTCTTCTTTATTATTTTAGCGGCGGCGAAGATAAAGCAGCAAATTACCAACGCTGCTTTATCGCCGCCGCGCTGCAGGTCTTATTTCTGTTTTCCCGCAAGGGCAAGCCTTACGACCTCGTAGGCTCCGTTATAGGCTCCGGCCTTGTTCTGTGCTGTGATATTGCCGCACATGAACCTCAAGACGCTGTTATCGGTCTGCATGACGCGGAGCATACCGATGATATCCCGGAGGCTCTCGCACTCAAAGGTGCCGTCGCCAAGCTCTGCCGCACGGATCGCTCCCCAAGCCTCGTGGCCGCCGACGCGCTTTATCATCAGCTTGGGCACGGGATAGAAGGCAAGTTCGCTGGGCTTTGTGATAAGCACGTCTGCTGCCCGCATAAGCAGGTTGGTGGAATAGACTGCGGCGAAGATATCCTTATGACAGAAGGCGTGGACGCCGGTGACCTCGCCGTCGAGGGCTGTTTCGGCAAAAGCGGAGGTCTCGGCAAAATCGTCAATATGCTCTGTGGTAAGCTCCTCCAGCTCGGGGATGCGTTTTTTGATCGTTTCCCACACATTGTAATGGTCGCCGAGGTTGATAAGCAGTGCTGCCTTATTGCGCTTGATCCTCGGGATAAGCCACTTTATGACGGCTATGAAAATATCCTGCTGTGCGCCGGCACCGCCTATGGTGAGCAGATAACGCCTCGGCGCTCCGCTGTCGAGCCTTGCGAGCCTGCGGGCGCAGTCGGCCTCGATATTTGAAACGATCTCGTGGTCGATATAATGACCTGTATAGGCTATATCCTTTTCGGGCATGGGCTTCAGCTGACGCTTCTTATCCATGCCGCGAAGCACCTTATAGCCGAGGTACGAGGACTGGGTCTGCACTGTATGGAGCGAGCCCTCGGAGAGATGCAGAGCCATAGGCCAGTTATCGGGGACAACGTTCACCACATTTTTAAGCCCTGCATGGATCGCAGCCTGTGCCGGCCAGACGTGGGTAGCGGCAAAGGGGATATTTTCGGGCAGGTCGGCATAAAGGCCGGTCATCAGCTCGGAGACGGCTTGATCGGAGCAGTTATAGGTCAGCTTGCGGAAGCCCTCGCTGTTCATAGGCTCCCATACCAGCCTGTTGAACAGCCAGCTCTTCTGCGAAAGCCGCGAGCCGAGGGAGTAAAGCTCGTTCTGTGCGGAGATTATCTTTGTGGCTGTTGTGCCCTCAAAGGAATTGAGATCGAACCAATAGGGTGTAAGCCCCATTGAATGAGCGGCCGAGGCTATAGCCATTGAAATGCGGTAATGACCGAAGCCCATTCTGATGTTGCCGATAACTATGCTCTTATCGGGGTCGAGCTCAAGGGGCTTATCCGAAAGCACAAGGTTCTTTACGCCGAGGGTCTCTCCGATGACGGTATTTTCTGCCGCTGCAAGGTGGTATCCCGGGACTCTGTCGTCAGAATACTTTTTGACAAAGCTGCGCTGCTTTTTCATTGCTGCCTTGACGTCCTTTTTTCTCATGGGATTTCCGAAGATAACTGATGATCTGTCCATAAGCTGTTCCTCCTGTATTATCGTATCGGATATAACGCCGTTTTCCGGGCTTATCCGAAAATATTTACAAAAAAGCTATTGACAAAATGCTCAAGGTGTGATAGACTTAATATCAAGGTGATAGTCAGTCTATCACTCTGATAGATAGTTTATCACAAAAAGGGGAGTTTGTCAAGTGGAATATAAAAAAATTATGGAAAACGCCAAAAACGACCGCATGAACGATGCGGTGGAGGCGGCGGCAAGGCTGCTGCTGGAGCGGGAGGTCGGCGAGCTGAAAATGAACGATATCGCTGCTGCCTGCGAGATCGGCGTTGCCTCGCTCTACCGCTACTTCGGAACAAAGGCATCGCTTGTGATAAAGGCGGCCTGCCTGCTGTGGCGGTCGGTGAGGAGTCTGTTCGACGGGGTGTTTGAATGCGGCTACTACAAGGAGAAGGACGGGCTCGGTCAGCTGGGAGAGCTGATGAAGGTGTTCCGGGTGCTGTACATCTCTCACAAGGATTTTCTTAGGTTCCTTGACAGCTTTGACAGATACATTATAAACGAAAAGATCACTCCGGAGGAAATGGACGAATACCGCAGGAGCGTGCTGGATTTCTATCCGCTTTTTGAGGCGGCCTTCAAGACCGGTGTCAAGGACGGCTCGCTAAGAGCGGATGTGGATTTCAAGACCATGTACCTTGCGGTGACCCACTCGCTTATGCAGCTGAGCGAGAAATTTGCCAGAGGTGATATCTTCGAGGGCGAGAACGCTCTTGCCGAGCAGGAGCTTGATTTTATGATCGGAATGGCTATAGACTATATTTCAGCCAAATAAACAGGGAGGTAACAGTCATGAAAAAAATAACCAACAAGGTGCTGTGGACATTTGCTATCGGCCAGCTTGGCTGGTCTATGCTTTCGGGCATAGTGTCCAACTGGCTCGTGTTCTTCTATATGCCGGAGGGCAGCGAGATCAAGCTCGGCCAGACCTACTTTATTACTCAGGGCAGCATTTTCCTCGGGCTGACGGTCATCGGCATCATCACGGCTATAGGGCGGCTGTTCGATGCGGTCACCGACCCGTGGATAGCCTCGAAATCCGACCGCTCCCGCCACAAGGACGGCAGGCGCATACCGTTCATGAGGGCTATCGCCGTTCCCTTTGCGCTGGTGACCGTTCTGATATTCGTTTCGCCGGCAGGGTCATTCGGCAGCACGCCGGAGGGCGGCGGAGCTTGGGTGAACAACGGCTTTCTGCTGGTAACGCTTCTGCTGTTCTATCTGTTCATGACTATCTACTGCACGCCCTATAACGCTCTGCTGCCGGAGCTTGGCCGCGACCCCAAGGACAGGATAAATGTTTCGACCTATATCTCGGTGACCTTCTTTGTGGGAAATGCGATAAGCTATCTTGTTCCGAACATCGCGGGCATCTTCCGGGACTCTCTCGGCTATGCCAACTCCTTCAGAGTGACCATAGGCATACTTGCCGCTGTTGCTGCTGTTTGTATGCTGGTGCCTGTATTCGGCATCAAGGAAAAGGAATATGTTGACACCACACCCTCTGACACTCCCGCATTCGCCTCCCTTGCAAAGACCTTCCGCAACAGGGAATTCAGAAAGTTCGTGGCATCCGATATATTCTACTGGGTAGCGCTGACGATGTTCCAGACGGGGCTTTCGTTCTACATCACCTCTCTTATCGGCCTTGACGCTGACAAGACCTTTATGCTCTTTGCGATCATGACCGTGATGAGCCTTGTGTTCTATGCTCCCGTAAATATCCTTGCGAAAAAGCTCGGCAAGAAAAAGCTCGTTATGGCGGCGTTCATATTCTTCAGCATGGTATTCCTGTTTACTGCCTTTGCCGGAAAGCTCGGCCTGCCGAAAATGGTAAACGGAGTTATGATCGCGGTGCTGGCATCTGTTCCTATGGCAGTTCTGGGCATCCTGCCGCAGGCTATCGTTGCTGACGTTGCTCAAGCAGACAGCATAAAGACAGGCGAGAGCCGCGAGGGTATGTTCTTCGCCGCAAGGACATTTGCGATGAAGCTCGGACAGGCGCTGGCTATGGTGCTGTTCACATCTATCAAGGGCATAGGCGAGAACGGGCTGGGTCTAAGGATAACCGCCGCAGCGGCAGCCGTGCTTTGTTTGATAGGCGGGCTTATACTGGGTATGTACAAGGAAAAGGAGGTCACCGGCGTGATAGCCGAGGATCTGAACAAGGAAGAGGAATAAGGAGTGTTTGAAATGCCGGAGAAGGACTTTATACCTACCGCCGTCATCCGTACAGAGGGTACGGTGATAAAGTTTCGGGACAGCTACGAGAGCTTTTCGTTCTCTGCCGGTCTGACAGTTGAGAACGGACACGTTATGCTTACCGTGACGCCGAAGCGGCCTGTCAGCTTTGAGGAGCTTTCGGTGGTCTGCTATGCTGATGTCGGCGAAGAGGACAGGGTGTTCATGAACGGCTATCAGTCATGGACGGACAGTCACGAAATGACGGTAAACGACAGGATGCGCGGCATACTGCAGATACCGGCTCCGCTGGTGCGCAAGTATAATTTCGACAAATACGGCGATTATGATTTTGCCCGCTACTCACTGCACAAGGGCGTGCTGCACGGGTGGACATACTGCTATATCAGAGACGGCGGGAAATACTGCCTCTGCGCCTCGCTTTCGGAGCGCTGCGGCTTCACGAAGATGACACTGATCGCCGAAAGGAAACGTCTGAAGCTTTCACGGGAATGCGAGGGGGCGGTCTATACCGAGCCCTTTAACGCGATAGACTGCATATTCCTTACCGGCAGCGAGGACGAGGTCTTTGACCGCTGGAGCGAGCTTTACGAAGGCCGCACGGAGAGCTGTGAAGCACCTGCGCTTTTGCAGGGCTACACGAGCTGGTACCGCCACTATCAAGACATTTCCGAGGATAAGCTGATACACGATCTTGAGGCGCTTGTCTCCTCCGGGATGCCTGCGGACATCTTTCAGATAGACGACGGCTTTCAGCAGGCTGTGGGCGACTGGCTGCTTTTGGACGAAACGAAATTCCCAAACGGCATAGCCCCCATAGCCGAGCGCATCCATGCCGAGGGTCTGAAGGCAGGACTGTGGCTGGCACCCTTTGTCTGCGAAAAGGACTCCGCGCTGATGCGGGAGCATCCCGACTGGACAGTAAAGGACACAAGCGGCGCTCCCCTGCCTGCCGGCTGTAACTGGAGCGGCAGCTATGCGCTGGACATCTATAACGAAGAGTTCAGAGATTATCTGCGCGAGGTGTTTGACACGGTGCTGAACAAGTGGGGCTTTGATCTTGTAAAGCTTGACTTCCTTTACGCGGCCTGCATAATACCGAAGCACGGCAAGAGCCGGGGCGAGATGATGTGCGAGGCTATGGACTTCCTAAGGGAGCTTTGCGGCGATAAGCTTATACTCGGATGCGGTGTACCCTTGGGTGCGGCCTTTGGCAGGGTGGATTACTGCCGCATCGGCTGTGATGTCGGACTGATGTGGAACGACACCTTTATCATGCAGCAGACCCACCGTGAGCGGGTCTCGACCAGAAACTCCATGCTCAACACTGTTTTCCGCCGGCAGCTCGACGGGCGGTTTTTCAGAAACGACCCCGATGTATTCCTGCTGCGAAGCGAGGACATCGACCTCACTCCCCGCCGCCGGCAGAGCCTTACGCTTATAAACCACATTTTCGGCTCTGTGCTTTTCACCTCTGACGACGTAAGCACCTACGACGAAAGGCAGAAGAAGGTGCTGTCACAGGCGCGGGACTTCATCGGCTGTACTGTCCGTTCCGTTGATTACGAAAACGGCACCTTGACCCTCAAGGCTGACGCAAAGGGAAAAACCTACACGCTGAAAATAGATTTCCCGAACAAATAGACCGAATAATAACGGACAGCTGACACTCTCATTATCAACTGTCCATTATTAACTATCAACTAAAAAGGACCCCGCCCTTGCCGGATAAGACCGACAGGGGCGGGGTTCGTTTTAAAGCGAATTTAGTTTTTTCTGAAGCTCGATCATGTGGTTACGGCAGGCAGTGATCTCGCCTGTATATTTATTGAACCACTCGACGTCCATTTCATCCGGCTCCTCTTGAAGGAGAACCGCCTGCACCAGTGCCGACTGGGATCTTGAACGCTTGCGCTCGATCTCCTCGATCGTCTGACGGCAGATCTTTATTTCCTTTTTCAGCTTGCTTTTCTCACTCATATACTGTCACCCTTTTTCTTTCTATTTCCCCTTGAGGTCGATCGTTTCGTAAATTGCCTTGACCTCGTCATAGCCCTTATCAAGATCAGACAGAATATCGTTTATTGCGGTCTGAAGCTCCTTCAGCTTGGTTTTCATCTGCTGGGGGTACTTTATCAGACAGGTGCTGATCTCGTTTATGGTTATCTGCTTATCCGTGAAATTCTCGATCAGAAAAGCATAGGAGCCTGCGTTGGCCATATACACGGTTATCCTTGTGTAATGGTAATCGAGATCGCCCTCGGCCTTGCTGTAGATACTAAGCTCCTCGTTGACGTGCCGCAGCTCGGTAGTGTACTGTCGGCGGTAGGTCTCCTGTACTCTCCTGGACTCATCCACGAAGAGGGCGATGAAGATGACCAAAGCGATGACTGTAATGACCAGCAGTACAATAGCAGTTATCATTCTGCGCTTCATTATTTTATCTTGGTTCATTCTTCTTCACCTCTTCGGGAACGCCTCCCTGCTCTGCGAGCCGGAGCTTTTCCTTTTCGATCTCTTCTCTGATAAGCTCGCGCTTTGCCTTTTCAGCCTCGGCCTTTTTCTCCTTGCTTAGCTCACGTCCCACTTTGGCGATAGAGCGTATCTCGAACACTGACATCAGTGAGATCACGATCATCAGCAGGATAAGCATTGCCTTTTTGAAGCTCATATTGCTTCCGAAGGAGCCCAGCCAGATAAAGAACCTTGTTTTGCCTGTATATTTTCCCAGCACTTGATCCGGCTTTACTGTAAGGCTGTCGTCAACGGGATTGGCATCTCCTCGGGTCACGAAGGAGCCGTCAGCATTGATCTGCGCGATACGGTGAGTTACCAGCTTGCCCTTGATCTCCTCGTCCTCGGAATAGAAGGCGATGATATCTCCGGGCTGAAGCTCTGCGGTATCTATGCTCTTGACGGTGATATAGTCATTCACATGGATCGAGGGCTCCATACTGCCGGTGACCACCTGCAGTATTCTTGTTCCGAAGAGGTTCACGGGCTTGCCATTGGCGGTACAGATCATAACATATCCGCAGAACACCACTGAAAGCATCAGCAGCACAGTCAGCGTAACATCTATGACCTTACGGCCTTTTTTTACCTCTCCGTCATCTGTTTTTTTTTTGCCGACCGCTTCGGCGACCTCCTGCTTCAGACGTTTACGCTCCTTGCGGGCGCGTCTTATCTTCTCGATAATGCTCACATGATACTCTCTGTACAGCCGTTTCATTTCGAGGTCTATCTCGCGCTGCTGTTCGGGAGTACGGTTAGGCGGCGTATAGGTCGGCTTGGGTTTGTTCTTGGCGGCCAGCTTGCGTTTCTTCTTGAACTTTCTGTCCTCGAGGTAACGTCTGAACCGATACTTGAAGGTGCCTGCATACTTGCGGTAATAAACCTCCATAGCATCCCGCTCGGCGGCCTCCTTTTCTCTTTGCCGCTTCTGCTCCTCCAGATCTGCCCGGAGCTTTTTGTAATCGGGGTCGTCGGTATCCTCGGGGATGATATGGAACCAGACGGCGAGGATATAGGTGAACAGTCTTTGCAGCAGGCGGATAGGATTTTTGGAATACTCCCACCGGATCTGCTCGAAGGGCTTGGCCTCGAACTTGTTTCTCTCGGCCTTGAGTCGCTCGGCGCGTTCCCGCTCGCGGCGCTCCTTTTCCTTTTCTGCTGTTCCAGCTTCAAGCGGGCTGCGACCTCTCTCGGATCCTCGAACTCGGTATTTTCCTCCTCCGATTCCTCCATAGCCTCTTTAGCCTGCTCTATCTCCTCCTTGGTGACGTTCTCGTAAGCCTCCTTGCGGAGCTTCTCCTCGTCCTCCTTATCCTCCAGCTTATCGGCATCAACGCCCTCGGCCTCACCCAGCTCGGAGCGCATCTTCATCTTATTGAGCAGCACGCGCTCCCGCTCGGCAGCGGCGCGCTCCTCCTCCTCGCGCTTCTTTCTGGCCTCTTCCTCGAGACGTCTTTGCTCCTCGAGCTTAGCCTGTCTTTCGGCCTCGAGGCGGGCGGCTTCTCTTGCTTCCTCCTCCTGCTCACGCTTTCTGCGTTCAAGCAGCTCCTGGATGCGGCGCTCCTCCTCCTCGGCCTCACGGCGTATTCGCTCGCGCTCCTCGCGCTTGGCCTCTTCTATGCGGCGCTGTTCCTCGAGGCGTTTTTCCTCCTCGAGCCGCAATCGCTCGGCCTCCTCCTCGGCGGCGACTCTTGCGAGCCGTTCCTTTTCCCGCTCTGCGAGGTAGGCCTTTTCTATCCTGATAGCTTCATTTATCTGGGCGAAGACCTGCGTCATATTCTTCGGCAGACGTCTTGTAAGCTTCATTTCGCCGTCGGCGGCGACATAGCCCACAGCCGCATCGGTCTGAATGCTGTAGTCTGCGGCTATCTCCTTATCGAAGTGCTTGACGAACTTAGGTGCAATCGCCTTTGACTTCTGTGTTTTCAGCTCGGTCATTTCCTTGCCCTCGCCCTTATCGGTATAGGAGCGGAACAGAAGCAGGTTCATGATGACCAGCTTATAGAAATCCTCGATATAGTTATTCTGCGGCTTTACCGCGGTATTCTCGACATTTATCTCATATCCTACCTTATCGTAGCTTTCGATATACTGCCACAGTGCAAGACACGCTTTCAGCTCGACATTCTTCATGATCGCGTTGGTACGCATTACAGGGGGTCTGATATAGGTGTTTCCCAGCTTCATACAGAGGTCAGAGCCCTTATAGCCCTCGATGATCTTTTTGAGCTTTTCCACTCTCTGCCAGATCGTATAGCCGCTGGCATCGGTAGATTCGAGGCTGTCGGAGGTCTCGATCTTCAGCTCGAGCTTCAGCTTTCCGCCCTCGCCGGTATCTATCGAGGTATTATAGCCCATTGAATAGATCTCCTCGTCGTGGGCGACCTGTGCGAGCTTTTCGTATCTTGTGCTTATGAATATATACAGCCTGTCGATCAGCGTATTGACGAACTTATTTTCATACGTCATATAGCTTTCTTCCTTATGGACATTAAGGATCTTCGACGGTGTTATTTTTCCTGTGCGTTTATCTATGCTTTGTATAAAGTCGGTATGCTGTGCGAGGTGCTTTACGGACTCGACGGTTATCTTTCTTGACCGCTCGATCGGCACGATCTCCTCCACGTCCTCAATGGTACGGCTCGGATTTCTAAGCACGTTATCGACATGGACGAGCCCGTTCTCTATCGCCTCTACCCATGAAACGTCGATAGCCTTAGCCATTAGCTTCCGGTTAAAGGCGAAGGTACTCCGGCTTTGCTTCAAAAGGGTGTCGAGCGATTCGGACAGCTCATCGTCGCCGAATGCTGCTACGGCCTCCTTGAAGTCCTCATACCAGTCATTATAAAAGCTGTTCAATCTCTCTCTCACCCCTTTCTTGAGCTTTATTTTTTACGCTGCGCGCCTGCCAGGCGCTTGGGTTTGTTTCGTGATGTGACAGATATGCCGCGTTACTGCGGCTTGGTGTTTCTGCGGGTGGATGAATCGCTGTTTGCGCTCCGGCTTTTGTGTTCCTACGGACGGAAAATCGCTGTTTGCGCTCCGGCTTTGTGGTTCTACGGACGGAAAATCGCTAACGCTCTTTCCTGCGAGTGCGGGAGGACTACTTTTTCCGGCGCTGCATTTGGTTTGTCCCCGTTACTTTGGTTTGGTTTCCTGCTTTTGCGCCCTTTTGTTTCTTTGTGCAGCGCCGGTTGTCTCGCTATCGCGAGCCAAGTGGGACGCTGTCCCACACCCTGCAAGGGGCTCTGCCCCTTGACCCCGCAAGGG
>JAFSSS010000076.1 GCA_017450925.1 Ruminococcus sp. | reverse complement strand
CACTATCTTTAAAGTCTGATGACTTTAGCGGAAATACAGGTACCCTCGCCAAAAAGAATTAAAAGTTTTAGGGAGGGGGTTTGGGGGATGACCCTTTTTCAAAAGGGTCTCCCCCAATAATTTCCGCAGACAGCACGGCAATATGTCATTTGTGGCAATGCACAGCCGGATTTGGGGCTTAAATGATATGATCACCTGTTCTCCGAGCGTTTCGGGAACAGGTGATCTCTTTTTTTCAGAATACTTTTTCTGTGTTGCTGTCAAGCCTTGAAATTATCTTTACAATAAAATCCTCCGGCTCCTTTAAGCCGCCGTTTACCCAATCGGCGATGACTGCCGCACAGCCCTGTGCGCGGTAGGAGCGCATTGGTAAGAGCCTTTCCGGTTTTTATGGAACGTCGGTCTGTAGATCTTTCGGGCATAGTTACCGCCTCAACTCTTTTTCTTCTTTATCACGGTCATCGTTCCGAGAGCAGCGGCTGCTGACGCAAGCATTCCCGCGGCGGCTCCGGTACCGGGATTGCTGCCGCCGCCGTTGCCGGCCGGCTTGGTATCGTCGGGTCTGCTTTCGGAAGCGGGCTCGCCGTTCTTTGTCCATACAGCGTAAATGCTAAGATCATCAGCCGGCATCCTCTCGGGTATCTCCTGCGACCAGCCTGCAAAGGTATAGCCGTCCTTTACGGGGTCAGCCGGAGGGGTGAGCTTCGCGCCCCAAGGGAGTGTGACCGCAGTGATCGTTCTGCCGTCTTCATCGCAGAAGGCGACAGTTGCATATTCCTTCGACTCCGCAGCTGCGCTTATCTCGAACCAGTCAGAGGAATACTCTCCGCTGCTGACACGGACGTGATACGTCCCCGCCTTCGTGAAGGTCACCGTTCCGTCCTCGGCAAGCGAGATGCCGTCGGTCTCCTGTGCCTCCCAGCTGTATTTAACCCTTATCTCCCTGCCGGATATGCCGTCGATCACATCGACCATAAGCCGCTTGTGTGCAGGATACTTCGCCGTATCATCCTTCTCGTCCTTAGGCATCTCCACCATGCTCGGCTGCTCGATGCTGTCGGGCTCTGCACCCACAAGCCCCGTGTAGCTCTGCCTTATAACAAAGCTGGTGTTCTCGTCCGGGGCGTCATAGCTGCTGTCGTATTCAAAGTCGATATCCCAAAACTCGCTGTCGTCGGCACCGTAGCTCACAACGTTTACCGTGTACCATTCGGTGACGATATTGTAATCATAGTTCACCGCTCTTACATGATAAACGCCCGGCTGACTTGCAAAGAAATATTTTCCGTCGCTGATACAGCAGCCCTTCTCCGGAAGCTCCTTCAGCTCCCATATAGCCTTGAACGGGTCACTAAGCACCCATGATCCTGCTTCATACACTACCTTCAGCTTGAACAGAGGGTCAAGGTCTGTGCGGACATTTGCCGTTATCTCCTTCCTGCCCTCGCCCGCACCTTCATAATACATCAGATAGGAAAGCACATTGAATCCACTGGGCGCACCCGAAAGGCTCTCAAATGTCACCCAATCCGAATAGATCTCCTTGCCGTTGGCATTCACCGTCTTGGCGCGGATGTGGAAGGTGCCGAAATCGTGAACGGTCATCTGGCTGCCGTTTATCTTTATGCAGGGCTCCTTGGCCTCAAAGGTATATTTGTCGTTCACCGACTGACCCTTAGTGTTTAAGATAGATACCTTGATAAGCTTGTCAAGATCGTAAACGCCCAGAACGACCTTCTTCGGCCAGCCGCTGGCGTCCGCGGTGATCCTGCCGTCCGCATCAAACGCATACCAGTTTATCCACTGGGAGTAGAAGGTGTCGCCGAATGCGTTTTCAGCCTTGAATCTCAAATGATAGGTACCGGGCTTGGTGGTGTTTATCACCATTCTTGTCCTGTTGCTTCCCGAGATGTCAATGCCCTGCTCGGGCGTTTCCTGTGCTTCAAGCACTGTTTCAACATCGACCGGGTTCCCGAAATAGTCATATACACTTATTCTATTCTTACTGAATGCCCGTTTTCCGAGAGAGTATCTCTGTGTGCTTGCCGCAGTCCATTTGAGAGTATAATCATACACGCCCTCGCTCCTTAGCTGCTCCACGATATCGCTGCCGTTTGCAGGCACCTTTATCGGGTCGGTCTTTTGGAACACCAGCATATTGTTGTTTTGCTTTTCCGGCCTGTAGCCGTAGTTTGAATCCAAAAACCAGCCTACATACCAGTTCTTGACCTTGTAGAACCAGTAATTCTCCGTCCCGCTCCCGGCCTTTGAATGCTGAAATGACTTGATGCCAACGTTCCAGTACATACTCCAGTCACTTTCACCGATCACGTCCCATTTGGCATCAGTGTTACCTTTCAGCTCCGGCTCCTCTCTGGTGTAGTGCTTCAGCGCTCTGCCTTCATCAATACTTTCACTCACAGGGAAAAATGTATTGCTCCTCTTTCTGAAGCTATCTGTTGATATTCCAACATACTCAAGATAATCGTCAAAGGACTTGTTAGGGTAATTGGCATTTACATAATTATAAAGCTCGCATATCTTCTCACTGCTGATGTCGCTTTGCTCTATTCCGTTAGTAACAGCTTTCTTTATCTTATTTACTACATTTGTTACATCTTTTTTATAATCATCATAATAGTAGGTGTTGCTGTCTCCGGAAACATCAGCTTTGATCGCCGTTTCTGTTATTTCAACAGGGAACGGAGCAACCTCCTTCCCGTATCTTACGAATATGTTCCGCTCTTTAAGTCTTCTGTACACAAAAGCAAGATAGTGATAGCCCACGCTGTCCGGATCGTCCAGATCAAAAAGCTGCTTTGTGAGCTTTTGCATCTCAAATTCCGCTTGTTCTGCGTCAGCGCTTAGATCAAGATAATCCTTTCTTGCCTGCTGCGATAGGCCGTTTATCTGCTCGTCTGTAAAACTTGCCGCGTCCTTGACCGCTTTAAGGCACTGCATTGCAACACTGTAGGCACAGTAATATTCTTCCATGATGCGCACGATGTAGTTCTCTGCAAGGTCATACGCCTCACCGCTGAACATAACATTCTGGCAGCAGTCTGTATATGCAGCCGTGTAAATATCCTTTCCGTCCAGTTCCGCAAAGCTTTTTCCCGAAAGCAGCCGACCCACCAGCTCGACCTCGTAGATCAGATTGGAATTCTGGCTCCAGCTCTGGTTATCCCTGATATGCTTTGCAATAGCTATTGTCTTTTCCTCTGCTGTCTTTTTGCCCTTTACAGTCACATCTATCTGATCGGCTATCATGTTCACCGCGGTCGTAAGCTCGTTCAGCTTCTGACCGTTGCTGTTGATAGTGATCTTATTGCCAAGGGTGTTTAAGATCTGTCTGGTGTTATCGTCCAGCTTATTGTTGAGTGCTGTGTACTGTTCTTCCATTTCACGACGCAGATCGCTGATGTTTTGGTTTATTTCATTCAAGACCGCGCCGGAGTTGTCCTGCTCAAAGAGAGTCCACAAGCTGCCGATAAATGAGCCTGCAATGTTCATGACAGGACAGAACGGCGTCAGAGCCCTCATATTATCTGTAATAATCTTTATAGCAGTTCCTTCGTCAGATGCCTCTGCCACTATCGCCGTATCGAAGCTGACCGATGCCCCGACCGTGCCGACAGCCATTGTCCCGGCCAGCAGCAAGCTCAATATCTTTATCCCGATTTTGTTTTTCATACGGTTCACGCTCCGATCTCTATTTGTTATTTGTTTTACTTTATCAAGCTTTTAACATTTTGTCTATAATCATAATACCACTTTTTGGATGCAGTGTCAAGCGACAATTTGAGCTTGATCTGTAGTATATATATATAAATCCCAATTCGGCTGTGTATTGCTGCAAACGACAGTTTGCCGTGCTGTTTGCGGAAATTATTGGGGGAGACCCTTTTGAAAAAGGGTCATCCCCCAAACCCCCTCCCTAAAACTTTTAATTCATTTTGGCGAGGGTACCTGTATTTCCGCTAAAAGCATCAGACTTTAAAGCTTGTGCTTTTTAGGAAAACGGCAGGTACCCTCGCCAAAAAGAGTCAGAAGTCTTTGGAAAGGGGTCTGGGGAATAACCTTTCTTCAGAAAGGTTTTCCCCAGTAACTCCCGCAGAAAGCATGGTAAACTGTCGTTTACGGCGGCGGGTATCGAGATCGGGATGTAGGATTTTATTGTGCATCAGCCTTCGTTTTCAAGAGCTGTGATCTTGTCGATCCTTCTCTGATGCCTTTCGTCCCCGGAGAACGGTGTGGAGATAAATGCATCCACCAGATCGAGAGCTGTTCCCTCACCGATCACTCTTGCGCCGAAGCAAAGCACATTGGCGTCGTTATGCTCCCTTGAGAGGCGGGCAGAGAAGACCTCCGAGCAGCAGGCCGCTCTGATGCCCTTTATCTTGTTGGCGGCGTAGGACATCCCCAGCCCGGTGCCGCAGATAAGGATGCCAAGGGTACACTCGCCGCCGGTGACCTTCCGGCAGACTGCTGCCGCCGCATCGGGATAGTCGCATTTCTCCCCGGGGGCGCAGCCCATATCTACGACCTCGATGCCCTTTTCCTCGAGGTGTGCCTTGACAGCCAGCTTCAGCTCCGGCGCGGCATGATCGTTCCCTATCGCTATTTTCATAATATACATCCTCCCGAATTATTTTGAATTTATCAGCTTCTGCAGCGTGGTGATGTCCTTCATGTTGATCTCGCCGCTCACATCCACATCTGCACCTGTGGGGACTATCGCCACCTTCCAGCCGTTGACATATCGCTGGAGATCGGTAATGTCCTTCATGTCGATGTTTCCGTCGCCGTTGACATCGCCGGACTTTATCCCGTCGGAGTCCAGCAGCTCATAGTTAATGCCGTAAGCCACGGCGTATCTATGCGCTTCCGTCCCGGTATAGCAGTTTATTGTGAAGTCGTCCTTAACATTTCCGGTATCGTCATAGCCTACAGCATACTTCTCGAGAGTCTTTACCGAGGCTGGGATAGTAACGCTTTTGAGATCGCCGTCAGAGCAAAGACCCCAGGATCCGATCTCTTCAAGTCCGTCGGGCAGCTCGATACTTGACAGATTGCATTCTAAAAACGCTCCCCCTCCGATAGTTTTCAAGGTATCGGGCAGTTTTATCTGGGTCAGTTTCCTACAGTGGACAAAGCTTGCATTCCCTAATGCGGTCAAGCCGCTGCTTAAAACGACAGTTTCCAGATAAAAGCAGTTATAGCAAAACTTTGTCGGTGTCTCCTTTATACTTCCGGGAACATAGAGGCTTTTCAGTCCCGTGCAGTTGTAGAACGCGCCCTCTCCGACATTGCTGACGCTGGTCGGGATGACCACGGTCTGAAGCTCCTCGTTATGATCAAAAGCGTATTCTCCGATCGCAGTGACCTTCATATTATCTATCTTCGGCGGTATATACAAGGTAGTTTTACCGCTGCCGATATACTTGGTTATTGTAACCTCTCCGCCGTTCACCTCATATTCAAACAGACTGTTCGACTCTGCCGCTGCTGTAACGATCCCGCAGGTGAACATGACGACTGCTGCCGAGATCACAGCCAAAACCTTTCTGAACATTTAAGCGCCTCTTTCTTATTTTGAATTTATCATTATCTGCAGTGTGGTAATGTCCTTCATATTGATCTCGTATGAAGCGTCTGTATCTGCGCCCTTGAACAGCACATCCTCGTCCCAGCCGTTGACCTTTCGCTGGAGAGTAGTCAAGTCCTTCATATTGATCACTCCGTCGCCGTTCACGTCGCCGCGTTCAGCGCTGCCTGTAAGGGCAACTCCGAGGCTGTTTTTCTTGGCGAAATTATAAGCCGTACTGCCCTTGCTGCAAATGATGCTCATACCCTCGGCCGGATTACTAAAGGCCCAGTCGTGGATAGTGGTAACGCTGTCGGGAACAGACACTGTTTTCAGCTCAGCACAGGAAGAGAAAGCGCCCTCGTCGATAGTTACGACGCCGTCGGGTATTACCACTGATCTCATTTTCCTACAGTCATTGAAGCAATTGAAGGGTATTTCGGTAATGCCCTTTGGGATATTGATCTCTTCAAGGCGAACGCAGCAGCTGAAAGCTCCGGGAAGAATAGTCTTCAAGCTTTTCGGCAGGGTGATATTCTTCAACTGCACGCAATGTCCGAAGGAATAAAGCCCCAGCGTTTCAACTCCCTCCGGCACCACGGCAGTTTCCAGACTGCGGCATTCCAAAAATGCGCTGTAACCAATTGTCTTGACGCCGGACGGGATTATCACCGAGGTTATGTCTTCATTTTTTTCAAAGGTATCATAAAGCTCGGTGACCTTAAACCCGTTTATCTCCGCGGGTATGGTGACCTTAGTATCGGTACCCTTATACTTTGTAAGCATCAGTGTTCCGTTTTTCTGCTTAGAGTACAGGAAATCTCCGTCTGCGGCATAAGCGCTGACTGCACCTTCTGCCAGCATCACGGCGGCAGCAGCGACTGATGCGATCCTTTTCAATATTGACATACACTTCACCCCTTAATAATAGCATGATTTTACGTTAAACATTATAACATAAGCCGTCCTTGATGTCAATAAAGAAACCTGCGAAAACACGCATTTTGGCAGGCAGCCAGCCCCGCTTTGTACATTCGCACAAAACGGGGCTGGTTTTTTCTGCTTTGGTTTGTTTTGATTTACTCTGGTTTGCTGCGGGGTGGATGATCGCTTTTGTTTTTTGCTTATGCTATGGTGGATGTTTACGCTGCGGCTTTGTTTTCCTACGGGACGGATGATCGCTGTTGCTCTTTCCTGCTTTTGCGGGGGTATGGTTAGTGTTTGCGCTGCTGCTTTGTGCTTCTTCGGGACGGAAAATCGCTATCGCTCTTTCCTGCGAGTGCGGGAGGACTGCTTTTTCCGGCGCTGCATTTGGTTTGTCCCCGTCACTTGGGATGTGTGTACCTGCTTTTATGCCCTACTGGTTTCTTTGTGCAGCGCCGGTCGTCGCTAACGCGCCGAGTGGGACGCTGTCCCACACCCTGCAAGGGGCGCTGCCCCTTGACCCCGCTGGGGCTCTGCCCCCGTCCCCGCAAGGGCTCTGCCCTTGACCCGCCAGGGCTACCGCGCCCTGGACTGCGGAATGCGCTTCGCGTTCTTTTCACCAGCTTTGTGCGTTCCGCCCCTGCTACTCTGGTATGTTTATTTCGCCTTCTTCAGATAGGCTTGCACTCACTATCCCGTATGCTTCGCCTACTCTCCCGTCCCCGGTGACCTCCCCGCGGAAATATACCGCCACTATGTCCCCCGTCTTCGGCTTCGGCGAAAACTCCATGCACCTCCGTATGCGTATGTCCTCCGTCGGAACAGTGAACGTCATCCCCTCGCTTTCATCCTCGCAAAGCACCGTATCGTCTATCCTGATATACCCCTCTCCGATCTCTGTTACCCTTCCTCCGATCATATCTGTCCTGCCTGTATCCCTCTCCTCTGCCGAATGTGCCTTGGCATAGGCTATGATCCTTTCCGCATCCTCCTTGCTGATAAAGCACTGATATCCGTAGTCAAATATGTTCGTGAAAATGCGCCCCTCTGCGCTTACGCTGAATGCCCTGTTCGACACTCCCAGCTCCGGGCAGTCGGCTGTAAAGGTGATACTGCTGCTGTCCTTTCCCATAGGGCTGTCAGCTCCCAGATCTCCCCCTTGGCATTCCACCTCCGTCAGCATCCTCACAAGCTCCCCGCCGTTCTCAAGGGCAAAGGTCTTACCGCTGCTGTCTGTAAAGTGTGTAAATTTCAGCCTCCCGGCAAGGCCGAGCCGTTCAAGCAGGCTGTCGAGGCGTGCATTTCCCACAGCCGTTTTCAGCTCGCGGTAGATGCCATAGCCGCTCTCGAGCTTTACGGCGATTATCATGCTGCTGTCGCCGCCGCTGACTTCAAACGCTTCGGCGTTTTCGGTATAGGTCTTATCGGAGTAGTCGTCATAGCCGCTTAGCGTGCATTCGCCGAGCCCTTTGCCTATCAGCGTCATATCGCTGACCGTTCCCCCGGAGCAGATATGATAGCTTTTCCCGCCGAACTGCACCTCTGTATATTTTTCTGCATCCGTTTTATACTCCCACGGCCAGACCACGGCGCTCTCTGCAAGGTGATAGCTCTGCTTATAGGGTCTTGGCAGGATGCTTTCAGCCTGCGGCGTTTCGGTCTTTATTTCATTTGGTCTGTTCATTAGGATGACCCCTGCAGCAGCAGCGGCTATAATGCAGGCGGCGGCTATCCCTGCGGCCTTCACGCTGAAGCGTCTGCGGCGGGGCATATACTCTGCGGCCTCAAAAACGAATTTGTCGTCTATCCTGCTGATGACATCTGAAGTTATTTCTCTTTTCATAATGCTTCTCCCTCCTTTGCAAGCTGTGTCTTAAGCTTTTCTCTTGTTCTGTAGAGCCGTGATGAAACGGCTCGTCTGCTTATGCCGAAGAGCCCTGCCAGCGTATCTATGCTGTCCCCGAACCAATATCTTCGGACGAACATCACCCGTTCCTCCCGGCCGAGGTCTTTAAGAAAGCGGTTGACAATATCGGCAAGCTGTTTAGCCTCAACTTCATCCGCCACATTTTCGGCCGAGGGCAGGCATTCCGCCAGCTCGTCGAGGGCGGCGTCGTAGCCGCTGCTGCGCTTCAATGCGGTATTGCTGCGGTAACGCTTCAGCGACAGGTTTCTGACTATCTTCAGCAGATAGGTCAGAAGCGGGCGGGGCTTTTCCGGAGGTATCCTGTTCCATACTGCGAGATATGCATCGCTTACGCACTCCTCGGCATCCTCTTCGGAGGAAAGGATATTCCGGGCAGTTCTGCGGCAGCTCCTGCCGTATTTTTCATCAAGCATTTTTATCGCCTGCTCCGAGCGCTCAAAGAACAGTTCGATTATCCTGCTGTCGTCCGTCATGCTTTTCTCCTCCTTTTTAGTTCATGCTCTGTGCCCCTTTGGGTTGGTTTCGTTCCGCAGCCGTCGAGCCGTGTTCTGTTCTGCGCCGGTATGCATCCCCTGTCAGAAAGCTTTGGCTTTCACTAATATACTACCCTTTTATTCAGAAATATCACGCTTGCGCTGTATTATTCTGCTGTGCAAATGGGTATTCCCCCGCGCGGAGGGAATACCCATTTTTGCTTGCGCTATGGTATGGTTTGCTATGGTACGGAAAATCGCTGACGCTTTTTCCTGCTTTTGCGGGGGTATGGTTGGTGTTTGCGCTGCTGCTTTGTTTTCCTACGGGACGGAAAATCGCTATCGCTCTTTCCTGCGAGTGCGGGAGGACTACTTTTTCCGGCGCTGCATTTTGTTTGTCCACGTTATTTGGGATGTGGGTTACTGCTTTTGCGCCCTACTGTTTTCTTTGTGCAGCGCCGGTCGTCGCTAACGCGCCGCATGGGGCTCTGCCCCACACCCCGCTGGGGCTCTGCCCCCGTCCCCGCAAGGGCTCTGCCCTTGACCCGCCAGGGCTACCGCGCCCTGGACTGCGGAATGCGCTTCGCGCTTTGGTTTAACACT